>JABFSM010000184.1 GCA_013140635.1 Gemmatimonadales bacterium
AGATCGCCGACGGCTGCAATGTCCAGGAGAATTGCACCATCCACATGTTCCCCGGTGTCACCGTGGTGCTCGAGGAAGCGGCGCATATCGGGCATGGCGCTGTGATTCACGGCGCCCGCATCGGCGCCAACGCCCTCGTCGGCATGAATGCCGTCATCATGGACGACGCGATCATCGGCGCGGGATCCATTGTCGGCGCCCTGACATTCGTGCCGGCCAATATGGAGATACCGCCCCGCAAGGTGGTGGTTGGAAACCCCGCCAAGATCGTGAAGGACGTGTCGGACGAAATGCTCGCCTGGAAGAGCCAAGGGACGGCGCTCTACCAGGCGCTCCCGGCGGAACTCCATGCCACGCTCAAACCGTGTGAGCCGCTGCGCGAAACGCCGCTCGGCCGCCCCGATCCTAGGCAGACCTACCGCACCTGGCACGAGACGAGAAAACCATGAAAACGCTCGCGAGCTACGCAGAGGGCCAATGGGTGGCGGGGAAGGGGAAGGCCGCGACGCTGGTACACGCGGTGACCGGAGAGCCGGTCGCGGCGGCGAGCAGCGAAGGGGTCGATTTCAAAGGGATGTTGGAGTTCGGCCGGCGGATGGGAGGACCGGCGCTTCGCCGAATGACCTTCCACGAGCGCGCCCGCATGCTCAAGGCGATGGCGGCGTTCCTGATGGAACGGAAAGAAAAGTTCTACGAAGTTTCCGCCGCGACCGGCGCCACCAAGACCGACTCCTGGATCGATATCGAGGGCGGCATTGGAACCCTCTTTGCCTATGCGAGTCGAGGGCGGCGCGAGTTTCCTAACGAGACCTTCTATATGGACGGGGAAGTCGAGCCCCTTTCCAAGGGGGGGACTTTCGTCGGCCGGCACATCTGCGTGCCGCTCGAGGGCGTGGCGGTCCACATCAACGCCTTCAATTTCCCGATCTGGGGGATGCTCGAAAAGCTCGCGCCGACCATCCTGGCCGGCATGCCGGCGATCATCAAGCCCGCCACCGCCACCTCGTTCCTCACCGAGGCGATGGTGCGAGAGATGACCGCGTCGGAGATCCTCCCGGCTGGTGCCCTGCAGCTCATCGTGGGGGGCGTCGGCGATCTGCTCGACCATGTGATGAGCCAGGACGTGGTGACCTTTACCGGTTCCGCCGTCACCGGCCGAGAGCTCAAGGCGCACCCGCGGCTCATTGCGGAGTCGGTGCGGTTCAACATGGAGGCCGACTCCCTCAACTTTGCGATGCTGGGCCCCGACGGGGCACCCGGTACCGAAGAGTTCGATCTCTTCGTCAAGGAAGTCGCCCGCGAAATGACGGTGAAGGCGGGCCAGAAGTGCACCGCCATCCGCCGGACCCTCGTGCCCGCCATAATGGTCGAGGATGTGATCCGCGCGGTGAGCAAGCGGCTCGACGGAACGACGTTAGGAGACCCGGCGGTCGAGGGGGTGCGCTGGGGCCCGCTCGCCAGCAAGGCGCAGGTGGCGGAGGTGCGGAAGAGTCTCGATCTGCTCAAGGCGGGGGCCGAGGTGGTGTATGGAGATCCCGACACGTTCACCGTCACCGGCGCCGACGCCGCGAAGGGGGCCTTCTTCCCGGCCATGCTGCTACACTGCCCGCGGCCCCTCGAACGGAGCGAGCCGCACGACATCGAGGCGTTCGGACCGGTGAACACCGTCATGGGCTATGGCTCGGTGGAGGAGGCGATCGAGCTGGCCAAACGGGGGCGCGGCTCCCTCTGCGGTTCGGTCTTCTCCGCCGACGACGAGCTGGCGCGGCAGGTGGTGTTAGGCACCGCCGCCTGGCACGGCCGGATCCTTCTGCTCAACCGTCATTCCGCCAAGGAATCGACTGGGCATGGCTCGCCGCTCCCGGGACTGGTTCATGGAGGCCCCGGGCGCGCCGGTGGCGGCGAGGAGATGGGGGGCGCCCGTGGGGTGCTCCATTACATGCAACGTTCGGCCATTCAGGCGCACCCGACCACCCTCACCCGGGTGACCGGCATCTGGACCAAGGGCGCCGCGACCCCGACCGACATCGTCCACCCATTCCGCAAGCATTTCGAAGAGCTGCACGTCGGTGACACCCTCTTCACCCACCGGCGCACCGTCACCGAGGCCGACGTGGTGAACTTTGCCGGGATCAGCGGCGACAACTTCTACGCCCACATGGACGACCTCGCCGCCAAACGTTCGATCTTCGAGCGCCGGGTGGCCCACGGCTACTTCGTGCTCTCGGCGGCGGCGGGCCTCTTTGTCGATCCGGGAGAGGGACCGGTCCTGGCCAACTACGGGCTGGAGTCGCTCCGTTTCGTGAAGCCGGTCTATCCCGGCGACACGATTCGGGTACGCCTAACTGTCAAACAGAAGACGGCCAAGGAGACGCCGAAGGACGGCGTCCCGCAGGGGGTGGTGGCGTGGGATGTGGAAGTGACCAATCAGAGCGACGAGCCGGTGGCGGTCTACAGCATTCTCACTTTGGTTCGGCGCCGCGAAGCATAGCTCAGTCGAGCAGAGAGAACCCCGCCGTTACGAAGTGTCGGTCAAAGCTGAAGGCCTTCGAAATCCGATGGCTGCGCATGAGCTCGAAGCTCACCGCGTCGGCGAGCGAAAACCCCTGATCGGGGTAGCGATCGATCCACTCGGCCTGGGCGCGCTGGAGAGCGTCCGCGGGGAGGTCTTGCCACCCGTATATCCGGTCGTGGAGGAGGGCGCCGAGGAGCTTGCCCGCCGAGGCGATCGGCAGTCGCGCGCGTACCAGATTGTGAAACTCCGAGAGCACGAGCGGGGTGCCGATGAAGTGGCCACCCCGCGCGCGAAAGCCGGCGTATGTCTCGACGGCGCGCCTGTGATACTGATCCTTGGCTATGACAAGCGCAAGCAAGGCGCCGGTATCAATCAGGGCGCGCTCCACGCCGAATCCTTTCTTCGAGAATCTCGGCCAGGTATTCGTCGTGGCGCTCCGACATATCCGTCGGTCCATCCGGATCATCGATTGCGCCGACGAGCAAGTCGAACGACCACCCCGGACGGCTCTTGTCCACGAGCTGCTGCGCGAGCTGCCGCAACCCGCGACGGAGAAGCTCCGCCTTAGCGAGGCCGGTTTGCTCGACCAGGCCCGCCAGCATGGTGGCGTCCTGAACGTCGAGGTAGACCTGCACCGGTTCCCGCACCCGATCCACTCGTTTCTTCACCATGACCCAAGATAAATGAAGCCGCTGCATGTGTCAATGTATGCTATGAATGTACGCGCAATTGCGGAGCTTCTCTATCGGGCCCAGGCGCGGCCGCGAGCTCGGATCGCGGCGGCGCTGTCGGCCGGAAAAAAGGCCGCATAGCGCCTGACCCGCCCTGTGTCGCCGACCGCCTCGGACAGGAAGAGGAGTCGGCGGAGGGCGCCTAGAGTGATGGCGGCTTTCGGGCCGTACTTCGTGTCGGCGATGCGATAGACATCCTCCAGCACGGCGATTGCCTCCTTGCTCCGGCGCTCCGCGATCAGCCCCAGCGCGAGCGTGAATTTCGTGCTCGCGAGGATTTGCGGCGCCAGGGCAAGTTCGTCCGGCCGCGCCGCGAGCGCCCGCTGTAGGCGTTCCACCGCTTCGGCAGTGCGCCCGAATCCGAGCAGCATCTGGCTGAGCGCGCTCTCGATGACGATCCAATCCACCAAGCCGAGCCGGCCCGACGTGAGGGCCTTGCTCGCCGCGCCGACCTCCCGGGCGGTGCGCGCCGAGTCGCCCTTGGCGGCGGCGATGCGGGCCAGGATCGAGTGAACGCGAGAGGTGTAGGCGTGCTCGGGGCCCCACCGCCGGACGAAGAGCTCGAGCGAGCGCTCGGCGTGGATCTCGGCCGAGTCGGTCTTCCCCCGGTCCATGGTCAGTGTGGCCAACCCGAGCTCGGCGATGGCGAGCTCGGTCGGCGGCTCCCCCGGCAGCGAGTCGTAGAGTGCCGCCGATCGCCTGTATTCCGCTTCGCCCTCGGCGTACGCGCCGAGAAAGATGTGGGCCTCCCCCAACGCCATGTGCAGATAGGCCAGTATGGCGCTCGGCCCCCGCGGGGTGTCGTGGTCGATCCCCTCCTTGGCGACGACGAGCCCCTCATCGGGCCGGCCGGCATAGGTTAGCGCGAAGCTGTGGTAGAGTAGGGCACTCGGCAGATCGTCGGGACGGTCGGAGGTCTCGGTGCGGAGGATCTCGACCGCGGTGGCGGCATGGGTCACCGCCGAGTCGAGTTGGCCCCGGTTATAGTCGACGCGGGCCAGGACGATCAGGTCGCGCGCGACTTCGATGGAGTGCGGGCCGGCATGCCGCCGGTCGAGGGCCAGCGCCGAGTCGAGGAGCGGCAGCGCCCGTTCGTCGCGATTGTGGGAGGCGTACGCCTTGGCCGCGGTGCGGTAGACGGCGGCGCGGGCCACCGGATCGTCGGCCAGCTCCCCGCGGGACTGCTCGACCGCCTGGTCGAGGCTCGCGATCGTGGCCTCGGTGAGAGCGCCCTGCACCTGGGCCGCCAGGAGTTGCTCGATGAACGACACCACCCGCGAAGAGCGCGCCGCTTCCGTCCTGGCCCGGTCCCGCTCCTGCCCGGCCCGCCGCGCCTGCGAGCCGGCCAGGGCGGCGCCGCCGAGCAGCGAGAGGGCCGCGATCCCGATCGCGACCACGAACTTCGGGTTGCGGCGGGAGAAGGAGCGCACCCGGTAGCGCCAGGTATCGGGCCGGGCCACGACCTGCTGGCCCTGCAGATAGCGCTTGAGGTCGTCGGAGAACGCGGCCACCGTCGGGTAGCGTCGCTCCGGCTCCTTGCGGAGCGCCATCATGACGATGTCGTCGAGCTCGCCCTCGAGCGTACGGGCCAGGCGGCGGGGGTCCGCGGAGCCTAACGTATGTGCCGCTTCCGCCGTTACCGCCCGGCTGGGCGGCTCGGGTATGGTATCGCAGATCCGCGCCAGCGCGGCGGTGGGGGTGAGCTTCTCCACGTCGATCGGGAGGTGCCCGCTCACCAGGAGATAGAGCATCACGCCGAGAGAGTAGACGTCGGTGGCGGTGGAGATCGGCTCTCCGCGCACCTGCTCCGGACTGGCATACGCGGTGGTAAAAGCCCGGAAGCCGGTCTCGGTGAGCGTCGGTGCCTCACGCTCCGCGTCGCCCAGGAGCTTGGCGATGCCGAAGTCGAGCAGCTTGACGGTGCCGTCCTGGGTGACCAGGATGTTGCTCGGCTTGAGATCGCGATGGACGACCAAGTTGCGGTGGGCGAACTGCACCGCCGAGCAGATTTGACGGAAGAGGTCGAGCCGGGCCTCCAGACCGAGGCGTAGCGCCGCGGCGTAGCGATCGATCGGCTGGCCGTCGACGTACTCCATCACGAAGTAGGGCTGCCCCTCGTCGGTGACGCCACCGTCGATGAGCGAGGCGATGTTCGGGTGCTCGAGCGTGGCGAGGATCTGCTGCTCCTGCCGGAACCGGCGGGCCACCACCTCGCTGTCCACGGCGCGGGCCACCGTCTTCACCGCGACCCGCTGCCGGTATCGATCGTCGGCGCGGAAGGCCTCGTACACCGTCCCCATCCCCCCGCGGCCGATCTCCCGCACCACATGCCAGGAACGGAGTGTCCGGCCGACCAGAGAGGTCGTGGCCGTCGCCAAGGCACCAAGCGTAAGGTGGCTTGCCCCCGGGCTCGGGTCGATGTTGACGTGCGCGGCGTCGAGCGCCGCCAGGAGGCTCCGGACTTCCATCCGCACCGCTTCGGGTCCGGCAAAGGCCTGGAGGGCGGCGTCCCGCTCCGCGGGGGAGCGGTCGACGATGGCCGCGAAGAGTTCCTCGATGGCGTGCCAGTGCTCGGGCGCCGCGGTCATGCCGGCCCCCGGGCGAGTTCCCGCTGAATCCACGCCTTGGCAAACTGCCATTCGCGCTTGACGGTGGCGGGGGAGACCCCGACGAGCTCGCCCGCCTCCTCGACGGAAAGTCCCGCGAAGAAGCGAAGTTCCACGATGCGTGCCTTGCGCGGGTCGAGTTGCGCGAGCCGCTCCAGCGCGTCGTCGAGCTCGGTCAATTCGACCCCCTCGCCGGTCGCGCCCGCCAGCTCTTCGTCCAGGGTTACCCGGTCCCGGCCGCCGCCCCGCTTTTCGGCCTTCCGGCGCCGCGCGTGCTCGACCAAGATCCGGCGCATCGCCTGCGCGGCGATGTTGAGAAAATGGGCGCGGCTTTGCCACGAGAGATCGGGCTTGCCGACGAGGCGGAGGAAGGCCTCGTGCACCAGGGCGGTGGGTTGCAGGGTGTGCTCGCCGCGCTCATGACGCATTTCCCGCGCGGCAATGGCGCGGAGCTCCGCGTACACCAGCGGCACCAGGCGCTCCATGGCGGCGGGATCCCCACCCGAGATCTCGGGGAGCAGCCGGGTGACTTCGTGTCTGGGGGGAGGAGGGGAGGGATCGGACA
>JABFSM010000328.1 GCA_013140635.1 Gemmatimonadales bacterium
GGCGGCTTCGGTCCATCGGGGGCAGACCTGGAGTCATCGTAAGGATCCCGAAGGAAGCTAGCCCCGAACGCGTCGACGCACAGGGACCGCTCACTCGCTTGACCGTTTCGTCACAAATCCGCACGGTAGCGACACGAAAGCTCCACCCTATGCTGGCGGCATGTTGAGTAATCTCGAATCCAGGAAATAGACCAGGATTCGGGATGCTCGTGCGAACCGGAGTTCAGAAAGTTGTCTTGGCGAGCCTGCTGGCGGCCGCTCGGCTGCATGCCCAGGGCCAGGGCGAACTCGACTTGCCGCGCCTCCCCAGTCCGGTGCGTATCGATGGGGTCGTCAACGATAGTGCCTGGCGAGCGATCGCGCCGTTGCCGCTCACGCTTCATTTTCCCCGATTCCAAGGCGCCCCGTCGGAGCGCACGGAAATCCGGGTCGCTTACGACGACGAATACTTCTATGCCGCGGGCTGGTTCTACGACTCGCGTCCGGAGGGAATTCGAGTCAACTCCCTCTATCGCGACCGCTGGAGCGGCGACGACACCTTCGCGCTTTTCATCGATGCCTTCAACGACAACGAAACCGGACTCTGGTTCGCGACGACCCCCGCCGGCATTCGTATCGATCAGAGCATCAGCGGCGATGCCCGAACCTTCAGCGACAGCTGGAACGCCGCCTGGGACGCCGCCACCCAGGTGACGCCGGAGGGGTGGTTCGCGGAAATCCGCATTCCCCTTTCCAGTCTCGGCTTCCAGGAGCGGGAAGGGAAGGTGGTGATGGGCCTCACGGTGACTCGGCTACATGCGCGCACCAACGAACGGGTGACCTTCCCGGCGATCGATCCGGCCCACGAGTTCCGCCAGCCGTCCGTTATGCAGGACGTCGTCCTGCACGGCGTGAAGCCGGGCCGGCCGGTGTACGTGACGCCATACCTGCTGAGCGGGGTCGACCGAACCACCACCCTACCGGCCGGTGCCGCGGCCTACGCCAGCGACCAGGCCTTCGTCCGGGAAGCGGGTGCCGACCTCAAGTACGGCGTCTCGGAGAGCTTCCGCCTCGACCTCTCGTTCAACACCGACTTCGCCCAGGTCGAAGCTGACGACCAGCAGGTCAACCTCACGCGGTTTCCACTCTTCTTTCCGGAGAAGCGTCAGTTCTTCCAGGAGCGGGCCGGGGTGTTCGACTTTGGCTTTCAGAACGGGGGCCGTCTTTTTCACAGCCGCCAGATTGGGCTCGCACCCGACGGGACGCCGCTTCGAATCTTGGGCGGTGCGCGGGTCGTTGCCCGAACGGGCGGCTGGGATCTGGCCGCCCTCGACGTCCAGACGGCGCGGCGCGGCGACCTCCCCTCGGAGAATCTCGGCGCCTTTCGGTTCAAGCGCCGCGTGGCGAATGCCTTCTCCTATGCCGGCGGGATGATCACCAGCCGCGTCGACAACGCCGGCGGCCGGAATATCGCGGCGGGGCTCGACGGTGTCGTGCGGCTCTTCGGCAACGACTATCTGACCCTTCGGAGTGCGGCCACCTTCGACGACGCGGACGAGGAGGACCCCGGATTCTTCGGCCGCTCCCAGTTGTACGCCCAATGGCAGCGGCGTACCAGCCGGGGCCTGACCTACACCTTCGAGGTCAATCGAGCCGGCGCCGCCTATCGGCCGGATCTCGGGTTCTTGCCCCGCGAGGATTTTCTCAGAAGCTCGATCTACGCCCAGCACGTCTTCATGCCGAGCGGGTCGGTGTTCCGGAGCCATGGGCCGGGCGCGATCGGGATCTACTACTTCCGCAACGGAGATGGGGCGCTCGAGACCTATAACATGTCGTACTGGTGGATCTACGAGTTTCGTTCCGGCACGTCGGGCTGGTTCGAGATGGTGCATAACTTCGATGAGGTCACCGCGCCGTTTACGCTGGGCAAGGGAGTGAGCGTCCTCCCGGGCCGGCACCGCTTTGCCGAGTTCTGGTTCAATATCTCGCCTCCGCCGGGGCCGCTCCTGCGCACCTCGGCCGACGTCCGGGTCGGAGGGTTCTACGACGGGTGGCACGCCCGCCTCCGCCTCGGGCCGACCTGGAATGTCTCTCGCAATCTCGAAATCGGCGGCACGTACGAACTCGATCGCATTCGATTCCCCGAGCGGCAAACCGGGCTCGATCTGCATGTCGCCCGGTTCCGAATCGGGGCGGCCGCGAACGCGAAGCTCTCCGCCATCGCGTTGGTGCAATTCAATTCGGTCGCCAACCGCCTCGGCGCCAACTTGCGGCTGCGCTACAACTTCCGCGAAGGGAGCGACCTTTGGCTGGTATACGACGAAGGATTCAACACCGAGCGTGAGGCGGAGCCGGGATCCCCCCGGTTGCCGCTCTCGAGCGGCCGTGTGTTCCGCGTCAAGCTCACCCACACCTTCATCCCCTGAATGGAGCCTTCCGCATGCGAATGAGTTCAGTGATGACGATCGGTATCTTGGCCGGCGCCGCACCCGGGCTCGCGGCGCAGGCCGGCAACGGAGAGAATCCGCGCGAGAGCCAGGTCCGCATGCTCGAGCATCAACGCAAAGTGCTGCTGGCGATGGCCGATTCGATGCCGGAACGGCTCTATCGCGACAAAGCCACACCCCAGCAGCGGGACTTTGCCCAGCAGGTGCACCATGCGGCGAATACGGCGGGCTATATCGCTTCGGCAGTCCTCAAGGGGTCGGCGCTCTCCCTCCCGGACACCGCGGCCTCGCTCAACAGCAAGGCGGGCCTGCGCCGCTTCATCAACGTGGTCTTCGATTACGCAGGCGGAGTGCTCAAGGGTCAGTCCCCGGAGGCTCGGCGGCAAACCACGAATCTGTTTGGACAGTCGATGCCGGTATGGCAGGTATGGGACGAGATCTATACCCACACGATCTACATGGCGGGGCAGGTGGTGGGAAACTTCCGGAAGAACGGGATGGCGCCGCCGCTCTTCACGTTCTTCTAGGCGTGCCTCACGAAGCAGTTCACATGCATGAGTGCGCAGAGGCTCTTTCCGTCCCGGATCTTTCCGGTCCGGATCATCCTCCCCACCTCGCTCCAGCGTTTCTCATGCACCGTGATGAACTCGTCCGCCTCCGGGGCCAGGGCCACCGGCGTCAATCCGGCGGCCAGGTAGAGATGGATCCGTTCGTCGGTGAAGCCTGGTGTGGTGTAGATGGTGGTCAGCCGGGTCAGCCGGGAGGCCTCCATCCCCGCTTCCTCGGCGAGTTCTCGCCGGGCGCAATCGTCGGGCGCCTCCTCCGGCCCAAGCGTGCCGGCGGGGACTTCCCAGAGGAATCCGTTGGCGGCGTGGCGGAACTGATGGATGAGCAGAACCCGCGGGTCGGGACTCGCCGGGTCATCGAGCATGGGAACAACGGCGGCCGCGCCGGGGTGCCGGATCATTTCCAGCACCCCGACCGAACCGTCGGGGAAGCGGACGGTGTCGTGATCGACGCTGATCACACGACCCTCGTAGCGCCGCTCCGATCTTTCGAGGGTCACGGCGCTACTTTCGCACTTCGAGCGGGCCCAGCTTCAGGCGCTCTACGCCGGGCCTGATCTTCTGTATATCGCCAACGACGATCACCGCCAGGGAGTCGGTCCTTACATACTGCCGCGCCACCCGCTGCACATCCTCCGCGGTTACCGCCATGATCCGCCGCACATAGTCGTCGAACCAGTTGAACGGCAGCCCGAAAGTGAGCAGGGTGCCGAGCTGGCCGGCCACCTGTCCGGTGGTTTCGAACGCGCCGGGCACGCGGAGCGCCAAATAGCGCTTGGTCCGGTCGAGCTCGACCGGATCCACCTTCTCGTCGCGAATGCGGCGGAGCTCGCCGAAGAACTCGACCAGCGAGCTGTCTGTAACGTCGGTGCGGACATCGGCGGAGGCGGTAAAGGCCCCGGGAATTGGCTGGAAGTCGAAGCCGGAACGAGCGCCGTAAGTGTATCCCTTGGTTTCCCGGAGGTTGGAGTTGAGCCGCGACGAGAATGAGCCACCCAACAGTGTATTCATGACTTGGATGGCGTAGTAGTCCGGACTGCTCCGCTCAACTCCTGCGTGCCCGATCCGAATGACCGACTGCGCCGCTCCCGGCTTGTCCACCAAGTACACCTTCGTGGGAGCGGCCGCGATGGCCTGCGCGGGCTTGGAGGCCGAAGGGGAGGTCAATGTCCCCTTCTGCCACCCGCCGAAGCGGCGCTCGATCTCGGCCCGAGCCTCGGTCAGGGTGACGTCGCCGGTGACAATGACGGTGACGCGGTCGGGCCGGAACGTCGACTGGTAGAAGCCGCGCACCATCGATGAATCGAGGCCGGCCGTCGAGCCGGAATCTCCGCCGATGGGCCGGTGATATGGATGCCCTTCCGGAAAGACGATCGAGTTGTAGGCCAGGGTCGCGACGGCCCCGGGCTGATCGCGCTGCTGGATTAAGTTGGCCAGCCGAAGATCGCGCTGGCGCTTCACTTCGATCGACGAGAAGGCCGGCCGGAGCACGACATCGGCCATGAGGTCAAGAGCCGCGCCGATGCTCCGCTTCGGCACCCGCAGCGAGACGTTGGTTCCGTTCCAGTCGGCTCCCGCGAAGAGCTGTGCGCCGAGGTAGGCCACGTCCGCCGCCACCGTGTTGGCGTCCCGGCCACCGGCCCCTTTGTCGAGCATGCTGGCGGTGAAGGTGGCGAGCCCCGGCCGCGCCCCGTCTTCGCGGGCGCCGCCGGCCACATTGAGCACCACCTGGATCAGCGGCACCTCATGCATCGGCACAACCAAGAGGCGCAGGCCGTTGGTGAGCCTCGTCTCCTGCACGGCGGGGGTCTTGAGCCCTGGGGGAGACGCCAGGTCGGGGGGCGTGGTGACTTGTGCGGCCGCCGGAGTGGCCGCCGCCAGCAGGGCGGTGATAGCGCGGAGGGTGGGGCGGGTCATGGCGTCACCCCTCCCGCCCGCGCGGCAAGTTCCCGTTTGCCTTGTGGAACGACGCTCAGCATTGCCTTCGGGGCGAGGAGATAGGTGCGCACGACTCGCTTGATATCCTCCGCGGTGACGGCCCGGAACCGATCGAGGTCGGCTTGGAATCCGTCCGGATTCCCGTTCCGGTAGTAATAGGCGTTGAGTTGGTCGGCCTTGCGCGAGGTGCTCTCGAGCGCCGAGAGGAAGCTCGACTCGGTGGTGTTCTTGGCCTGATCGAGTTCCCGCTGGGTCGGTCCTTCCTCCGCCAGGCGCCGGAGTTCGGCGTCGATGATCCGCTGCAGCTCTGGGAGAGACTTCCCCGGCCTCGCGGTCGCGAAGAGGGTGAAGTCACCGTCGAGGCGCTTGCTGTCCTGAAATGACTCGGTGTTGGTGGCGAGTTGCTGCTCGTACACGAGTTTCTGGGTGATCCGGCTGTTGCGCGCCCCGGTCAGGATGTACGCCACGAGGTCGAGCACCGCGTCGTCGGCGGTGCCGCCCTTGATGGTGTGCCAGTTGTAGTAGAGCCGAGGCGACTGGACCCGGTCTTCCACCACCGCAACGGTGTCCTTCGCGAGCGAAAAGGAGGCCACTTTGGGCCGCTCGATTTCGGGTCCGCGCGGAATGTCGCTGAAGTACTTCCGCACCAGGGCGAAGACCTCGACGGCTTTCACGTCACCCGCCACCGCGATGACCGCATTGTTGGGCGCGTAATACTTGCGGAAGAAATTCTTCACGTCGTCGAGCGATGCCGCGGACAGATCCTTCATCGAGCCGATCACCGTCCAGGAATAGGGGTGGCCCGGCGGGTAAAGCATGCCGGGGAGGTAATCCTCCACCAGTCCATATGGCTGGTTCTCCACCCCCTGGCGGCGCTCGTTCTTCACGACATCGCGCTGAAGATCGACCTTGGGAATGTCCATCGTCGGCAACATCCATCCCATCCGGTCGGCATCGAGCCAGAGCATCAGGGGCAAGGCCGACGCGGGGCCCGACTCGATGTAGTTGGTGCGGTCGTTGTTGGTCGACCCATTGTTGCTGGCGCCGGCCGCCTCGAGCAGGCGGTCAAACTGCGGATAGGGCGCATGTTCGGAGCCCATGAACATCAGGTGCTCGAAGAGGTGCGCGAAGCCGGTGCGGCCGGGGAGCTCGTCGCCCGACCCGACGTGGAACCAGGTGTAGGTGGTCACCACGGGCACCGAGTGGTCTTCGTGCACGATCACCCGGAGACCGTTGGGCAGGGTGTCCATGACGAAGGGCACTCGGAGCCGGGACGCCGATCCTTGAGCCGAGAGGGGAAGGGCGGAGGCGGCCGAAAGCGAGAACAGCAGTGCGAGTCGTTTCATAGGGAAGCGGGGCAAAGGATCTAGGGACGCGGCGGCTCGACCCGCGAGCCACCCAGGAACATGCGGATTGCGGTCACGGGTAACTTCAGCGCTTCCGTGGCCAGGTACTGGAATTCGGCGCGGCTGCCCGGCAAGATCGGACTGGTCCGGGTCGGTGACGTCACCGCTTCGAGTTCGGCTCGCCGAGCCTCGAGACGGAGCCGTGCCATGTGGAACGGATCGCTCACCAGCAGCGCTTTCGTCAGGCGGTGCTCGTGCATCCAGGCCGCCACCGAGCGCATCGACTCCTCGGTCGTCCGGCCGTCGGGCCGCACCACGATAGCCGACTCCGGAACGTCCCGCGCCCGCAGGTACTTGTGCCCGACCGCCGCTTCGCTCACCCGGTCCCCGGCCCCGATCCCGCCGGTGACGAGCAGCCGGGAGGCGAGCTTCTCCCGGTACAACTCGACGGCGTGGTCGAGCCGCGCCTTGAGCACGGGAGAAGGGCGGCCGTTATACTGGGCCGCGCCGAGAACGACGATCGCATCGGCCGGCTCCCGATGGTCCTGGCGGCTTACCCGCCAGACCCATCCCACGAGAAGCGCGTAGCCGAGGAGTGGCAGGCCAAGAAGCCGGACACTCCGCCGGAGCGGGTGGTTCACAGCGTGAAAGACTCTCCCAGTTGTGGGATCACGACGTCACCCGTGCCTTCTTCCTTGAGAATCGTCGCCATCGCCGCCGCCTGGGCCGCCTCACCGTGCACCACGAATGCCCGGCGCACCGGACCGCCGAGTTTCCGCACCCAGGCCCGGAGTTCGGAGCGGTCGGCATGGGCGGAATAGCCGCTGATCGTCTCTACCTGGGCGCGCGCGTCGTAGAGATCGCCGTAGACTTTGATCTGCCGGGCCCCTTCCTGAATGCGCCGCCCCAGAGTGTGCTCGGCCTGGAACCCGACGAAGAGCACGCAGTTTTTCGAATCGCCGATATGGTTGGCCAGATGGTGGAGAATGCGCCCGGCTTCGGCCATGCCCGACGCCGCGATGATGACGGCCGGTCCATTCAGGGTGTTCAAGCGCCTCGAGTCCTCGACCGCCTTCACATACTTGAGGAGCGGGAAGTCGAACACCTGATCCGTTTCCGCCAGCATCCGCTCGCGGCGGTCGAAGACTTCCGCATGCATCCGGAACACGGTGGTCGCGTCGACCGCGAGCGGGCTGTCCACATAGATGTTGATGCCCGGGATACGCCCCTGGCGGTGGAGCTCGTGCAACGAGTAGACGATTTCCTGCACCCGCCCAAGCGCGAAGGCCGGAATCAGCACTTTGCCGCCCCGAGCCGCGACGGTCCGGATGATCTCGGCGAGGCGGCTCTCGGCATCGGTCACCGGCTCGTGGTCCCGGTCTCCGTACGTGGACTCGACGATCAGAGTGTCGATGGGGCCGGTCGGCGGGTCGGGGTCTCGGATGATCGGCAGGCCGGATCGGCCGATGTCCCCCGAGAAGACGATCCGGTGGCTGCCACCCTCGCTCAGCCGGAGATCGACGGAGGCCGAGCCGAGAATATGTCCGGCGTCGGTGTACTCGAAGGCCAGGTTCTTTCGCAGGTAGTGGATGCGGCGGTAGGGTTGCCCTACGATCAGGTCCTGCACGGCCACGGCGTCGGCCATCGAATAAAGGGGTTCGCTCAGCGGGCCGCGCTTGCCGTGCCGCGCGAGGAAGGCGGCATCACCCTCTTGAATACGGGCCGCGTCGGTGAGCATAACGGCGCATAAGTCGCGCGTCGCCGGCGTCGCGTAGATCGGGCCGTGATACCCGTTCCGCACCAGCAGGGGCAGGCGCCCGATGTGGTCGATGTGGGCGTGGCTGACGACGATCGCGTCGATCCGCCTCGGGTCGAAGGGCAGATTGGCGTTGAGTGCCATCGCCTCGGCGCGCCGGCCTTGGAAGAGCCCGGCGTCGAGGAGGATCCGCGCGCCGGCGGCCTCTAAGAGGTGCATCGAACCGGTGACCTGCCCGGCGGCGCCCCAGAAGGTCAGTTTGGCCTCAGCCATGCGTTAGACTCCTTGGTCGCTATTCGCTATTCGCTACTCGCTCAAAGGCTTTCGCGAATAGCCAATAGCGAATAGCGACCAGTGAACAATACTTACCGCGTTCCGAAGATCCGATCTCCCGCATCGCCCAGACCAGGGAGGATGTATCCCCGGTCGTTGAGCTCGCGGTCGAGGGCGGCGGTGAAGACCGGGACCGTCGGATGCGCCGCGAGCATCGCTTCGACCCCCGCCGGCGCGGCGACGAGGCAGAGAAACCGTATCCTGGCGGCGCCGGTCGCACGGAGCTTGCTTACCGCCGCAACGGCGGAGCCGCCGGTGGCGAGCATCGGATCCAAGACGAAAAAGTCCCGCCCCGTCTCGGCGGCCGGCACTTTGAAGTAATAGCTGACGGGGAGGAGGGTCTCGTGATCGCGGTAGAGGCCGACGTGCCCGACGCGCGCCGAGGGAATGAGCTGCGTAATCCCGTCGACCATGCCGAGCCCCGCCCGAAGGATCGGGACGAGCGTGAGCTTTTTTCCCGACACCTTGCGCGCCGCCATCCGTTCGAGCGGTGTCTCGATCTCCACCGTCTCCGTGGCGAGATCCCGAGTCACCTCGTAGGTCATCAGCATCGCGATCTCGTTCACCAGTTGCTTGAAGTCCTTGACCGGCGTGGACTTGTCGCGGAGGATCGCGAGCTTGTGCTGGATGAGGGGGTGCTCGAGGACGGTAAGGTTGGGATAGCGGGGATCCGGCATGGGACGGAATATACGTGCGGGGGGGACACCGTATATTGGACTCGTACCCGTCTCTCGGAGACCCAATCCGTGCACCGCCTTCTTCTCATGGCCGCCTTCACGGCCGCCGCCGTCCCGATGTCCGCTCAGCCAAACCCCTTCAAGCCGGCCAAGTCCGGATTGAAGGGGGCGCATGTGACCTACGCCCTCACGGGGGACATCGCCGGAAACGCCACGCTGTCGATCGACGGCGACCGGACAGCTCGCCGCCAGACCAGCACGATGAAGATGATGGGGAAGACGATCGCGACCGATACGTGGACCCTCACTACGGCGGATTCGACGTACTCCGCGGATCTGACCAAGAAACAGGGCACCGTCGCCGCGAACATTCTTCCGCATATGGCACGGGCCTACGAGAACCTCGACGGCGCGGGGAAAAAGCGGTTCCACGAGAACGTCAGGGAGATGGCCTCTCTCTTGGTACGGGGCTTCGGGGCCGGTAGCGTGGCCGAGGCGGGTGAAAAAACGGGGAAGAAGAGCTTTGCCGGACAGGAGTGCGAGGAACGGACCTTCGGGAGCTTCAGTTTCTGCACGATGAACAAGGCGCCGATCGTCCTCCATTCCCAGGGCCGCCTCGTCTGCGTGAACTTCGAGGAGACCGCCACCGCCGCCGACCTCTCGGCTCCCGCCGGAGATGCTTTCGCGGCGCCGGCGGGGGTGGCTTGGACCGCCAACAGGCATCTGCAGAATCCCGATTCGATGGCCACCGGTTACGTGCTCTACCTCTCGAGCCAACAGCTCGCCGACTCCTTGGCCAGCGCCAAGGCCCAGGCGGCTCAAACTCCGGCGGGCGGTACCGGGGCCCAGCAGACCCCGGAACAGCGGGCGTCGATGGAACAGGCGTGCCAGGCGCTGCTGAATTTCGACATGGGCAAGGCGATGGCGGACGCGACCAGCCAGATGGGCCGGCAGATTGCCGATGCGATGAAGCGGGCGGCGGCCGACGCCGCCAAGAACGCCGCCACGAGCAAGCTCAAGGGGCTCTTCGGGAAGCCGAAGATCCCCTAACGAGGGTTCGTCGGTGGCGTCGGTCTCCCGCCCTCCATTATATTGACGCCCCTTCGGCTAGGTAGCTCAGTTGGTAGAGCAGCGGACTGAAAATCCGCGTGTCGGGGGTTCGATTCCCTCCCTAGCCATCTGCGCTACGCGGCCGTCCGAGGTGGGCGGCCGTGGCTGCGACCGGCCTGAAACCTTCCTCCGGGGCGGCGCGTCGATTCAAAAGATGCCTTTTCGGTTCATTCTCTCCCTCCTGCTCGCGACCGGTCTCGCGGCCAAAGCGCTTTCCGCCCAAGAAGCGCCGACTCGCCTCAAGGCCCAGGTTACCGATAGCCTCGGCGTCGCGATTCCGTTGGCGGAAGTGATCGTCATGGGCACGACCTTTCGGGCCACGGCCGACAGTGAGGGCGTGGTGCTCTTCACCGGCCTGCCTAGCGGCCTCCAGCTGATCCAGGTGCGGGCCATCGGGTGGCGGGGGATCTACTTCACCCTGCGTTTGGAGCCGGGGCAGCACTGGGTCGGACGGATCGGGCTCGAACCGGTGGGGACTCCGCTTCCAGACATCGTGGTCCAAGGCCGGCGCGGCGTCGTTCAAAAGCCGGGGCGGTATGCCGGCACGGAAAAATACGACGACTTCTTCCGCCGGAAGAAATTCGGCTTCGGGACCTTTCGAACCCGCGAGGATATCGATCGCGCGAGTCCGATGCGAACGGTCGACCTCCTGCAGGGAATTCCCAGCGTCACGGTGACCAGCGACGGGGCCATCTTTCGACGCTGCAGCGGACCGGCCGCGAGGGTGGGCGTTTGGATCGACGGCTGGCGAGTGTTGGAGTCCGAGGTTGGCGAGGCGCTCCAGTCGATTTCCCCCCGCGACATCGAAATGATGGAAGTCTACCGCAGTGCGGCCCAACTTCCCGGAGAATTCCTGATTGACTCCTGCGCGGCCATCGTAATCTGGACCCGCTGGAACTGATCTGAGTCGGCGTGATCGTCGAGGGGATGTATACGTTTGCCGGGCCCCGGGAGGCGGTTTGGGCGCTCCTGCTCGATGCCGATGTGCTGGCCAAGACGATGCCCGGCAGGGCCGTCATCACCCAAGTGGCGCCGGACCGCTACGAAGGATCGATGGAGTTCGGGATCGGCCCTGTTGCGGTGGCCTTCGATCTCGTCGTCACCCTCACAGATCTGGTGGCCCCCCGGCAGTACACCATGACGATCGATGGCCGCGGCGGGCTCGGTGTGGCCCGCGGATGGGCGGAGGTCACGCTCAATGACGGCGGCACCGCCGGCGTCACCACCATGAACTACCGGGCGGACCTACAGGTGAGCGGCACAATCGCCGCCGTAGGACAGCGCATGCTCGACTCGGCAAGCGCGATGTTGCTGCGGCAGGGTCTCGACGCCATGGGGCGGGAACTCGACCGCCGTCTGGCCGCCGCAAAGCCCTCCTAGAAGAGGCGCGCCACCTCCGGCTTGAGCACTTTGCCCATGGCGTTGCGGGGCAGCGCACCGACGGTCCGAAGGGCCCTCGGGACCTTGTAGGGGGCGAGCCGCTCCTTGGCCCACCGGGCGAGCGCTTCTTGCTCGAGGGTTGCCCCTTCTCGGAGTTCGACCGCCACATAGACCCGTTCCCCCCACTCACGGTCTTCCACACCGACCACGGCGCACTCCGCCACTGCCGGATGCTCGCGCAGGACCTCTTCGATCTCGAGCGCGGACACCTTGAATCCACCGGTCTTGATGATGTCGACGCTGCTCCGACCCAGGATTCGATAGGCGCCGTCGTCGAGAATCGCCGTGTCTCCGGTTCGGAACCAGCCGTCGCGGAAGGCCGCCCGTGTGGCCTCGGGCCGCCCCCAATACTCGAGAAAGACATTCGGCCCACGCACCTCGATCTCGCCAGGAGTACCCGGCGGCGTGTCGCGCCCCGCGTCGTCTACGAGCCGCACCGAGACGCCGGGCAGCGGAGTGCCGACGAAACCGGGACGCCGCGTTCCGAGGAGGGGATTGGAAAGCGCCATGCCGAGTTCGGTCATGCCGTATCGCTCCAGGAGCGTATGTCCGCTGATCGCCCGCTACTCCTCGAGCATTTGCACCGGGAGCGCCGCCGAACCCGACACCATGAGACGCATGCGGCGGCAACCGGCCGAACGGGCGGCACGTTGGTCGCTGCTCCCGTTCGCCCAAGAGGTGGCAAGGCGGCGGTAGATCGTCGGCACCGCCATGAAGAGCGAGAGCGAACCGCGCTCGATCCGGCTCCACGTCTCCTCGGGTTCGAATCGAGGGAGCGTCGTGCAGGTGGCGCCGGCCCAGAGCGCACACCCGACGACATTCACGATGCCGTGTACGTGATGGAGAGGAAGGATGAGGAGAATGCGATCGTCCGCGGTCCAGCGCCATGCGTCGATGAGGGCAACGATCTGCGCCCGCACGTTGGCGTGCGTGGTGACGACGCCTTTGGGTCTTCCGGTGGTGCCGCTCGTGTACACCATCATGGCCCGCCGGGATTCGTCGACGAAGGGCAGGGAGCCGACGGCAACCGTCATCGCCTCGGCGACGGTCAGGAATCGCGCGCCTGCCGCCCGCGCGAGCGGGCGGAGCCCTTCCGCATTCGAGGCATCGGCGACGACGAAGGCGGCCTCCGCGTCCCGCAGGACATACTCCAACTCCGGCGGTGGATGCGACAAGGCCAGCGGCACCGCGATCCCGCCGGCGCGCCAGATTCCCCACTGCACCGCGACGTACTCGAAACCGGGCGCCACAGCGAACGCCACTCGCGCTTCGCGCAGGTCTTCGCGGCCGGACAGCAGCGAGGTCGCGACGGATTCGGAAGCCGAGAGGAGATCTCGATACGTATGCGTGGCCCCGTCCGTGCCATGAACGATGGCGGGCCCGTCACCGTGCGAGATCGCGCGGGCAACTAACGCGAGGTCACAATTCGATTCGTGCATAGTAGAAAAGGGACTCGACCTTCTTCATGATGGTTTTTTGATCTGACGAGATATACCTCGGACGTAGTCACAACGACACGCAACGGAGTGACACGGACCTATCCCGAACATCGTGAGCCATGCACCGAGAGCACGGTGAGATCTCCCTTCCCGGCATTCCGGCCACGCCGCTGCGCCAGGGCGCCCGCCAACTCGCCGCGCGCCTCATCCACGCGCGCGGCTTCGGTTCGGTGGAACTCGTCCATGAGCTCATTCGCCGGACGCTCGAGCGCGTGGCGGAGGACCAGGAGATCCGAACCGCCGATGAAGCCGAGGCGCTGTTACTCAAGGCAGCGGTGCAGTGGCTACGTTCGGCCGGTCCTGAAGCGGCGCGTGCCCTAGGCGGAGTCACGCCGCAAGCCTGCGGCGAGCTCGCGCTCCGGCTGAGCCAAGAGGAGACCCCCGGACGGGAAGAGCGAGGAGTCCAAACACAGCATTTGCTGTATCTCTGCGCTCACCCGGCGGTAACGCCGGAAGGCCAGCATGCCCTTCTGCTCCGTCTCGGCATGTGGCTTCCCCCGGCCGTCGTGGCCCGCCTCCTCGGTACCGGTGCGGGGAGTATCCCGCTCCGAATTCGCCGAGCAGCGCGCCGGTTGCGTGCTGTCCGGCGGCCGACCCTTACCCTCGACGCGGATGGCGCGCAGGAACTGTCGAGCCGCACGATCGCCGTCCTCGAGCTGCTCTGGTCCATCCTTCGGTATGCCGCACCGTTTCGGCAGGGGGACCGCCGGCTGTTCGACGTGTTGACCGCCGAAGCCTTGGCGTTCGCGAGGGTACTGGCCGACGCGCGATCGCCCGGTTCCTCGGAAGCGCATGCGCTGCTGGCCTATTGGCATCTGGGGAGGGCCCGGCGCGCGCGCGCCGCTCCCCCATCCGACGAGAATCCGGAGCGCTCGATGCGCGATGGGTTAACTCACCTCCGTGCCGCGGAGCTTGGTGGCGGCACCAGCCGGTTCATTTGGCTCGCGCGGCTTCAAGAAGTCTATCTTCTCGCTCCCAATAGCGATGAGCTTGACTGGCGCCGTCTAACACAGCTTTATGAGCGCCTCCTTCCGCTCGACGGGGGGGAGGCGGCCTCCGAGCCGCTTGGTGAGTAGCGCCGAGTCGGCTCCAGCGCCCCATTCCGGCCTGGCGGTTGGCTTGCGGGTTTCCACGGGGGCCTAGCGCGTTTCGATCTAAGCGGTATAATCTGTAGGATCAATTGGCCATATTGAGCTGGACGGACACGCTATTCTGTGTCGATTGGACACTCTTCCGTTCCGAACAGCCTCTTGGTCACGACCTGGTCTCAAATCCGTAAATTGTTTCACCGCTTGGCTTTACTGGAATTCGAGCTTGCGGCGCGTCCCTTGCGCATAGGCGGCTCGTCTCCGTGTCACATCGCGTTTCCTCTTTCCAGGGGTGTCCGCGTCATGCGATTAATCTCGCGCTCCAAATTGTTGGTGGGTACGCTCGGAGTTGCGTTCGGGCTGGTGGGCGTAGTGGCCCAAGCCTCGGCGCAGAGCACGTTCCGCGGTAAGGTGACCTCCCAACGGGGCGACCCGCTGGTCGGCGCCACCGTGGCCATCGGGGAGCTTCAGCTCACCAGTTACACGAATGCGCAGGGCCAGTACGTTCTTACCGTTCCCGCCGCGCGGGTGAACGGGCAGCAGATTACGCTTGCCGCGCGATCGATCGGGTACAAGTCGGTGTCCCGGATCATCCCCGGCCTGACCGCGGGCGAACGAACGATCGACTTCGAGCTGCCGACCGACATCAACAAGCTCGAAGAAATCGTCATCACCGGCGTGATCGCGGGTACGGAGCGAGCCAACTCGCCCTTCCCGATCGGCCGGGTGACGGCGGAAGATCTTCCGGTTCCGGCGCAGAACATCGTGTCGAGCCTCGCGGGGCGGATCCCGGGCGTCCGGGTCTCGTCGCCGTCCGGGCAGCCGGGCGCTTCGCCGCAGATCCTGCTCCGCGGCCCGAAATCGCTCAACAATCAGGGGCGCGGGACTGGGCCGCTCTATATCGTTGACGGCGCCATGATCGAAGGCGACTTGCCGGACTTCAACTCCCTCGACATCGAGTCGATCGAAGTCGTGAAGGGGGCCGCCGGCGCCTCGCTCTACGGCGCGCGGGCGGGCAACGGGGTCATCACGATCAAGACCAAAGGCTCGAAGAGTGGAACCGACGGTGTCCGGTTCAACTTCCGCACCGAGTATGGTTTCAGCGACATCGAAGGCGACTTCGGCAGCGCGCAGAGCCACGCCCTTACCATGGACGAGACCGGCTCCCGCATTTGCGTGAACGTGGCGACGTCAGGGGTTCCGTGCGGGCGTTCAATCGATTGGTATTCGGAACTGCTCCGGGTCAACAATACCACCACCGACTTCGCCTCGCCGCCGCCTTCGCTCAACGGTGATGGCCAGGCGTGTTCCGGCGGGGCGGCTGGTTGCCAGCTCCGTAATACCTTCCAGATCAACCGTTGGCCCGGCCGGACTTATAACCCGGTTGCCCAGGCGGCGACTCGGAACCCCTATCTCAACAGCAACCTCGACATGTCGGGGCGCTTCGGGAGCACCGGGTTCTTCGTGAGCGTCAACCGTCGCGACCAGCAGGGCGCGCTCCGCGGCCTCGACGGCACCAGTAACTCCAGCGTCCGCGTCAACGTCGATCAGCGGATCTCGAGCAACCTGGCGCTTGAAGTGCGCACCTTCTTCAACGATGCCAAGCTGGACAACGGCAACCCCTCGTTCTTCCGGCTTACCCGGGTGCCGGCGGCTACCAGCATCCTCTGGACCGATCCGCAGGGGCGCCGGTTCGTTCGGACCGACCTCCGGACCTCGGGCAACCAGAACGAAAACCCGCTGCAGCTCACCAACCAGCTCGACGACCTGCCGTCCACCCGATTCCTCGGGAGCGCGAACTTGAAGTGGACGCCGCTCTCCTGGTTCGACCTCTCGGCGGATGCGGCCTACGATCGCCGGAACACCGGGCGGTTGGTGCTTCTGCCGAAGGGTTACCGGACCACGCAGGCCGCTCCGGCTCCGGGCACCAACGGCGGTGCCATTCGGCGCGACAACACCAACGACCTGGCCATCAACGCCAGCGTCAACGCCACCCTGCGCCGCGAAATCGCCAGTGGCCTGAACGGCACGCTGGCGCTCCGGGCGCTTTACGACCAGCAGGATCAGCAGTTCGACCGTCAGGACGGCGCCTCGCTTGCCGTTCTCGGCGTTACCACCTCGAACAATGCCGCCGCCAACCAGGCGATTCAGTCCACCTTTACGTCGAGCCGCGAAATCGGCATGTTCGCCGGCGCGGTGCTGAACTATAAGGATCGCTACATCCTGGACGGCTCGGTGCGGCGCGACGGCACCTCGCTCTTCGGCTCCGACAATCGCTGGGCCAACTTCGGCCGGATCAGCGGTGTCTGGCGGGTGTCGAACGAAGCCTTCTGGGGCGATGACTTCTTCATCAACGAGTTTAAGCTCCGCGCCTCCCGCGGCTCGGCCGGTGGCCGTCCCCGCTTCAGCGCCCAGTACGAGACCTACACCATCGGCAACGGCGGCCTCCTGACGCTCGGCCAGGCCGGTAACCGAGGCCTTCGCCCCGAAACCACGGTCGAGAACGAGATCGGCGTCGACCTCGAGCTCTTCAACCGCATCGGGATCGAAGCGACCTACGCCCATTCCGTGACTCGCGACCAGATCCTTCCGGTGAATGTGCCGGCGGCGCTCGGGTTCACGACGCAGTGGCAGAACGCCGGCACGCTCGCGAGCAAGAGCTACGAGCTGGCGGTCAATATCCCGCTCATCAACAGCAAGGATGTGTTCTGGGCCACGCGGTTCACCTACGACCGGACCCGCTCGGACATCACCGAGCTCAACGTGCCGACCTTCACGGTGTCCGGCAACACGAGCGGATCCGGCACGATCTTCACGATGCAGCCGGGCCGGTTCGGCGATATGTACGGCCGCCGGTTCGCCACTGAGTGCGCCCAGCTCCCTGCTGCCTTTGCCGCCGACTGCGGCTCGGTCGGAAAGTCGTTCGTTCAGAACGACGATGGCTGGATCGTCTGGGTTGGCCAGGGCAACAACTGGAACGAGGGAATCACCAAGAACCTCTACCAGACCCAACTTCCGGCGGCTCAGTCGCCGTGGTATAACGCGACAACTGGCGCTGGCGTGGTGCTCAACTTCGGCATGCCGATCGTCCTCCGCAATCCGACCACGTTGGCCGCGGAACGCCAGATCATCGGCAACGTCTTCCCCGACTTCCGGTTCTCCGTTACGCAGGACCTTACCTGGAAGCGGCTCTCGGTCTTCGCGCTGCTCGACGCGTCGATCGGGCTGGACGTGTACAATGAGGGCAAGGGCTGGGCGCTGCTCGACTTCCAGTCGTCGTTGGGCGACCAGACCGGCAAGACGGTCGAGAACGCGAAGCCAACCGGGTATTGGTGGCGTGTCAACGCTCCGGAGAACTCCGCGGGCCTCGGCGGGTTCTACGACGTCCTCAACGCCAACAGCTGGGCCGTCGAAGACGCCAGCTTCGCCAAGCTCCGCGAAGTGCAGGTCAGCTACAAGCTTGGCCCGATCGCCAAGGTAGGCGATTGGACGGTCGGCGTGATCGGCCGCAACCTGGCCACGATCACGAACTACACCGGCTTCGATCCAGAGACCGGCGTGAATGGCGGCTTTACGAACTCCGGACTCATCAACGGAATCGACTCGTTCACGTTCCCGAACACGAGAACGATTTCATTTCAAGTGTCCACTCGGTTCTAACCCAGAGGATGTAACGCATGCGATCACCTTTACGGCGACTGGCGGGATTGGCTTGGGTCTTGACAGTCGGCGCTTGCAGCCTCGACGTCATCAACGAAAACAACCCGGATACCGACCGGGTGTTGGCGACCCCTGCGGACGTGCAATCGTTGCTCGGGGGACAGTTCACCCGGGTGCATAGCTGCCTCTATAACAGCAGCACGTCGGTGCGTCCGCAGATGAACGTGATGTCCTTCGAGAACTTTTCCGGGAACGCCAATTTCGGCATGTCCAACCGGTCGGGCATTCCCAGGGCTGGAATCGACAACACCCTGGGGAATGGGTTCGAAGGAGAGCACATCCGGACCTGGAACATTTGTTCCGAGGCCGCTCGGGTAGCAGCGAACATTCTCCGCCGTCTCAATGCGGAGGGGTTCACGATTGGCAGCGCGGGGCTCGATGCCCGCGCCCGCGCCTTCGCGCACTTCGTCAAAGGGGTGGCCATCGGGTACTTGGCGCTCACCTACGATTCCGCCACGGTGATCGACGAGACACTCGATACTCAGGCCGTTCCGGAGTTGGTGGGGTACCAGGATGCCATGAATGAGGCAATCAAGGGGCTCGATTCGGCGGAGGCAGTTGCCACCGCCGACGGCTCCGGGTTCCCTCTCCTGGCGGCATGGATCAGCGGCAATGCTCTGACCGCCCCGAACTTCATTCGGGTGGTGCGCTCCTATCGGGCACGCTTCCGGGCCAATGTAGGCAGAACACCGGCAGAGCGGGGGGCGGCGGACTGGACCAAGATCATTGCCGACGCCACGAACGGTATTACCGCCAATCTCGACATGACCACAGGCGGTACGACCGGTGTGAATAACACCTGGGTCAATCAGGCGTATGTCTTTACGAACTGGAGCCAGATGACGCCATTCATCCTCGGGATGGGCGACACCTCTGGTGGCTTCGATGCCTGGCTCGCGACGCCGCTTGGTAGCCGGGCGCCGTTCACTATCGTGAGTCCCGATCTCCGGTTGCCGCAGGGAGCGACGCGCGCGGCGCAGAACGCCGACACGCCGATTCCCTTTGCCCTCGCCACTCGGCGCTACTTCCGGAATCGGCTGGCGGGCGAAGATGCCACGCCAGGCGGCTCGTGGGGATGGTCGGCGTATGACCATATCCGGTTCTATGATTGGTCTATCACGCGCGGCGCAACCGGTGCATTCCCGTTCTTCGTCGTCGCGGAGCTCGACATGCTTGCCGCGGAAGGGTACCTCCGCGCCGGCAACGTCGCTGCAGCAGTTCCGTTGATCAACAAGACCCGTGTGGGCACGGCGACGAGCGGCGGCGGGTTGCCGGCGCTTCTCACCACGATGTCGGCCACCGATCCGGTCCCGGGCGGCGCGAATTGCGTCCCCCGCGTTCCGGTCGCGCCGGCTTACACGTCGACCGCTTGTGGCACCGTCCTCGAGGCGCTAAAGTGGGAAAAGCGGCTTGAGACCATAAACACGCACTACGGTGCCTGGTTCTTCGACCACCGTGGCTGGGGCGACCTCGTTGAAGGCACGGCGCTGAATTGGCCGGTCCCGACGGCGGAGTTGCTCACTCGTCTCAAGACGATCTACAGCTTGGGCGGCGTGGGCGGACCACAGGCGGCGGCAAAGGGAACATACGGCTACTGAAAGATCTGAACGAATGCTGTTGAAACGCATGGCAAGGCATGTTGTCGCAGGGTGCATTCTGCTTGGGAGCGCTACCGGCTGCTTTAAGCTGCAGCCGGTGGCCACTCCAGGTACCGCGTTGCGCGGAGGCGACGAGGCGGCCTTCGACCTCACCGACCAAGGCCGGGCGACGTTAGGTGGGCAGATCGGCCCACAGGTGCAGCGATTGGCCGGCAAAGTGGTGACAGCCACCGATTCCGGCTATGTTTTGGCTGTTTCGACTCTCACCTACTTTCAGGGCGGCACATCGTTGTGGGCCGGCGAACAGGTCAGTGTCCCCACGGCGTTCATTGGGCGGACCTACCTGCGCCGGTTCGACGGCAAACGCACGGCCGTCTTCGGGGCCGGCTTGGCCGGCGGGGTGCTGGCGTTCTTCCTTTCGACGCAGCTAATCGTTGGCGGCGGGAATTCCAACGATCCCGAAGGGCCGCCCTGTTGTAACGAACAGTCCCTGGGCAGATGGCCGTAGTGCTTGACGATTTCTCAACTCTTTTTTCGATGGAGCGAGTAATGCGTCTCAACAAATTGCTGCTGGGCGGTGTCATGGCCTTGGCGGTCGGAGCGTGCCAGAAGGACGAGTTCATTGACACGCCGGTCCAGCCAGCGGCACTGGTCCGCTTCATTCACGCAGTTCCCGACACCGGCGCGATGGACTTTCGGTTCGTCGACCTGGTCGAGAACTCCAGCGGCTTCGGAATGCTCTTCCGAACCCTCTCCATAAGCACGTCGACGGGCGGCACGTTCTATCAGCGCGCCGCGCCCGGCGCCCGCCATCTCCGGATCTTCATGGATGGCCTGACCGCCGCGGTCGCCTCGACGATCGTCAAGGATACGACCCTCAACCTGGTGGCTGACAAGTTCTACACAGTCGTGCTGCACGGGTTCGCCCGCGCCGGCTCGACGCCGGCGCTGCAGCTCTCGGTCTTCGAAGATGGGCCGACCGATCCCGGAACCCAGGTTGGGCTTCGGGTGGTGAATCTCGGGGCCGGCTTGGGCGCACAAGATGTCTACGTGTCGGCCCAGGGTGCCGCAGTGGCTTTGCCGGCGACGCCCACCTTCTCCAACGTCGCGTATGCAGCGGCCTCGGCCTACGCGGCCACCGCAGCCGGGACGTATCAGTATCGGACCACGGCACCGGCATCGGTGACGGTCGTTGCCTCCGGCAACGCGCTGGCGGGTGTAGCCGGTACCACGATTGCCAATCCGCAGCCGGGCACGAGCATCGCGGGCTCGGCCGTCAGCGGCTTCATTGTCCCTCGGTCGGTGGCCGGAAGCGGCGCCCCGCAGGCCTTCACGACCCCTGGCGTCATCTTCCTTTGGGATCGCCGGCCGCCCAGCACGTCGCCATAATGTAGGCGTCTGCGTACAGGCAGTAGATTGTGGGGCCGGGCCGCCGATACTCTTCGGCGGCCCTCCCCTTTTCCCCACGTTTGGAAGCGAGGATCGGACAATGCGCGTTCTTTTCGGAGCACTGGCTCTTGCCGTCGGTCTGACCGTGTTGGCGCCCGCCCCGGCCACCGCGCAGAAGCGCCAGCGGGACTTGATCAGTCGCGAGGAGATCGATCAGCTACAGGGCGTGTTGACCGCCTACGAGGCCGTGAAGAAGCTGCATGGCGAATGGCTCCGATCTAAGTCGCGCATCACGAACAACGCGGAAGGCGGGGGCACCGTGGCCCCCGGCCCCAACGTTTACGTGAATGGGGTCCGGAGTGGCGACGTGACTTTTCTTGAGTCAATCTCGCTGCAAACGGTGCAAGAAATGCGCTTCCTGACCGCTTCACAGGCCGAAAGCCGCTTTGGGTCGGGCAACTTGGCCGGCGTGATCGCGGTGACGATGCGAAGCACACTCAAGCAGGACTCGACCAAGCCGAAGCCGTAGCGCCGTCACTCGGCGCGAATTGCCTCCAACGGCGAAATCCTGGCCGCACGGCGCGCGGGAACCAGCGCCGCCAGAAGGGCGGCAGCTAAGAGCACCACGGACGCCACGACGAAGGAAACCGGGTCGAGTCGCTCGACCCGGAAGATGAGCCCCCCAAGCAATCGGGTTGTCGCCAGCGAGCCCGCCACGCCGGCGGCCAGGCCGACCGTAACCAGCGCGATCGCCTCACGCGCGACGAGCGCCACGATGCTCGACGGCGAGGCCCCGAGCGCCGCGCGTACTCCGATCTCCCTCGTCCGCTCCGAAACCGCAAAGGCGAGGAGGCCATAGACCCCCACGGCGGAAAGCGCGAGAGCCAATACGGCGAAGAGACTCGTAAGGAGCGTGACCAGCCTCGGCGCGGCCACCGTCTCCGCCACCACGTCGTCCATCACCCTGATATTGTAGACTGGAAGCACCGGGTCGAGCGACGTGACCGCCCGCCGTACCGCCGGCGCGAGCATCACCGGATTGCCGGAGACCCTGGCCACTCCAAACATCCGGGTATAGGGGCGGTGAGCGTGCGGGACATAGAGCTCCTCGCGCGAATCCGCCGTAACGCCATAACTGGTAACGTGACGCACCACCCCTACCACCGTGAGCTCCTGAAATCCCCACCCCTCTACTTGCTTACCGATCGGGTCTTGGCCGGGCCAGAGCCGTGCGGCGAACCGCTCATCGACAACAGCCACGGGCGCAACGGGGGGACGGTCTTCTTCATTGAATACTCGGCCGCGAACGAGCGCCACGCCCATCGCCGAGAAGTAGCCGGGCGTCACCACCGAGACATCAACGGACACCTGTTGGTCGACGCTCCCCCCCCGGGGGCGAATACCGCTCTGCGAGCCGCTTCCGGTGAACGGCAGTGTCGAGATGGCGCCGACCGACTCGACGCCAGGGAGGCCCTTCACCTGGCCCATCAGCTCGCCGTAGAACCGAAGTGTCGGCCTCCCGCTGTCGACGTCATACCGCTCGCCGGGGAGGCCGGTCTCCCAGGTGAGCACCCCGCCCGGGGTGATGCCGCCGGTTTCACGTTGCATGGCCACGAGGCTTCGGAGCAGAAGGGCCGAACCCACCAAGAGTACGAGCGCAAGAGCCGCCTCCGCGGCCACGAGTGCGCGACGGGTGCGTTGGCTGCTCGCCGCCGCACCGCGGGCGCGAAGGCCACCTCCCTTGGCCAATGTCCCAAACGCCGGAGCGAGTCCGAAGATGATGGCGGTCCCAATGCTCACCGCCGCCACCATCACGAGTACCTGCCAGTCGAGCCGCGCCTCACTCCCTCTCGGCACCGATCCGAAGAGCGGTCTGGCCAGCCAGGTGCCCCACGCGCCAAGGAGGAGCCCTGCCGCGCCTCCGGCAGCGCCGAGGACCAGCCCCTCCGCCAAGAGGGGCCCGACCAGATGGCGGCGGCCGGCGCCCAGCGCGGCGCGTACGGCAAATTCCTGCCGGCGCGACACTGCCCGGACGATCTGTAGCCCAGCTACGTTGGCGGTGGCGATCAAGAGCACGAGCGCCACGACGCCGAGGAGAATGAGCAACGGTTCTTTCGCCTCGCCGACGAGCGCCTCGCGGGCATCGCGCAGAATGACGCCGATCTCTTGATTGGAAGCGGGGTACGCCGTCGCGAGCCGGCTCGCGATGGCCGAGAGCTCGGTGCGCGCGGAGGACAGCGAAGCCCCGTCCTCGAGCCGGCCGATGGCTACCAGGCCGGGATGCGAATCGCGGTTCTCCCATTCGGCGTTCCGTAGCCCGACCGGAGTCCAGAGCTCCGCCTTGCCGAAGACGATGCCGCTCGGAAAATCGAATCCCGCGGGCATCACGCCCACGATTTGGAACGGTTTGCCGTCGAGTTGAATGGTGGTTCCGACGACGCCGGTCGATCCACCGAAGCGGCGGCGCCAGAGCCCGTCGCCGAGAATGACCGACGCGGGAGCACCTGGTTGGTCCTCGGCTGGAAGAAAATCGCGGCCGAGCGCCGGCCGCATGCCGAGGGTGCGGAAGAGATTCGCCGTCACCATCTGTCCGCGAATCCGCTCCGGCTCGCCCGCCCCGGTGAGGTTCACTCGGCTCCCGACAAACGCGGCCATCTCCTCGAAGCCTCGCGCCTCCCTGCGCCAGTCCAGGAAGTTGGGAAAGGCAACCGAGATCTCGCGCTCCTTCCTCGTTTCCGTAATGACCACGAGGCGGTCTGGCCGTTCATACGGGAGCGGCCGGAGGAGTACCGCCCGGACTACGCTGTAGACCGCGGTATTGGCGCCGATTCCAAGCGCCAGGATCAGGACCGCGACTATGGAGTGGCTGGGGTTCCGGCGGAGGCTCCGGAGGGCGAATCGTAACGAACTGAGAACATGCGCAACCATCGAAGAGGCCTGGTGGGGTTCCTGAGTTAGAACCCCGGGTCCCCTCGCACCGTTGGAACGCGCTTTGTATGAACCGGCAGCGTCTCTATTCCCCGCGCAGCACCAGCGCCGGGTCGGTCAAGGTGGCTCGGCGGGCCGGAATCCAGCAGGCCAGAAACGCCACGCCGAGGAAGACTGCCGCGGAGGCACCGAGCACCGCGGGATCGCCCGGTTCGACTTGGTACAGGAGGCCGGAGAGCTGTTGAGTGATGCCCCAACCGAGGATCAAACCGGCGGCCGCGCCAATGACCGCGTCGCGCATGCCGGAGCGGATGACCTCGCCGACCACCTGGCCGTCAGTGGCGCCCAGCGCACGCCGCAGGCCGATTTCGCGGGTTCGCTGCGCGACGATATGAGAAATGACACCGTACACGCCGAGCCCGGCAAGCGCGGCGGCCAAGAGGGCAAAGAACCCCATCAGCCAGGCGCGGAAGCGTGGCGTGGCGGTGGCCCGGCTCACAACTTCCTCCATCGTGCGAACTTCGCCGAGCGGAAGTTCCGGATCGAGGTCGGCCACGGTGCGTCGAAGCGACATGGTAAGAGAGGCGGGCGGCGTAGCCGTGCGGAGGACGACGGTGAAGTATCCGATGGCCACTTGATCATTCACGGCGTAGACGATCGGCCGGGGCTCGAGATTGAGGCCCTCCTCCCGCACATCGCCGACGATCCCGACAATTTCCCCCGCCGCGCGGTCTGGACCCGCCCGCGCCGACATCCGCACCGCATGCCCGAGCGGGCTGCCGTTGGGCCAATATCGTTTGGCCGCGCCGGCGCTCACCACCAGGACCGGCCGGCCTCCGCGACGATCTTCTTTCGTGAACCCCCGCCCCGCGAGCACCGGGATTCGCTGCGCCGCGAAATAGTCCGCGCTCACGGCCCGGAGCTGGGCCGATTGATTCACAGCGTCGGCCACCGCCACGCTGTCGATGGTGAAACTGGAGCTGAAGGTGAGCCCGGTGAGCGGCAGTCCGAATATCAGCGCCGCCGCCTCCACGCCGGGGAGGTCCTGGAGGCGCCTCAAGAGCTCCGACTGGAACTGAGCCACCGCTTCGGGAGTGGAATATTGCTTGTCGGGAAGTGACAGGTCGGCCACGAGCGTACTCCGCGCATCGAAACCGGGATCCACGCTTTCGAGCCGCGCCTTGCTCTTGACCAGCACTCCGGCCACCGCGAGCAGGGCCAGCGCCACCGTGGTCTCGATGGCCACCAGCCACCGGTGCAGGCCGCGGCGCGTCCCCACGGCTCGAGTGCCGGCACCGAGGGTGCTCCGGATGTCGGTGCCCGCTGCGCGGCGCGCCGGCGCCAAGCTCACCACCGTCATCGCGAGCGCCGTGACGCCGAGCGTGAAGAGCAGCGACAGCGGGTCGAGCCGGATCTGGTCGAGGCGAGGCACTCCGTTCGGGCCATAACGTCTGACCAGGCCCATCCCGGCGGCCGCCACCGGGATTGCCGCGAGCGCGCCTAGGATCACCAGGAGGATCACTTCGCTGGCGCCGTACCAGAGCAAGCGGCCTCGGCTCGCCCCGAGCGCGCTTCGGAGCGCGGCTTCTCCGCTCCGTCCCATCGAGCGCACCAGCACCAGGTTGGCGACGTTGGCGGTGGCGAGGATCAGGAGCAACGCCGTGCCGGTCAACAGCAAGAGCACGGTCGGCCGGATCTCGCCGACCACCTCTTCGTGGAGCAGGCGTACCAGCGTGGTCAAATTGGCGTTGGTTGTGGGGTACTCCTTCGCGAGCCGCGCGGCGATCGTCGCGAACTCGGTGGCCGAGCCCTCCACCGAGGCGCCATCGGCCAGTCGGCCCACGACCGTGAGGTAATGCACGCTCCGCTGCGTGGCCGCGTCGGCCGGCATGATGAATGGGGTCCACGCGTCGGCCGGACTTACGGGGAAGGCAAAGCCACGCGGCATGACGCCGATGATTTCATACGGGACGCCGTCGAGAATCCAGCGCCGGCCCAACACGCTGGCATCGCCTCCGAAGCGGGTTACCCAGGTGTCGTGCGAGAGGAGCGTCACCGGCGCCGCGCCCCGCTCGAAGTCCGGGGAGGTGAAGCTCCGGCCTACCGCCGGCTCGACGCCCATGGTGGCGTGAAAGCGGGAGGACACTTCCTGGAGTGTAATTTGGCTGGCGGGCCGCGTTCCCGTGGGGGCGACCGAACTGGACCTGTAGGCGAACAACGAGCCTATCGTTCTCGCGTCCCGCTCCCAATCCAGGAAATCGGGAGCGGAAACGGTGAAGATCGGCCACCCCCGCTCCGGACTGCTGGAATGAATCGCGACCAACCGGTCGGAACCGGGGTAGGGGAGTGGCTGCAGTACGACCCCCCGGAGCACGCCGAAGACGGTGGCATTGAGCCCGATACCGGCGGCGAGCACGAGCATGGCGGTGAGGGTGAACCCGGGCGCGCGCATGAGGGCGCGGGCGGCCTGACGGAGGTCTCGGAGCGCGCCCGACCACCACTCCCGCCGCCGGCGTTCGCGCCGCTCCGCCACGTCGATGTCGCGACACTCCCGGGCAAACCGCTCCAGCGGCCCGAACCGGCGCTCCGCCTCCTTTCGCGCCAGCTCGGCAGAGAATCCGCTCCGGACGAGGGCATCGGCCTTCATCTGCAGATGCGCCTCGAACTCCATCGCAATGTCCTCCGTCGGCATAGGCTCTCGCCCCGTCAGCCGGAACAGCCGTCGAAATCCCATGCAATTCTCCTAGCGCTCCGCGGGATGGAGGACCTTGCCCACCGCGCTTACATACCGCTCCCAGAGAGATACCTCAGACCGGAGCTGGCTTCGCCCCTTGCCGGTGAGACGATAGAACTTGGCCTTTCGGTTGTTTTCGGAGAGGCCCCATTCCGATTCGACCCACCCTCGGCGTTCCAAGCGGTGCAAGGCGGGGTAGAGGGCCCCTTCCTCCACCAGGAATTCCTCACCGGAGCGTTCCCGGATCAGGGTGGCCACGGCGTACCCGTGCATCGGGCCCCAGGAAAGGCCCTTGAGGACGAGGAGATCGAGGGTGCCTTGCAGCAGGTCGAGTGAGCCGCTCATTGATATTCCCATAAAGATCTTATGGAAGAACGGTCCATTCCCCTAAAATGTCAATGGGAAAGCGGTGCGCGCCGCTGCGGGGGGACGGGTAACTTCAGAGATGCACGGTGCGGCCTTGCTCCCGATTCACGAGGCGCTTCCGGCGCTTCGATCCGCGCTGACGCATGGCGTGTCGGCGGTGCTTGAGGCGCCGCCCGGCGCCGGAAAGACCACCGTGGTGCCGCTCGAGCTCCTGAAGGAGCCCTGGCTTGGGGAACGGCGCATCGTCATGCTCGAGCCGCGCCGGGTGGCCGCCCGCGCCGCCGCGGCGAGAATGGCGCGGCTCCTCGGCGAATCTCTGGGAGAGACCGTCGGCTACCGGGTCCGTCAGGACACCGTGGTCGGTCCGAAGACCCGCCTCGAGGTGGTGACCGAAGGAGTCCTCACCCGAATGCTGCAGCACGATCCGGGGCTTACCGATATCGGGCTCGTCATTTTCGACGAGTTCCACGAACGAAGCCTTCACGCCGACCTCGGTCTCGCGCTCACGCTCGAAGTGCGGCGTCTGCTCCGCCCCGATCTCCGACTGCTGGTGATGTCCGCCACGCTGGACGGTGTGACGGTCGCGCAGCTGCTCGACGGCGCGCCGGTCATCGTGTCCGCGGGGCGGACGCACCCGGTGGAGACCAGACATCGCCCCATCCGCGAGGGGACACGACGCGAGTCGGCGGTGGCCGGGGTGATTCGGGAGGCCCTCGACGAAGCAGGAGACCTGCTCGTCTTCCTTCCTGGAGCGCGGGAAATCCGGAACGTCGAGCGGCTCCTCGCCGCCGCGGCGCTGCCCTCCGGCGTCCGGGTGGTCCCGCTGCACGGGACCTTGTCCGCCGCGCTGCAGGACGACGCGCTGGCCGCGGCCCAGCCGGGCCGGCGCAAGGTGGTTCTCGCCACCGCGATCGCGGAGACGAGCCTAACGATCGACGGCGTCCGCGTCGTCGTGGACGCGGGCCTCATGCGGGTGCCGCGATTCTCTCCGCGCACCGGGATGACCCGGCTCGAAACGGTTCGGGTGACCCGCGCATCGGCCGACCAACGTCGTGGGCGGGCCGGGCGCCAGGGG
>JABFSM010000236.1 GCA_013140635.1 Gemmatimonadales bacterium
GCCCCGTCCCACGATACAGAGGTCGATCCCCTCCCACCGGTTCACCTGGCCCAGCGCCGTGGCAATCGACCCTGGCGCCTCCTCCCCCTGCACCTTGGCGGGAAAGAGATAAAGCGCCACCGCCGGCCAGCGCTTCCTGGTGACGGTGATGATGTCACGAAGGGCGGCGCCGTCAGCGCTGGTGACAAGGGCGATGGCACGCGGAAAGGGCGGCAGCGGCCGCTTCCGAGCCGGGTCGAGGAGACCGTCCTTCTCGAGCGCTGCCCTGACCCGTTCCCTGGCGAGCTGTTGGAGGCCGATGCCTGAGGTCGGGAGCATGACCTGGACGCCGACTCTGAGCTCCCCCCGCTCCTGCCAGACAGTCGGAGTGGCGAGGGCATAGACCTCGGTGCCATCCACCGGCGCGGCCACCACTTTTGCAGTGTACGTTTTCCACATCACACAGCGAATGGCACTCTCCGCATCGCGCAAAGTGAAGTACCAGTGGCCACTTCCGTATGCCTTGAAAGAAGTGACTTCACCCTTGATCCAGACCTGCCCGATGGCGGATTCTACTGCGGTGCGGAGGACGACGACTAGCTGGGTGATGGTCAATGCCGATGGAGAGTCGGTAGGTGGGTAAGTCGGTAGGTCGGTAGGGGGGCGAGAAGACATACCGACCTACCGACCTACCGACATACCGGTCTTCGCCGCCTGCAGCGTATTCGACAGCAGCATCGCAATGGTCATCTTCCCCACCCCGCCCGGCACCGGAGTGATGGCCGAAGCGACCTCGGAGACCGCTCCGAACTCCACATCGCCCACGATCCGGTACCCCTTGGAGTGGGCCGGGTCGATGACGCGGTTGATCCCGACATCGATGACGACCGCCCCCGGCTTGACCATCGGCGCGGTGATGAAGTTGGGCCTGCCGATCGCCACGACGAGGATATCCCCCTGTCGCGTGAGACTCGGCAGGTCCCGGGACCGGGAGTGGCAGACGGTGACGGTGGCGTTTCCACCGCGGGAATCTTGAATCAGGAGGCTGGCCATCGGCTTCCCGACGATGTTCGACCGGCCGACGATCACAGCGTGCGCCCCTTTGGTTTCGATCCCGGAGCGAACCAGCATCTGCTGGCATCCGTAGGGTGTCGCCGGCTTGAAGGCGGTTGGGTCCCCCACCAGCACTTTCCCGACGTTCACCGGGTGGAAGCCGTCGACGTCCTTGGCAGGCGAGATCCGGTTCAACACCTTCTCGCTATCGATGTGCTTGGGTAACGGCAGCTGCACCAGAAACCCATCGATGACCGGATCGGCGTTGAGCCGATCGACGACGGCGAGGAGCTGCGCCTCGCTGCTGTCGGCGGGGAGCCGGACCGTCTCCGAGTGCATCCCCGCCTCGATGCACGCCTGTCCCTTGCTCTTCACGTAGACCTGGCTGGCGGGGTCTTCGCCCACGATAACAACCGCCAAACCGGGTGGCCGGTGGCCACCGGCTATCAGCGTGGAGACTTCCTTCGCGATTTCGGCGCGGATCTCCGTTGCGATTGCTACTCCATCGAGAATGCGAGCCGTCATCTGGCAAGCCCGGTGGCGCGAGTTTCGCGAATGACGGTCACCTTGATCTGCCCCGGGTACTGCAGCTCGCCTTCAATTTTCCGGGCGATCGTCTCGGCCAGCTCCGCCGCCTTGGCGTCATCGATCTTCTCGGGGATGACGATGACCCGCACCTCTCGCCCCGCTTGGATGACGTTGGTCTTCTCCACGCCCTCGAAGCCGGCGGCAATTTCTTCGAGCCGAGTGAGTCGCTTCACGTAGGTCTCGAACGCTTCGCGCCGAGCGCCTGGGCGGGAGCCGCTGATCGCGTCGGCCGCTTGGACCAACACCGATTCGACGCTCTCATGAGGTGCATCGTCGTGATGCGCCGCGATGATGCTCACGATATTGGCCTGCTCCTTGTACTTCCGCGTCACCTCGACGCCCAGCTCCACGTGGGTGCCTTCGTTGTCGTGGGTGAGCACCTTGCCGACGTCGTGGAGGAGCCCTGCGCGCTTGGCGAGCGCCACGTCGAGGTGGAGCTCGGCGGCCATCATACCGGCCAGCCACGCGACTTCCTTCGAGTGCTCGTAGATATTCTGCCCATAACTGGTGCGGTAGCGCATCCGGCCGACCAGTTTGACCAGTTCCGGATGCATCCCGTGGATCCCGGTTTCGTACGCGGCCTGTTCGCCCAGCTCGACCAGCTCGCCATCCAGATCGGTCCGAATCTTCTTGACGATTTCCTCGATGCGGCCGGGGTGGATCCGCCCGTCGACGATGAGCGCCTCGAGGGCGCGGCGTCCCACCTCGCGGCGAATCGGATCGAAGCAGGAGACCACGACGGTATCGGGGGTATCGTCGATGATGAGATCGACGCCGGTCGCCTGTTCGAAGGCCCGGATGTTTCGCCCCTCGCGCCCGATGATGCGGCCCTTCATCTCGTCCCCGGGGAGCGCCACCGCCGACACCGTCGTTTCCGCCGTGTGCTCCGCGGCCAGCCGCTGAACCGCGAGGGCGATGATCTTCCGCGCGTCCTTGTCCGCCTCCTTCTTGGCCTGTTCGCGGATGTCGCGGGCAAGCGCCGCGGCTTGGGCTCGGGCTTCGTCCTCGACTTTCTGCAGCAGCTCCCGCTTGGCATCCTCGGTGGTGAGGCCGGCAATGCGCTCGAGCCGGCTCTGCTGCTCGCGGACCAGCGTCTCGATCTCCTGGTTCCGCGCATTGACCTGCGTCTCACGACGGTCGAGCGCCTGCATGCGGTCCGTTAGGCTTTTTTCCTGCTGGTCGAGCTGTTGCCCCCGCTGCGCCGTGCCCTTTTCCCGTTCTTCGGCGCGCCGCTCGGCCCGGTCGGCATCGTCGCGGCGCCGGGCGAGGTCGCGCTCCCCCTCTTCCCGAAGCCGGAGCACCTCCATCTTCCCCTCGAGCACGGCGGCGGCTTTGGCCTGATCGGCATCCTGACCAGCGCGCTTCAGCTGCGCGGCAGCCTTCTGTTCCGATTCGGAGAGGGTGGCGGCTGCCTTACGCTCGGCGTCGGCGAGGAGGGCGCCGGCGTTCCGGCGTTTGGCGCGGAGGTAAAGAGTGGAACCGATGAGGGCGAGCACCAATCCAGCAACGAGCCCCCCGCCAGCGAGGAGCATGTCGATCGGGGTCATGACGTATCTCCGCACGCGGCCGCAGGGCCGCGGGTGAGTCGGGTCGGCTAGCCGCGCCGGGCCGGCGGAACCAGCCGGCCGAGGCGCTCGTTAAGGGCCAGGAGCCGCTGAGCGGTTACACCATCGCCCAGGCGGCCCTGGAATAATTCATCGGTGATCGCGAGGCCGGCGAGCAAGGCGGCCCGGTGTGCGTCGACCGAAGGAACACTTCCCCGAATGCGCGCCAGCACCGTGTCGAAATAGGCGGCGACGTCCTGGGTATACTCGGGCGGATGTTCGGAGCTCACCGTGAGCTCGGTGCCGCCCAAGTGGATCTTGACCGAATGGCGCGGGGCGTTCATGCGGCGTCTCCCGTGCCTTGTTCTTCAATGAAATGGAGCCGAGTGCGCAGGCGTTCGAGATGTTCGCGGGCCAGCGCAATCCGCTGCCGGAGCACGCTGTTCTCGCTCTCGAGCAGGGAAATCCGCTGCCGCGCCTGAATCAGCTCGTTGCTCGGGTGTCCGCCCTTCCCCTTCGGACCGGCCCCCTGCACCAGTTCTTGTTCCGCCTTGAGGCACCGGGCGCGCCACGCCTCGAGTTCCCCTTCGACCAGGCCGAAGAGGCGTTCGAGCTCCGCCAGCGCGGATTCGTCAGGACGAGCGTAGGGTGACGTCAAGCGACTGCCCCAGTTTCGTGAGCGTTCGTTGGATGACCCCGTCCACATCCGAGTCGCGAAGCGTCCGTTCCCGTCCGCGCAGCACTAGGCGAAACACGATACTGCGCTGACCTTCCGGCACTCCAGGTCCGCGGTATTCATCGATCACGCGAACCGTTTCGAGCAGCGAGCCGCCTGCCTCTCGAACCGTGGCGATGACCTGCTGAACGGTGACGGGGGACGGAAGCAGCAGGGCCAAGTCTCGACTGGCCGCCGGGGTCGTCGGTAACGGCACATATCGATGCACCGCCGGCGGACTCGGGTCGATCTCGACCTCAATGCCGAAGAGCGCGGCGGCCCAAGGCGGTGCGTCGGCAGAAAGCCCCCCCGCCCAGCCGACCTTCCGGCCATCGGGTAACACCGCAACCCATCCGTCCCCATCAAGTTGCACCGTCGCGGCGGGAATCGCCAGAGAGACGGCGCGCTCGAAGACCCCCTTGGCCTCCCAGAGGTCGACGTCGGGCGTCTGCCCTCCATCGGTCCAGTGGGCCGGGCAGCGGCTGCCACTGATGACGAGACCGGCGTGGATTCGCTCGATCGGGCGTCCTCCTTCCCCTCCAGACGCGAAGACGGTTCCGATCTCGAAGAGCCGGATGTCCCGAACCTGATTGGCCCAGTTCGACTCGGCCTGGCGGGTGAGGCCGTCCAGGAGCCGGGTACGGAGGAAGCCGTGGTCGGCGGAGAGGGGGTTGAGAATCGGAACCGCCTCCGTAACGTCATTGCTTCGGGGGCTTTGCCCCCTCGCAATGACGGGGGCGGGCCCGAGCGGCAGCAGCACCACTTCGTAGAGCCCCTCGCCAACGAGCCCGGCACGCACCGCGCGCGATGCCACGTCGATCGAGGCGTCGGTTTGACTGCCGGCGCGGAATGGTCTCAGTGTGTCGGGGAAGGCGCCGTAGCCGTGGATCCGCGCAATCTCCTCGATGAGGTCGATCTCTTCCTTCAAGTCGGGGCGCCACCCAGGCACCTCGACCGCCAGCCGCTCTTCCGCCGGTTTGGCCACGACGGTGGCGCCGATCGCCACGAGGCACTTCTCGATGGCGTGGACCGGAAGCTCGACACCCAGCACCTGTGCCACCCGCCCGGTCCGGAGGAAGATCCTGGGCGGATGGGTCGGTTCAGGCCACAGATCCACCGGTGCGCCGTCGCAACGTCCCCCCGCCGCGGCGAGGATCACCTGCGTGGCCCGGCGAAGCGCATCGGGAAGAGCCCAGAGGTCGGTGCCCCGCTCGAATCGCTGGCTCGCCTCGGTGGAGAGGCCGAGCGCCTTACGGGTAGCGCGAGTGGCCTTCGGCTCGAACCAGGCACACTCCAGCAGAAGGTCGGTGGTGGCATCGGACACCTCGGAATCGCGCCCACCCATGACACCGGCGACGCCGAGGACCCGCATCCCATCGACAATAACGGTCATCTCGGCGGTGAGCGCTCGTTCGGCACCGTCGAGCGTCACCAGCGTTTCGCCCGGCCTCGCGGCCCGCGCGCCGATCGTGCCGCCGCCGATCTTGGCAAGATCGTAGGCATGGAGCGGCTGCCCCAATTCGAGCATCACATAATTGGTGGCGTCCACCACATTGCTGATGCTTCGCATGCCGACCGCTTCGAGGCGCTGCCTGAGCCAGCCCGGGGAGGGGCCGACCGTAACCCCCCGAATAACCGCGGCCGCGAAGCGCCGACATGACGAATCGGGCGCGATGGTAACGGACGGTGAGGACGGTGAGGACGGTTGAACGGACCAGGCGTTGGTAGGTCGGGAAGTCGGTAAGTCGGTAAGGGCGTGGGGAATCTCCGGTAGACGGAACGGCACCCCGTAGGCGGCCCCGAGCTCTCGCGCCAGTCCCTTGTGTCCCAAGAGATCGGGACGCATCGGGGAGATATCCAACTCCAGCCGGTCGTCGGCGATCGGAAGCACCTTCAGCAGCGGCGTCCCCGGATCGACCGACGTGCCCGGTGACAGTTCCATCAGGCCGTCGTGGTCGGTGCCGAGGCCGAGTTCCCGGCTCGAACAGAGCATTCCCTCCGAGGTCTCTCCCCGAATCTTCCGCCTCTCGATGAGGAGCCCGCCAGGGAGGGTGGCGCCGATCGCGGCGAAGGGGTACAGGCGTCCCGTCGCCACGTTCGGCGCACCACAAACCACGTTCTTTCGAATCGGGGTTCCGTCGTTCACCGTGCAGATACGAAGCCGGTCGGCGTTAGGGTGCGGCTTCACGTCTTCCACCAGCGCCACCAGAATCTCCCGCAGCTCCGCGTGGAGCGGCACCACCGCGTCGGCGGGGGCACCCAAGAGCGCCAGCCGCTCGGCGACGTCCTTGGCCTCGAGTTCCAAACGGAGGAAGGCCTCGAGCCAGCGGCGGGAGGCCTTCATGGCCGGCCCTCCCGCCCCGCGAGCTGCCGGAGGAAGCGCATGTCGCCTCCATAGAGCAGCCGGATGTCGGGAATGCCGTACCGCTGCTGTGCCGTCCGCCCCGGCCCCATGCCGAAGGCCAACCCGGTGTAC
>JABFSM010000008.1 GCA_013140635.1 Gemmatimonadales bacterium
AGGTTGAGCACCTCTTCGAGTTCCCCGTCAGGCAGCAACTGCTTCTTGACCACCAATTCTTTCACCGTAAGGCCGGTGGCGAGCGCCTCCTTGGCCAAGGCCGCGGCGGCCGCGTAGCCGAGCTTCGGCGCGAGGGCGGTGACCAGCGCCGGGCTCCGCTCGAGCCAATGGCCGCATTGCCTGGCATCGGCTTCGATGCCGCGGATGCACCGCTCGTCGAAGGTGCGGGTGGCGTTGGCGAGGAGGATGAGGGCAAAGACGATATTGTGCGTGATCACCGGCATCATCACGTTGAGCTGGAGCTGCCCCGCTTCCGAAGCCATCGCCACGGTCGTATCGAGCCCCAGCACCTGATAGCAGACCTGGTTCACCATCTCGGCGATCGACGGATTCACCTTGCCCGGCATGATGCTGGACCCCGGCTGCACCGAGGGCAGGATGATTTCCGCGAGGGCGGTGCGAGGGCCCGAGGCGAGCAGGCGGATGTCGTTGGCGATCTTGTTGAGGTCGAGCGCGTAGGCGCGGACGGCGCCGCTCATGGTGGCGATATCGCCCATCGACTGCATCAGCTGAATCCGGTCCTGGCCCTCCCGCACGTCGAGCCCCGTAATGGCGCGGAGATGCTCGACCATGAGGCGAGGGTACTCGAGCTCCGCATTGAGGCCGGTGCCGACCGCGGTCCCGCCGATGTTCATGTGCCGGAGCCACTCCGCCGCTTCGGCGAGCTTGGCCCGGTGGCGCGCCACCGTGCGGCCCAGCGCCATGAATTCCTGACCAAGCCGAATCGGCGTCGCATCCTGAAGGTGGGTGCGCCCCGACTTGATGATGTCGTCGAACTGCCGCCCTTTCGCGATCAATCCTTCGGCGAGGCCCTGCATGGCGTCGAGAAGGAGCGGCAATGTGGCGAGCGTAGCCAGCCGCATGGCCGTCGGAATCACGTCGTTGGTGCTCTGCGCCATGTTGACGTGATCGTTGGGATGGACCGGCGCGTAGGCGCCTCGCTCGCCGCCCAGCAGCTCGTTGGCCCGGTTCGCGAGCACCTCGTTACAGTTCATGTTGTGGCTCGTCCCGGCGCCGGCCTGGTAGACGTCCACCACGAACTGGTCGCGGTGTTGGCCCGACAGGACTTCGTCGGCGGCCCGCACAATGGCGTCGGCCAAACGGGCCTCGAGCCGTCCGGTCTCCTTATGGGTGAGCGCCGCGGCCTTCTTGATCCAGATGACCGCATCCACGAACGCCGGGAGCGGTTTGAGACCGGAAATCGGAAAATTCTCCACGGCCCGAAGGGTCTGGATGCCGTAGAGTGCGCCGGCGGGAACCTGCTTCTCGCCGAGCGGATCCTTCTCGATGCGAAACGTCATTGGCTATTGGGAGTCAACGGTGGATACGACACAGTACTTCGTGAGTCCCGCTGAGCAGGCGGTCTTTCGGGACAGCAAAGCCGCGAAGATCGATCTCCGGCGAGGTGGGGCCATGTTCCTTGGGCTCAACTGCTTCGAACCGGGACAATCCCAGCCGGTCCACACGCATGCCGGCGCGGACAAATTCTATCTGGTCCTTTCCGGGATGGCGAGCATTTCGGTGGCCGGCGAAACCAGGAGTGTTGGGCCTGGAACGCTGGTTTGGGCCCCTGCCGATGTTCCTCATGGGGTTGTCCGGGCGCACGAGCGGACCGTCTTGCTGGTTGGGATATCGCCCCCTCCAACAGAATAAGTCACTTTTCAACATTTGCTTCGATACCTACAAGAAACGGATTGGCTGTTCGCTCATGCCCAATTGTAGTTGCGGGACCGTGACCAGGGTGGACAACCGTGCGGTCCGGAAGGGGCAAGAGCTCTCGCCGAATGCTCGTCAGAAGGGTCTCCAGACTGCCACCGGGCAAGTCGGTTCGGCCAATCGAGCCTTGGAAAAGCAGATCCCCGCCAAGGACGAGACCGTCGGCCACGAAGCAGACGTGGCCTGGACTATGGCCGGGAGTGTGACGCACTTCAAACTCGGTCTCCCCCACCCGGAGGCGCTGGCCAGGAAAGAGCTCCCGGTCGGGAGGCGGCGGTGGTGGAAGGCGAGCTCCAAACCACATTCCCTGTTCCGGCAGGCTGTCGTAGAGCCGCCGATCGTCGGGATGGAGGTAGATCGGAGCGCCAGTTACCTGCCGGACCTCCCCAACCCCCTGAATGTGGTCGATGTGAGCATGAGTCAGCCAGATCTCCGAGATTCTCCGCCCCCGTCTTTCCGCTTCGAGTAGGAAGCGCGCCACCTCCTGGCCCGGGTCCACGATGACCGTATCCGCGTGGCCGGGATCGAATACGAGGTAGCAGTTCTCGGCAAAGAGACCGTTCTCGATGGGAATGACGGCTAGGGAAGACAGGTGAGCCACCGGCGGCGGTCAGGCCCGTTGCGTCTTACGTTCCGTCAGGTACTTCTCCACCGCGATGGCCGCCGTCGTCGCATCGCCGACCGCGGTGGTCACCTGGCGCGTGAGCTGCACCCGGAGATCGCCGGCCGCGAACAGCCCCGGCACCGAGGTCATCATTCGATCGTCGGTGACGATGTAGCCCCCAGCGTCATGCGCCAGATGCTCCTTCACGAGTCCAGAATTGGGCTTGAACCCGATAAAGACGAAGGCACCGGTCACCGGGAGCTGGGAGCGGCTGCCGGTCGCGGTGTCCTCGAGCTCGAGATGCTTCAGGCCCTGCACGTCGCCCGCCATCTCGAGCACCTTGGTGTTCCAGATCACCTCGATCTTGGGATTGGCGAAGGCGCGCTCCTGCACCACCCTGGAGGCGCGAAACTCCTCGCGCCGGTGAATGATGTACACCTTCGAGGCATAGCGGGTCAGGTAGTCGGCCTCTTCGACCGCCGCGTCCCCGCCTCCGATCACCGCGATTCGCTCTCCCTTGAAGAACGCCCCGTCGCAGACCGCACAGTAGGAGACCCCGCGCCCGGCGTACTCAATTTCGCCTGGGACACCGAGCTTGGTCGGCGTCCCGCCGGCGGTCAGAATGACGGTGGGCGCGGTGTATTCGGTCCCCGAGCTCGTCGTAACCCGGAAGGTGCCGTCAGGATTGCGGTGAATCCCCTCGACTTCTTCCTGCCGGATGTCTGCGCCGAAGTGCACCGCATGCTTCGTCATCGCCTCGGCGAGTTCGGGACCGAGGATGGTGAGGAAGCCGGGATAATCCTCGATCTTCTCGGTGTTGAGCAGCTCCCCGCCGGTGATCCCCCGTTCGAGGAGCACCGCCTTGAGCATGCCGCGGCCGGCGTACATCGCGGCGCAAAGGCCGGCCGGCCCGCCGCCGACAATGATGACATCGAGATCGCTGGATGTTGAGGTCGTCATGGCGCCCCAATATAGCGACGGTCATTGCGAGGGGGCGAAGCCCCCGAAGCAATCTCGCCAAGCCGCAGAATGCTCACCGCGCCATGGCACGCCGAGATCGTCCCGACGACCAGATCCACGGGCGCACCCGACTCGCCGGCCAATTCGAGTAAGGCCCGGCTCTCCCGAATTTCCGGCGCGTGGAACATGCCCACGCCAAACGCGTGATGGCGCGTGGTGAACAGTGCCGGACCCCGGGTGGGGGCGCGCCGGTGGAGCCGCACCGCATAGTCTCTGAGCGCGTCCCCCATTTCCCAGGTGCGCGGACCGCGAATGACCGGGCAGGTGAGCGGCTCGACACAGTGGGTCGGGCAGATCCAGTCGGCGAACGACACGTACCGAGTGCCGTCGGGACCGAGCGCGTCGTAAGGCGTGCCGAGAGGCAGGTCGGGCGATACGAGGGCGGCGGAGCGGCCCGGCCAGCGCGTGCGCGCCAGGTGGAGCAGCCACTCCGCCATGAGATGCGGTGTGAGCGGCGAGGGAACGACGGCGTCGTCGGGCCGGCCGGGGGAGGCCGGGGCGGCCGTTAGGAAGTCGGCAAGAAACGTCTCCCACTTCGAGGGGATCAGCGTCCACACCGGGCCGGGGTCGAGTTCGCGGGAGGCCTGACACTCGGGATTCTGATCGACGACGAGGACTTGGCGAACCTGAAGGCGCCCGCGCGCCACCGCAGTGAGGAGCTGGCCGGTGTAGAAGGTTCCGTAACAGCCGCCCCCGATGATCGCGACATCTCGGAGCGGGGCCGCCTCGCTCATGCTCCGTTCCGTCGCTCCGCGTACGCCCGATCCATCGCCTCGAGCCACTCGGCGGGCACCTCCTGCGAGCCCAGCAATGCGTGGTTCCCTTCTCCGTGGTCGTCGCCGTGCCAATCGCTGCCGCCGGTCCGCAAGAGTCCGAGCGAAGCGGCGAGCGCGGTGAACTTTGCGCGCGCGTCTCCCGAATGACTGGGGTGACGGGTCTCGACCGCATCGAGCCCCTCTTCCTTGAACGCCGTCAGCGCCGCCCGCGTTCCTCGATCCTTGAGGTGGGCCGCGGACACCAGTCCGCCGACGGAGTGCACGAGCTCCGCCACTTCGCGGAATGTGGGAAGGGTCTTTTCGACATAGGCCGGCCGGCCTCGGCCCAACCACTGGCCGAACGCCTCATCCACGGTGGCCACTTTGCCGAGCCGGACGAGGACGCGCGCCAGATGGGGACGTCCCATCGCGGCATTGCCCGTTTCCTTGGCGACATCCTCGAAGGAGACATCGACCCCCCACGCCTGAAGCCCCTCGACCATCTCGCGGGCGCGCCGCACCCGATCGGCGCGGCAGCGTTCCAGAAATCCCTCGAGGGTGGCATCATCGGTAGGAAGGAAATAGCCCAGGACATGCATCTCGCCCCAGGGGGCCGCGGCGGAGAATTCGCACCCGCTCACGACGCGAACGCCTTGCCGCTCCCCTTCCGCACTCGCCTCGACCACGCCCGCAATGGTATCGTGATCGGTGAGGGCAATCGCCGTCAGACCGGCGGCGGCCGCGTGCCGCACCACCGCCCCGGGCGGCAGAAGCCCGTCCGAGGCGGTGGAGTGCATATGGAGATCGACCACCCCGGCGGACGTCAGCGGCGGTATCCCGTCTCGGCCGTCGTCCAGGTGGGTTGCGAAACGTGGAGCAGGGCGATCAGCTCCCGGTCGGTCAGTTGCGCCAGCGCCGCCTCACGGCCCTTGGACAACTGGGGGGAGTAGCGGACGATCCGTTCCTCCCGAGGCGGAGGAGCCAGGCGCACGAACCGCAAGGCAAACTCATCCTTGCCGTATTGCGTCACTCGCCCGGTCGGCCCGACTTCCCACCGCTCACCATTGAATTCGACGATTCGTCCCGGCATCGTTCAGCGCTCCTCCAGAGGAACTTCCTCCCATACCACATCCGCTTCGGCGTCGTACGTCGCGGGCAACGCTACCCGCGCGCGCGCCGCGCCCGAAGCCCGTTCATGAAATTCCAGAAAGCGGCCCGGTGCGGCCGGGTGCCGGAAAAGCCAGAAGTGCTCGCCGTTTCGGCGAATCGTCACGGCGTGGGCCCGCGCGGCCGCCAGGTACTCGGTCACTCGTTCCGCCGGCACGATGGCCTGGGCCGCGGTGAGAACTCTACCCGCCATGGGGGGCGCCCGTCATAATGACACCCAACTCACACCGCGTCCTCGGGGAACTCCTGCAGCGACTTTCGGAGGTCGGCCAAAAACCGATCCGCGTCGGCTCCATCGACGATCCGATGGTCGAACGACATCGATAGCATTCCCATGGTACGAATCCCGATGGCATCGGTGCCGTCCGCCGCGGTCACCACCGCCGGCTGCTTGCCAATAGCCCCGACAGCGAGAATCCCCGACTGGGGCTGGTTGATGACCGGCAACCCGACGAAGGTTCCGAAGACACCGGGGTTGGTGATCGTGAAGGTCCCCTTCTGCACCTCGTCCGGGGAGAGTTTCTTGGCCCGGGCGCGTTCGGCCAGGTCGTTGATGGCCCGCGCCGTGCCGAGGAGATTGAGCTCATCCGCGTGGCGGATCACCGGCACGATGAGGCCCCAATCGAGCGCCACTGCGATGCCGAGATTGATATCGCGCCGGTAGAGCGTGCTTTCGCCCATAACCGCCGCGTTGAGTGAGGGGTGCTTGCGGAGGTTCTGCGCCACCGCGCTCGCGATGAAGGCGAGGAAGGTCAGATTCACCCCGCGTTCGGCGTAGACCGCCTTCTTCTTGGCGCGGAGCTGGGCGATGTGGCTGTAGTCGATCTCGATCAGGCTCTGCACGTGCGCCGAGACCCGGCGCGACATGATCATGTGGTCGGCGGTGAGCTTGCGAATTCGAGACCAGGACTCGACCCGGTCGCCCTCCCACGGCTCGACCACCGGGCCGGGGATGACTCGCACGCCGTCGGCCACACCGGCGTCGGCCGGGGCCGGTGAACGCGCCGGTGCGCCCGCGGCGGGCTGGGCG
>JABFSM010000049.1 GCA_013140635.1 Gemmatimonadales bacterium
CCTTTGGGCCCCCGCGCCCCGCGCGACACAACTCGCTCGAGATCAGGCCTTGGGCGTGAACCCGATGACCTGGATTCCGGCGCCCCGCGCCACGTCCATCGCCTCGATCACTTCCTGATAGATCCGGTTCGGCGCCGGCTTGAAGAACAAGAGCTTGGCCGGCCGGTTGTCGAAAATGGCGTGAATCTGCGTATCCAACTGGTCTTTCGGCACCGGCTGGCCGTTGATCGAATAGCTCCCGTCGGCGGCGATCTCCAGCACGATTTGCGTGGAGGGGCCGCTGTTCTGGTTGGCCACCGGGGGCGGCACCTGCACGTCGATCGCCATCCGGGTGAGCGGCTGCGAAATCATGAAAATGATCAGCAGCACGAGCATGATGTCGATCATCGGAATGACGTTGGGTTCAGCGCTGATATTGCTGCCCCCTCCGCCAACGGACATTCCCATAACGTATGCTCCTTTGCGTGAGCTACTTCTGGTCGAACAGGCCCTTGCCGCTCGGCTTGACGTCGGTGATGGCGGCCATCACGCGGACCCCCGCGCGCCGCGCCGTCTCCACCGCATCCTGGATCTTCTCGAAGGGCAAGTCCTTGTCGGCGCGGAAGTACATGACCTTGTCGTCCCCGCGCGTCGAATAGATCGACTTGAGCTGGTCTTCCAGGCTGGCGGCGGCGATCGCGGTACCGTTGAGGAAATAACCGCCGGCGGCGTCGATTCCCAGCACCACCTCGCCATCGCCTTCGGGACGCTTGTCGAGGTTCGTTCCCTGAGGCATCTGGGCCTTGAATCCATTCGCGATCAGCGGCGTCACGATCATGAAGATGATCAGCAACACGAGCATGATGTCGATCATCGGAATCACGTTCGGTTCCGATTTGATCGCGGTCTGGCCGGCCTGATTAACTGATGTGCCCACTGCCGCTCACCGCCTTCTGTGCCTGGAACTCCTTGGTGAAGATCGAGCGGCCGAACTCGCTGCCGACGCTCTTGATGAGGTAGTCGATCAGCTCCTTCGACGTGTAGGTCATCTCGACCGTCAAGTTCTCGATCTTGGTGGTGAAGTAGTTGTAGAACCACACGGCCGGAATCGCGACGAGGAGGCCGAGCGCCGTGGTGATGAGCGCCTCGGCGATACCGCCGGCGATGCCGGCGAGGCCGCCGGCGTTGCCGCCCGCCGTCATCGCGTTGAACGCCGTCACGATGCCCATCGTGGTGCCGAGGAGCCCGACGAACGGCGAGGTCGAGCCGACCGTGGCCAGCACGCCCAGACCCCGCTTGAACTCTGAGAGCACGATCAGCATTTGCCGCTCGACCGCGCGCTCGGCGCTGTTGATGTCGGCGGCGGTGATGGTGGCACGGTCACGAAGGAGCGGCTTGACCTCCTGGAGCGCGCCGCCCAACACCCGGGCCACGTGGCTCCCCTGGTTCTTTTCGGCGAGGGCGATCGCCTGATCCAGCTGCTCTTCCTGGATCGAGCGGGAGAAGTTCGAGGCGAACTTCCGGGTAGCCGCCGAGCTCTTGTGAATCTGCCAGAGCTTATTGAGCGCGATGGTGAGCGAGAAGAACGACATGATGAGCAACACGACCACGATGCCCTTGGCAAAGAGCCCCGCGTGATGCCACAGCGCCAGAATATCTACTCCCATGGGACCGCTCCTTTACGGTGAGATCTGCCTTACTGACCGATGTTGAACCGAATCGACTGCTGCACCAACTGCCGCACCGCGGCGCCTTTGATGCGGGCCGGCTTGTACAACGCCTTCATGATCGCCTCGCGGGCCGGCGCCTCGAACTGCGGGTTGGTGCTCTTGACGACCCTCCACGAACCGGGCTCCGCGTGGCCCAGGGTATCGACCACCCACTGAGCCTCCACCGCGCCCGAAACACCGGCCTGCTGCAGCACCGGCGGATAGCGCGGTGACACCTTCGAAATGACCTGGACCGGATCGTCGACCTGATCCTGGAGGAAGGTCTCGCCGGTGACGGGGCCGGAGCCCCCAACGACACCGGTGGAGATACCGCCCTCGACGCCCTTGCCGCTGAAGTCGGCGGCGTTGAACCGCTCGCTGAGATTGACCGGCGGAATGTCCTTGGGAATTTCGGTCGGCGGCATGACCGTCTGGAAGCCGAGCGGCGGCGGGTTGGCCGTGACGATGGCCTCAGGCGGCGGCGTATCGGGGGGCGGCGGGGGCGGCTCCGGCGCCTTCAGGAGAAACAGCGTCGTGTCCTGCAGCACCTTGGTGAGCTCTTCGGCTGCGCCCGCCGTGGCGGTGATGGCCACATAGCCGAGAACCAAGTGCAGGACCAACGACATGACCTGCTGTTTGATGGTGCGCTGTTTCTTCGGTTTCGACTCGATCAAATTCTCGAACATCGCGCTGCCTCCACGGGAGGTGGCTTTACCAGAAGTAATCAAGCGGGGTCAGGTGGCATGCCCCTGACCGCCAAATGACAATTCGATGACAAGTCGATTAGCTGACGGTACTTTCGGCTGCCGTGCGCCGCGGCAATCCCACGGTAAAGAGGGTGCCTCGACCGGGGCGGCTCTGGACGGAAATACTCCCACCATGCGCTTCGGCAATCCACTTGGTGATCGCCAAACCGAGCCCCGTTCCGGGACTCTCTCCGATACGACTTCGCGCCGGGTCCGCCCGCCAGAAGCGGTCGAATATATGCTGGAGGTCGCCCGCGGCAATACCGATCCCGGTGTCCCCGACCGTCACCGTCACCATGCCGCCTTGGTCCGAGAGCCCCAGCGAAACCGCCCCACCCTGCGGGGTGTATTTCACCGCGTTGGTCACGAGGTTGAGCAGAAGCTGGCGGATCCGGTTGCGGTCGACGGCGAGCGGTACCGGCGCATCGGGAATCGTCACCGTCACGACGATCTCCGCCGCCTCCGCGAGCATGCTCGCCGTTTCCGCGGCCTCTCCCACCAGTTCTCGGATATCGCACTCCTCCACCGCCAGCGGGAGCCGCCCTTCATCGGCGCGGGCCAACGTGAGCAGGCTGTCCACCATCTCCGCCATCCGGTTGATGTGCAGCAGCGACTCATCCAGCGCCTGCAGACTTTCCGGCGGAGTTCCCGGATTCCGGAGGGCGCGCTCGACCCCGGCGCGGAGGACCATGAGGGGCGTCTTGAGTTCGTGGCTCGCCTCGGCGGTGAACCGGTGCAGCGCGGCAAAGCTTCGCTCCAGGCGCTCGAACATCAGGTTGACCGCGCTGCCGAGGCGGGCGACCTCGTCGTGGGTCCGCTCCACCGCTAGGCGGCGGTGCAGGCTGGTGCCGTCGGTGATTGCCTCGAGCTCGCGCACCATCGTTCCGAGCGGTTCCAGGTTCCGCCCCGCCACCCAGTACCCCACCAGGACCGACGCGAGCAGGATGAGCGGCGCGATCACCAGCATACTCTGCAGCAACGCCTCCGCTTCGAGCACCGTGGTGGTGCTCGGAGCCGCGACGAGCACCGCCGCCACCTCCGGCCCGGCGGAATCGATCGGCAACACGAGATACCTGGCCGGCCCGCTGGCGGGGTCGAAGGTGTACGAGCCGTTCGCCAGAGCGCGGGGGGACGAGCGGAGCGGAGCGCGGAGCCGTTCGAAGGAGGCGATCGGGAGCGAAGAAGCCGAGTCCGACGCGAAGAGCACGCGACCGCCGCTGTCGGCGATGACGAGGTAGTCGCGAAAGCTCTCGAAGAAGGCGGCGATCGTCGGTTCGAGCGCGGGGGTCGAGTCGCGCGCCACGATCCGCCCCAGCACGCGGTACGACTCGCCGAGGTACCGCGCCGAGAGCTCCGCCTCGAGCTGCAGCCGCTGCTGCAGCCGCTGGTCGAAACTCCGGAGGCTGGTTTCGTGGCGGGCAAAGTAGAGCGAGGCGCCGAACGCCACCATGCTGGTCAGCAGCGCCAGCGCGTAGGCAAAGGTGAGCCGCCACCGGATGGAGCGCATGTCAGGCCCGGATCACGTACCCGATGCCGCGAACCGTATGCAACAATTTCTTCTCTTGCCCCAGGTCGATCTTCTTGCGCAGCCGGTTGATCACCACATCGACGATGTTCGTACCGGGATCGAAGTGATAGTCCCAGGCGTATTCGGTGATCAACGTCCGCGACATGACCCGTCCCGGATGCCGCAGCAAATACTCGAGCACGGCGTACTCCTTGGGGGTGAGCTCGACGACTCGTCCCGCTCGGCGCACCTCGCGGCTGCCGACGTCCAGCTCGAGATCGGCCACCGCAAGCTTGGCCGACGTCAGTTGCTTCGGGCGGCGCGCCAGCGCCTCGACCCGCGCCAGCACCTCTTCAAAGGCGAACGGCTTGGTGACGTAGTCGTCCGCGCCGGCCCGCAACGCCTCGACCTTGTTGTCGAGCGCGTTCTGCGCCGTCAGCACGAGCACCGGCGTCGTGATTCCCCGGTCGCGGATGGTCCGGAGAATTTCGAGCCCGGTCATCCCGGGCAGCCGAAGATCGAGCACGACGAGATCGTGCTGCCCGCCGGAGATGAGCCGGAGGGCCTCCATCCCATCGTCCACCAGGTCGGCGTGATACTGGGCCTCTTCGAGCCCTCGTTTGATGTACTGGCCGACGACGCGATCGTCTTCGACGATGAGGATCTTCACTCGTTAGCCCCCGATGGCGATGGGGAGAAAGACTCTGAAGGTGCTGCCGAGCCCCGGCTCGGAATCGACCTCCAGCCGGCCCAGGTGCTGCTCCACGATGCCGTAGCAGATGGAGAGCCCGAGTCCGGTGCCCCGCCCCGGCGGCTTCGTCGTGTAGAACGGCTCGAAGATCTTGGGGAGATCGGTCGCGGAAATGCCATGGCCGGTATCGGCCACTTCGATCAGCACTTCATCGCCACGTTCGGCATTTCGAAGGGTGCGCACGGTGAGCACCCCGCCGTCGTCCATGGCGTCGACGGCGTTGAGCATCAGCGCCATCAGAACCTGGATCATCTGCTCGTCGTTGACGAGCACCGGGGGCAATCCCTCCCCCAGCTCACGGTTCACCGACAGACGCTTGAAACGCTGGTGGTGCTTGAGCAGGAAGAGGGTCTGGTCGACGAGAGAGTTCGCCGCGACCGGCGTCTTCGGCACCGCGGTCTTGGGCCGGCTGAAATCGAGCAGGCCGTCGACGATGCGGGTACAACGCTGCACTTCCTTGTCGATGATCTCGAGGAACTCCTTCACCGTCGGGTCGTTCACGTCGCCCTCGCGGGCTTCGATAGCCGCCACGCAGGCGCCGATCGTGGCCAGCGGGTTGTTGATCTCGTGCATAACGCCGGCGGCGAGCTGCCCCACCGCCGCGAGCTTTTCGCTCTGCAGAATGCGGCGCTGCACGACATGCGACTCGGTGGTGTCCTCGCCGATGGTGATGACATGCGTGATCTCTTCGCCGTCGAGCCGCATGGGGATCCGGCTGATCCGATAGGTCCGGGGTTCCCCGCCCCCGCTCACTTCGATCTCGAGTTGCTGGACCTCGCCGGCCCGGAACACCCGGTCGAATTCGGCGCGGAGCTGCGCCGGCGGTTGGCGCGTCAGCACCTCGAAGACGGGGCGGCCGACCACATCGGCGCGCCGAAGCCCCTGGGTGCCGGTCTCCCGCTTTCGATTCCAGACTTGAATGCGGTAGTCGCGGTCGATGACGTAGAGCCCAACCGGAAGACTGTCGATAATCAGGCTGGTGAAGCGCCGCTGCTCCTCGATCTCGCGCGAACGGCTGGCGACTTCGAGGGCCAGATCCTCGGAGACCGTCATGGCATCGAGAAAGGGCGAGAGCAGATCGGTCAGCACTTGGAGCAGTACCTGGTCGGGCCGCGGGTCACGCGCGATGAACTCCACCTCGAGCACGCCAAGCCTCGCGCCGCCGTGGACCAGCGGATAGCGCCGGACCTGGGGTGGGGTTGCCGGCAGGTCGTCGAGGGAAACCGCGGCGTGCTCACCTGTCGGCACCGATACCCCGGCGAACGCCGAAGCGTTCGGGTCTCGGCGCCAGACGGTCACCCGCTTGGCGGCAAGCCCCCGCTGCATGGTGGCGGCGACCACGCGGAGCGTCTCGTCGGGTGGGAGTCCACTGTTCAAGATTCGCGCGATCTGCGCGACGATCCCGAGCGCCGAAGCCGGCAGAGGGGTGGGCGTCTCCGTCATCGATGGATCATGGGGTCCTAAGAAGTTTAACCCCGGATCGGAGGAGCGCGGGGCTATCTCGGGGCGGCGGGGTCGGGCCCGAGCAGGTACACCCCCGTATCGGGGTGGTAGATCTTCCAGTCGAACCAGTAGTCCTTGAGGAGGTACACCGGCGTAAGGCGCCGGCCCAGAAGGGGGCCCGAGACCGCCTCGCCCCGGAAATTCCACCGGCTGCCGC
>JABFSM010000294.1 GCA_013140635.1 Gemmatimonadales bacterium
GTGCGGCGCCCCGCGCGGCCCCGCACCGCCTAACAGACACTTTCGTTCCGGCGATGCCGTCACCCGACCTTCCCCGCCCGCTCGCCTGGCTGCTTCGGGCCCTCCCGGCCTCGTTCCGGGCCGCGCATGGCCGCGCTCTGGAGCAAACCGTCGCCGATGCCTATGCCGCGGCGGCCCGGAGCGGTCCGGTCCGCCGCCGATTCGCGACCGTCATTCTCGCCGCCGACTTGCTCGTCACGGCCGCCTACTTCCGGCTCGTTCACCCGCTTCAGGCACCGCTTCGTTCCAAGCGGTCGAGGAGCATCGTGATGTCGTCCATCGCACAGGATCTTCGCTTCACGCTCCGCGGCTTCGGCCGCCGGCCCCGTTTTCCGGCAATGGTGATCCTGACGCTCGCGCTGGGGGTCGGTGCGAATACCGCCGTCTATAACCTCATCGACGCGGTGCTCCTCAATCCCGTCGCCGTGAACCACCCCGAATCGGCGGTCGCGGTCTTCGAGGCGCTGGGTCCGACGGCGCTGTACAACGGCACCGCCTATCCGAACTACACCGAGTTCCGGGCTCGGACGCGCACCTTGACGGGGCTGGCCGCCTTCGGTGAGCTGGAGGCCGGTATCGTCGCCGGCGAAACCCACGGACGGATCTCGGTCGGGCTCGTGTCGGGCAACTACTTCGATGTCTTGGGGCTCGCACCGGAGGCGGGACGATTGCTCCACGAAGCCGACGAATCCGCGCCGGGTGCCACACCATTCGTGGTGCTGGGCCATGGACTCTGGACTAGCATGTTCGGCGCCGATCCGAACATGATCGGTCGAACGCTGCAGATGAATGGAGCGTCATTCACCGTTGTCGGCGTCGCTCCCCGCGGATTCCGGGGCACCCAGCTCGGTTCGGCGCCCGAGGCCTGGATCCCCGTCACGATGGTGCGGTCGATCGGGACCGACGGCCTTTTCTCGTCGCCCGAAGTGTTGGAGACGCGGTTCTTTCAATGGCTCAAGATGGTGGGCCGAATCCGAACCGGAAACGATGTCGCCGCCGTTGCCGCGGAGCTCAACATGCTGGCGCTCCAGACTCGCGCGGAAACGCCGAGGCCGGCCTGGGGTCAGGATACGACGAGCGCGCGGATCATCGTGGAGCCGCTTTCCCGGGGAGCCACCATCGAATCGCGCGGAGAGATCCTCCGCTTCGTCGGGCTCCTGGCGGCGGTCGCCTTCGTTACCCTGCTGACCGCCTGCCTCAACGTGGCCAACCTCATGCTGGCGCGCGGCGTTGACCGAGCCCGTGAGATGGGTATTCGCAACGCGATCGGCGCCGGGCGAGGGCGGCTCATCCAGCAATTGTTGGTCGAGAGCGGCGTCCTGGCCGTCGGGGGCGGGGTCGCGGGCCTGGCGGTGGCGTGGGCCACGCTGGCGCTGATCCGTTCCTTCGCCTTGCCCGGCGGCGTGGAGCTCGCGAGCCTGTCGCTCGGCGTTCACGGCGCCGTCCTGGCCGGCACCGCCGCCGCCGCGGTCCTCACGATGATCGGCTTCGGCCTCGTGCCGGCGTTCGTGGCGACGCGCGGCAATCCCGGCTACGCCGCCCTCGCCTTGGGCACCCGCGGCGGCGCCCGTGCCGGCCGCCTGCGGTTGGTGTTCGTCGCCGGGCAAGTGGGGCTCTCGCTGGTCCTTCTGACCGGCGCATCGCTGCTCCTCAGAAGCCTCGTCGCCGCACTCAACACCGAAACGGGGTTCGAGCCGCGCCACCTCGCCGCGGCGACATTCGGTCTTCGCCAACACGGGTACTCTCAGCAACGCGCGCCGGCGTTCTTCACCGCCGTCCTCGCCGAGGTCGCCCGGGCGCCGGGCATCTCCGACGTCGCCCTCGGTGTCCACGTGCCAATCTCGGGCCGTGCGCTCCAGCTGCCGTTCACCCTCGAGGGAGGCGAATCGGACAAGAAGCCGATCAGGGCGGCCTTCAATCCGGTCAGCGGCGGATATTTTCAGACCCTGCGGGTTCCGCTCGTGCTGGGCCGGACGTTCGTCCCGACGGACGACGATCCGAAGGCACCGAAGGTGGCCGTCGTCAACGAGGCCGCCGCACGCACGTTCTGGCCGGGAGAGCACCCCCTCGGCAAACAGGTGCGGGTCTTCCGGGGCGATCCGATAACGGTCGTCGGCGTCGTACGCGATACCCGCTACCACAGCGTGGCCCGGGAGGACCTCGCCTATTTCTTCGTCCCGGCCATGCGTTTTCTCGGTGTCCAGGTCCTGGATGGAGTGAACCTCATCGCGAGAGGAGCCGCTTCTCCCGAACGCACGCTGGAGGTCATGCGCGGGGCCATCGCACGGCTCGACCCGACGCTACCGCTCTTCAACGAGCGGAGCGTGGAGCGGCAGATCGACGGCGTCCTCATGCCCCAGCGCTTCGGCCTGCGCCTCCTCGGCGCATTCGGGCTGCTCGGCCTTCTCATCACCGCAGTCGGTATGTACGGGGTGGTCACCTACACCGTGGCGCAACGCACTCACGAAATCGGCATTCGTTTGGCGCTCGGAGCACAACGAAGCGACGTCGTATCGCTGGTGACCCGCCAGGTCTTGGCGGCGGCGCTCCTCGGAGGGATTGCCGGCTTTGCCGTGGCGCTCGCCGGCGGCAAGCTGTTGAGCAGCTTCCTCTATCAGGTCAGCGCCCGGGACCCGCTGGCTCTTCTGGCCGCCACGGGGCTGCTGTTCACCGTCGCCTTCGCCGCCGCGATGCTGCCGGCCCGGCACGCGGCCGGCATCGATCCCATGCGTACCCTAAAGGAGTAGGTGCCGGCCCAGGGTGCGGTTCTCCCGAGGTCAGTCGTCTCCCCTTTCATGCGCACCATCCTTGGCACCGCCATCCTGATCGCCGGTCTGGCCGGGTGCACATCCGGAAGCCGGGTCGGCACCGACCCTGATTTCCGCGACTTGGCGCCGACGACGATTTCCCTTCGGATCGGCCAACATGGGACGGTCGGGAGCGTTGGCATCACTTTCGTTCGGGTACCGGAAGACTCCCGCTGTCCGGCCGATGTCGTGTGCGCCTGGGCGGGCAACGCCGCCGTCGAGCTCCGTCTGGAGGTGTCCGGGAGCGCCCTGCCAAAGACCTTTACCATCAATTCTCTGCTCGAGCCGCGGGAGCACGAGGCCTTTGGGCTGAGATTCTCGCTGGTCGCGCTGACCCCCGCACCGATTTCGACCCAGCCCACCGATCCGGCGGCTTACCTTGCTGAAATCCGGGTCCGCGGCATCGCCACCTCGGCCCCCCTTCCCTGACCTTTTCGCCCAGTCACCCCCACCGACGCCAAGCTTGTGGCGCGGGCTCCAACTCGCCACGGGCACCTATCGCCTCACCCCTCTCCGGCTGGCGTTGGCCCCCAGTCTCCCCCACTCTCCATCGAGGAGTATTCCGACCCGACCTCGATAAGGAGCAGATTCCATGCAGTTCCGTTCTTTGGCCCTGATACTCGGGGCGGCCGGCGCGATCGGCGCATCGGTGGCCGCTCGGCCGGCGCCTGACGCCGGACCGCCGTTGCCAATCCTGCAGGGGGGCCCCCCCGCCGACAGCGTGAGCAGGCTTCGCGACAGCCTCGTACGGGCGGTTCGGCAGAGCATCCAGGGCCGCGAGGGCCTGCCGGCGGAGAGCGTGTACAAAAATCTGAAGATTTTCAAGAACTTCCGCGCCGGCCAGCTGCTCGGCCTCATGAACATCGGCTTCGGCCGCTCCTTGGGCGTCGGCTGCGATCACTGCCACGTGGTGGGCGAATGGGACAAAGACGACAAACAGCAGAAACAGATCGCTCGCGACATGTGGGCCATGGTGGGCACCATCAATACCGAGCTGCTCCCGAAGATCCAGAACCTCAAGGGCCAACCCCCGCAGTCGCCGACGGTGAACTGCACCACCTGCCACCGGGGCCAGGTCAAGCCGGCGCTCAACCTTCCGTCGCCGTGAGGTTTTCGATTCGCCTCGCCATCCTACTCGCGCTCGCCGGCACTCCCCTGGCCGCTCAGGGCGCCCGGCCGGCCGCCGATCGCTGTGAATCCGCCCCGGCGGCGTGGCCCGCCGCCCTGGTATGGCTCGGGCGGGCACGCCAGGCGATCGGCTTCCCCGCCGGCGATTCGGTGCTCAACTATCGCGCGACGGAGCTCGGCTGGTATGTGATTCAATCGGACCGCTCCTATCCCCCCTTTGCCGCCAACGGCAGCGCCGTCGAGGGATGGCTCGATCCGAAAACGGCGGTTGAGCGCCGGGCGCAAGGCGCCGCATCGAATCGGGGGACGCTCCTGACCGGGCGCGCGGCGGTGGCGGTGCGGGATACCGTGATGGTCCCGCAGCCCCAGGTCTTTGCGGCCTTCAAGGATGTCCGCGAGCTCAATCCGTGGGCCGTTCTGGCCGACTGGTCGGCGGCCGCGAGTGTCCGGGTGATCGGACGGTGTTGGATACGGGATTTTTGGCGGGTGACGCTGGCTCGCCCCGGAGTCCGGGGCGAAGAGCGGCTCTACCTCGATCCCGCTTCGGCCTATCCGGTGGGCGCTTCACGGCAAGAACCCCACTACCTCTGGGGAACCGTTCGGGTCGATTACACCTACAGCACTTGGTTCGAGCCCCATTTGCCGGTAACGGCGCACCGGCAAGTGGATGGCGTGGTGGAGATCACCCGCGCATACGGCGCCGCGCGGCTGATGCCGAGAGACAGCGCGCCGTTGTTGTCGATGCCTAACGATGTACCCGACATGCGCGCCGAGGTGTCGCTCTTCCTGCAGCCGAACCCGCCGGACACCGTCCGGGTGGGGCCGGCCGCGTATCTGCTCCGCAATCGAGGCTACACCGAAGCCGTGGTGCTGGCGCGCGACACCATCTGGGTGCTCGACGCCACTCAGGCGGAGGCGCGCGCCGCCCTCGATTCCGCCTGGATCGGCCGGCTCTTCCCCGGGCGGCACCCGATTGCCGTCGTCGTCACCGACCTCGCCTGGCCGCACATCGGCGGGGTCCGCTACTGGGTGGCGCAGGGAGCCACGATCGTCACCCACCGCCTTTCCCGGGACTTCCTCACCCGGGTGGTCGAGCGCCGCTGGACCGACGCCCCCGATCTCCTCGAGCGCCGGCGCGCCACCGCCCGGCTGCGCCTTCGGCTGATCGACGCCCCGACCGATCTGGCGGGTGGCGCCGTTCGCGTCGTTCCGCTCGAAGGGCTCGGCACCGAGGGGGCGCTCGCCGTCTACGTGCCCGGGGAGAAGTTCCTCTGGGCCGGCGACTACCTCCAGAACGCCAGCCGCCCCTCGCTCTACGCCACGGAGGTGGCCCGCACCATGCGCGCCCGGGGCATCGCACCGGAGCGCACCGCCGCGCAGCATCTGCCTCTGACACTCTGGTCGGTGATCGAACGCCTCGCACCGCCCTGATTGGTCCCTCTCGGGCGCCGTGGTATTCTCCGACCCAGATGACTCGGACCTCTCTTCGCGGCGCTCTCGCCATCTTCGGCCTGTGGACGGCGGTCGGCCTCGCGTCCATCGCGGTGCCGATGCTCACCGTACCCAACTACCAGTTCGCGCGGGTCCGCCCCCTAACGATCCTCTTCCAGTTGGCTTTTTGGTACGGATGGGCGCTCGCGACGCCGATCATCGTCTGGCTGGTGCGCCGGTGGGAACTCCCGCGCCGGTGGCCCATTCACCTGCTCTGCGCCACACTGCTCGCCTTCCTGCACTCCGCGATGGTGGCGCAGCTCGGACGGGTCTTGTTCCCTTCTCCGGAAGAGCCGGCCTCTTTTCTGATCAGAGTCCGCGGGTGGATCAGCGGCCGGTTCATCACCGACATTCTTATCTATGGACTGATCGCGGGAGGCACCCTCGCGCTCGACTATTACCGGCGCTGGCGGGAACAGACCCTGCGGAATGCCGAATTGGAGGCGGAGCTCGCCAAGGCCGAGTTGGCCTCGCTCCGGATGCAGCTCCAACCCCACTTTCTCTTCAATGCGCTTCACGCGGTCAACGTGCTGATCAAGGAGGATCCCGCCGCCGCCGCCAAGATGGTGGTCGGCCTTGGCGATTTGCTCCGCGCCTCGCTCCACGGCGCCGCCGATCAGCGGGTTCCTCTCGCCGACGAACTGGCCCTCATCCAGCGCTATCTGGCCATCGAGGCCATCCGTTTCCAGGACCGGCTCACCGTCGAGGTCGTCCTCCCCAAGGAGCTCGAACGGGTGCCGGTCCCCTCGCTGATCCTCCAGCCGCTGGTCGAAAACGCGCTCAAGCATGGGATCGGGCGGGCACCGGAGGGCGGGGTGCTTCGGGTGGTGGCGGAGCGGC
>JABFSM010000337.1 GCA_013140635.1 Gemmatimonadales bacterium
TGGCATCATCTATCATGGATCGGCCCAGAACTTCCGCGCCCAGTTGATTGCCACCTCCGACTCCGTGGATCTGGCGCTCCTCCGCGTACTGGTGCGGGGCGGCGTCCCGGTGGTGCGCGGCCTGGCCGAAACTGGCCGGACCGGCGACCCGGTCGCGATCGCCGGCTTTCCGCTCGGCCTCGACTCCACCCTCACCGGCGACTGGCGCCGCACCGGCGTGGCCGCCGCGATCGGGACAGGCACGATCGTCGGCGCCGACCCCGGCCTGTTGACCCTCGATGGGTACGGCGCGGGGGGCTCGAGCGGAAGCCCGCTCTTCGATGCGGCCGGCCTGGTGGCCGGCGTCCTGTTCGGCGGCGATCCGGCGAGCGGCGGGCGAGTCGTCTACGCGGTGCCGGCTAGGCACATCGGGGAGCTGCTACGGAAGGCCGGCGTGCGTTAGGCGGGCGTGACCGTGCCGAGGACCCGCGGGCCCCGGGCCCCGGTGGCGGCGGGAAGATTGCCCGGCTGCCCGTGCACGGTGAGGTAGCCGAGCAGCGCGAAGGCCACCGCCTCCTTGGCATCGCCGGGAAAGAAGAGCTCGTCGAAGCGGCGGAGGGTCCGGCCGGCGGAGTGAAGCTCCTCCGTAAGCCTGGCCCAAAGCCCCGGGTGATGGCACCCGCCTCCCGACGCCACGACCTCCGTTCCCGCCGCGGTCCACCGGAGAATCGCCTCGGTAATGGACCGCGCCGTGAGCGCCACCGCGGTGGCGGCGGCATCGGGCCCCGGCAGGCGCTCGAAGAGGGCACGCGCGTAGGCGGAACCGAATCGTTCCCGCCCGGTGCTCTTCGGCGGCGGCGCCGAGAAGTAGGGATCCTCCAAGAGCTCCGATAGAATGGCCCCGTTCGCCACACCCCTGGCCGAGACGATGCCGTCGCGATCGAACGCCAGCGAGGGGTCGTGGAGCCGGGTCACCGCGTCGAGGACCGCCACTCCGGGGCCGGTGTCGAACGCAAAGCTCCCTTCGCTCACGGCTCGTCTAGGCACGAAGGTGAGGTTAGCCATGCCGCCGATGTTGAGGAGGATCCTGGCGTGGTCATCGGCGCCAAAGAGCAGGACATCGGCGAGCGGAACGAGGGGAGCCCCTTCGCCGCCGGCGGCGACATCCCGCGCTCGGAAACCCGATACCACGCGCACGCCGAACCGCTCCGCCAGCAGCGCGGGCTCGCCGAGCTGCCAAGTGACGATGGGCGGCTCGTGCCAGACCGTTTGGCCGTGAAAGGCGATCAGATCCACGGCATCGGCATGCACCCGGCTCCGCGACAGCACCTCTTCGACCGCTTCGGCGGCCCACTCGGCGAGCCGCACATTGAGATGCGCCAGCCGCCTCGCTCCCCCGTCCTGGCGCTCGATGGCGTCCTCGAGTTCGCGCCGTTCTTCGGGGTGATAGGGCCGGTGCGCAAACCCTACGAGCTCGGCATGGGTCGGCCCGCGGAACCGAACCAGCGCCGCATCCATTCCGTCGAGCGACGTGCCCGACATGAGGCCGATAGCGAGCGACGGGCGCTCGGTCATGGCCTATCGCCGAGAATCGGCCGAAGGTGGTTGTCGTGGGCGGCGAGCAGCCGCTCCGCCTCTTCCCGCGAGCAGCCGCGCCCGGCGATCACTATGGCGGTACGCACGCTTCCGCCGGCAGCTTCGATTGCCCGGCGCGCAGTCTCCCGATCGACGCCGGTAACCTCGACCACGATCCGTTCACCGCGGTCGACGAGCTTGGCATTCTTGGCCTGCAGGTCGACCATCAGATTGCCATAGGTCTTGCCGACGCGGATGAGCGCCCCGGTGGTGAGGGTGTTGAGCACGAGCTTGGTGGCGGTGCCCGCCTTCATTCGGGTCGATCCGGTCACCACCTCCGGACCGGTGAGGACCACAATGGTGACGTCGCAGGTGTCGCGCATCAGCGCGGGAGGCTCGGCGCAGGTGAGGAAGACCGTGCTGGCGCCGAGCGTTTGGGCTCGGCCGATCGCGGCCTGTACGAAGGTGGTGGTGCCGCTGGCCGCAATACCCACCACCGTGTCCGCGGGCCCGATGCGGCGTGCGTCCATTTCGGCGATGCCGGCGTTCGGATCGTCCTCCGCCCCTTCGATCGACTTGACGAGCGCCGGCAGGCCGCCGGCAACGACCCCCACGACCATCTCCGGCGGCGTTCCGAAGGTCGGAGGACATTCGGAGGCATCGAGGACCCCCAGCCGGCCACTGGTGCCGGCGCCAACGTAGACGAGCCGCCCGCCGGCGCGAAAGGAGGCTTCGACGAGCTCCATCGCGCGCGCAATCTCGACTCGCGCCCGCGCCACCGCCGCGGGGACGCCCGCATCCTCGGCGCCGATCAGATCGACGATCGCGAGGGGCGAAGCCGTGTCGATGTTCGCGGTGCCTGGATTGCGCCGCTCGGTGAGGCGGAGCGCGGCGGGGTCGGTCATCCGGTAAATTACGTCCTTCTCCTCTCCCCCGTCGAGGTCTTGGTCGATGCGCCGGCATGCCTGGCTTGCACTGTGGGGCACCCTTCTGGCCGCGAAGGTGGCGGCGCAGGCCCCCGCTCAGGGAATCGCACCCGACTGGCCCTTGTTGGGCCGGGCCAAAGTCACCGAAGCCGGGAAGGCGATGGTCGTCTCCGCGCATCCGGTCGCGAGCGAAATCGGACGGGACGTCCTGCTCCGCGGCGGGAACGCCATCGACGCCGCCGTGGCCACCTTCTTTGCCCTGGCGGTGGTCCATCCCGAGGCGGGCAACCTGGGCGGCGGCGGGTTCATGATGTACCGCCGCGCGCCCGGATACCTGCACGCGCTCGACTTCCGCGAGGTTGCGCCCGGCGCCGCGACCCCCACGATGTACGTCGCCGATCCCGCCACCAGTCACACCGGACACCTTGCGTCCGGGGTGCCGGGAAGTGTGGCCGGCATGGTGGAGGCGCATCGCCGCTTCGGGCGGCTGCCGTGGAGGTCGTTGCTCCAGCCGGCCATTCGCCTGGCGCGAGAGGGATTCGTCATCGACGATTTCCGGAGCACCTCGATCCGGAACGACAGCACGCGGCTGTCGAAGTTTCCCGCCAGCGCGGCGCAGTTCCTCCCCAACGGCGCTCCACCCCCGGTCGGCTCGACCCTTGCCCAGCCCGACCTGGCCCGAACTCTCGAAGCGATCCGCGACCGACGCGCCGCGGGGTTCTACCGCGGCTGGGTGGCCGACTCCCTCGTGGCGGAAATGGAGCGGGGAGGCGGGATCATTACCCGGGCCGACCTCCGGGCATACCGGACGGTGTGGCGGATGCCGCTGCGGCTCACCTATCGGGGGTATACACTCTACAGCATGCCGCCGGTATCGTCAGGCGGCGTGACCCTCGGCATGATTCTCAACGTCATGGAGGGGTACAAGCCGCTTCCGCCCTTCGGCTCCCCCGCCCTGCTCCATCGCGAGGCCGAAGCATTTCGCCGAGCGTATATCGAACGGAACGCAAAGCTGGGCGATCCGGCCTTCGTGAAGAACCCGGTGACGACGCTCACGAACAAGCGCTTTGCGGCGTGGCTCCGGAGCACGATCGACACCGCTCGCGCCACCCTGACGCCGGACGCGGTCAAGATCCTGAGCGAGGGGCCGTCAACGACCCACTTTTCGGTGGTCGACGCCGCCGGCAATGCCGTGAGCCTGACGACCACGATCAACAGCCTCTACGGCAACGCGGTGACGGTGCGGGGCGCCGGGTTCCTGCTCAACGATGAAATGGACGATTTCATGACCGTGCCGGGCGGGGCGAATCAATGGGGGTCGGTCGATGGCCAAGTCAACGCGATCGCGCCGGGAAAACGGATGCTCTCTTCGATGACGCCCACCATCGTCCTCGACGCGCGGCGCCGGGTCCATCTCCTGGTCGGCTCGCCCGGCGGGACGACGATCATCACGACGGTCTACCACATTCTCTCCAATCTGATCGACCACGGCATGACGCTGGCCGACGCCATCGCCGCGCCGAGAATGTTTCACCAAGCGAGGCCCGACTCCATTCAGTTCGAGCGGGACAAGGAACTGCCGGCGGGGGTTCCTGAAGCGACGGTGGCCGAGCTGCAGCGGCTCGGCCACGGTATTCGCTACCGGCCTTTGATAGGAGATGTCGCGGCGATTATCCGGACCGCCACCGGCTGGCAAGCGGTGAGCGACCCGCGCCGGAGCGGCGGCGGCGCGGGCCACTAGTCGTTGCGAGGCGGCGCGGGCCACCAGTCATTGCGAGCCGCCGAAGGCGGCGAAGCAATCTCCGACAGACTGCTTCGTCGCCTGCGGCTCCTCGCAGTGACGGATTACGCCGCGCAGTGACGGGTTACGCCGCCGGGAACGCCGAGCGCAACGTCAGGCGGATCTTTCCGCCGACCGGAATCACCACATCCCGGTCGGCCGTTTCGACGGCCACGGCCGTGCCGGCCGCCGCCCCGGTAACCGCCCCGACCGCGGTGCCGGTTCCGCCGCCGATGACCTTGCCGATGATCGCTCCAGCCGCCGCTCCGACACCCACCTTGGCCGCTTCCGATCCGGTCACACCGCGGCCCTTGAGGGTGTGTTCGACCGAGGTGACCACCGCATCGATCGGATGCGATTCGCCGTCGATGACGACGCTGACGGCGCGGAGTTCGAGGGTGCCGTCCTTGGCCGACTTATTCGGCGCCGGCTTCAAGGCCACGATCGTGAGGGTCACCTCCGAGCCTGCGGGAATCACCACGCGCCCACCTTCGGCGGTGATCGCTTCGCCGATTCTCGCGGTGAACATTTCCCCTGGCTTGTTCGTTCGCGAGGTGATTTCGCGGGTGGCCACGGCCTCGATGACGGTGCCCTCCAGCGCGCGTCGAGCGGAGGGTGGAGGAGGAGGCACCGGCGCAGGAGCGGGGGTGGGCGCCGCCGGAGGCGGTGAAGGACGAGGAGCGGGCGCCGCCGGGGACTTGGTAGGCGCGGGGCGCGGCGCGGGGCTCGGCGCGTCGTTGATCGCGACGGTTGAATCGGGGCTGGGTAACTGAGTGTCGCGCGCGGCGCTATCGGCCGCGGCCTGCGATTCCCGCTTCCCGCCACAGGCCGCGAGCGTAGCCGCGCCGAGCAGCGCGATGATGACCTTGGCCATGATGTCCTCCTTCGAGAACGCGGTTGGTGCGTACCGAGGGGGGACGCCGGCCGCCGCCGGCCGTTGCACAGCCGAGCGGCTCGAAGGAGCGGCGCCGCTAGAGCGCCTTCCGAAGGAACTCAGGCGTTAGGCTTTGCAGCCATCCCGCCATGCGCGTGAACTCGCCCGTCGCCATCAGGATGCCGACGACGATGAGCAGAACGCCGCTGATCCGCTGCACCCAGGGGAGGTAGCGCCGGAATTTCTGAAACCAATCGAGGAACGACTCCACCGCCCAGGCGGCCACCAGGAAGGGCACCGCCAGCCCCAGCGAATAGGCGCCGAGCAGCAGCAGCCCCTGCGACAGGCTCGACTCGCTGGCGGCGAGCCCGAGAATCCCGCCCAGAATCGGGCCGATGCAGGGCGTCCAGCCTGCCGCGAACGCCATGCCGACGAGCACCGACCCCAGGAACCCCACCGGCTTCCGATCCAGATGGAGGCGGGCATCCTGGTCGAGGAACCCGAGTTTGAGCACCCCGAGGCAATAGAGGCCGAAGAGGATGATCAACACACCGCCCACCCGCTGGAACCAGATTTCATAGTACTTGAGCACGCGGCCTAACGCCGTTGCGCTGGCGCCGAAGAGCATGAACACGAGCGTGAATCCGAGCACGAAGAGGATCGCGTGGATCATCGCGATCTTGCGCCGATCGGCCATCTCGTTGAAGGTGAATCCGGTAATGAAGCCGAGGTACGACGGCACCAGCGGCAAGACGCAGGGTGAGAGAAAGCTCAAGAGCCCCCCGACAAATGCCACGAAGAGGCCAAGATTCGGGGTGTCGTTCATCGGCGCGGGCGACCTCCGGTCAGGGATTCGAGGTCGCGCCCGCGGCATTCGGCACAGGTTCCGTGGACCTCGACCCGGTGGCGCCGGTAGAGAAAGTGCTGCTCGTCGGCGGTCATCCGGAGCATCCGCTCCAGGCGGTCGTTGGCAAACTCGATGACGCGTCCGCACCGCTCGCAGAGCAGGTGGTCGTGGGCCGAGCTGCTGCTGAGGGGCTCGTATCGCTTGAACCCCTCGCCGAAATCGTGCTCCAGCACAAGGCCGCCGCGGACCAGCGCATCGAGCGTGCGGTAGAGCGTGGCGGTCCCGACCGGCTCCCCCGCGGCGCGAAGCCGGCGTTTGATCTCGTCGACGGAGGGATGGTCGGGGGCGCGGAACATCTCATCCGCCACCGCCATCCGCTGCCGCGTGATCGGAAGACGGCGTTCCCGCAGATGGCGCTGGAATCGCTCGAGGAGCGCCGCCGCCTCATCCGGCGACAGCCGGGCCATCATCCAAGGGAAGTTGGAGAGGAAACCAATGCGCCAGCTCGACCGGCGCCGGCGGCTCCTCTTCCTCGGAACGCTTCGGCACCAAGGCAAGCAGCTCATCGAGCGCCTCGACCGGCCCGCTCCCGACTTCATCGAGGAACCACTCGTACTTCCCACGGGTCTTTCCCTTCACCGTGTGCACGAAGCCGGCCGTGTAGATGCGCCGCCGCCCGCCGTCGATGCGAGACACGATCGCGGTGCCGAAGTCTTGGCCGTCGCGCCGAACAACGCGGAAGGCCCACGCCTTATCGATTTCGGCCGGCGGCACCGCTTCGGCCAACGAGGCCGCGAGCCGATCCCAGCCCGAGCCGACGCCGGGCGCGGCGGAAGTGGAGAAAGTCATGACTGGTGGCATTTCTCGACGTAGAAGCGAAGCACGTGCATGAAATCCTGAGCATTCGTCACCACGCCATAGGCCTGGTGCGTGCCGCGATCCTTGAGTTTGCTCACCACGAATTCGGTCTGGTCGACGCAGATGGTCATGAGCGGCTTGGGCGCCCCCCGGTGGGTGTGAAAGGCCGGCAGCATGTTCCCCACCGCAATGGCGTGGAGCGCCGTGGCCACGAAGATGGCGCCGGTGGCCTTGACCGTATGCTCGCGCATGGCCGACTGCGCCGCCAGCGTGTCGGTGATGACCCCCGGCAGCGGACCGTCATCCCGAATCGAGCCGGCCAGTACGTACGGCACCCGCTCGGTGACGAGCGCGTGCATAATCCCGGTCTCGAGCAATCCGCTCGCGACGGCCTGTTCGATCGACCCCGCGGCACGCACCCGATTGATGGCGCGCATGTGCAGCCCGTGGCCGGCGACGGTGGTGTGACCCCGGTCGGTCATGCCAAGGGTCGTGCCGAAGATGGCCGCCTCGACATCGTGCACGGCAACGGCATTCCCGACCAGCACCGCCTGCACGTAACCATGGCGGATGAACCACTCGAAATCGGCGCGGGCCCGGGAGTGCACCAGCGCGGGGCCCACCACCCAGATGAGATAGCCCCCCTCACGCCGTTCCGACACGACCCGCTCCGCCATCTCTTCATAGTTGGCGGGGCGCTCCCGGCTCACTTCGCTCGCCATGAAACGGAACTCGTTGGGGCTCGTGCCCCCTCCGAGAAATCCCTCGAGGTAGACCACGATGCCTTCGGAACCGTCCTCCGCCAGGCCCACGGCAACCGGCTCACCCTTGCTTACGAGCCGGGGCTCGAGGGTCACCAGTTCCGCGCCCCGCCGAACGATGACCGCATCCATCCGGGGACGGCTCGGCATCTGCCACGTTCCGCCCAAATACACATAGGTGGGCAGGTTCGACGTGGAGAAGAAACCGTCGGGGAGGACCCCGTCAGCGGGCGCCGGCTCGAATCGCGTCGCCGGCGCGCCGGCAAAGGGGGGCTGCGAGAAATCGGGAGAGGCCATGTAGGAGGGGGAAATTAACTATCCTTCCCACTATGCGCCTTCCCTTCTGGCTCGCCTCGATGGCGGCCCTTCCCGTTCTCGCGTCGGTCGCCGCCGCCCAGGCAGACAGTGCCCGCGCCGACACCACAAAATCGTCCCGCCTTCCCGAGCTCGAAGTGCGCGTCACTCGGGCGCCGGAGGACCGAACCCGGCTTCCGATGGCGGTCCATTTCCTCGACGGCGAGGCACTGCGCCGGGCCCAGCTCACCAGCGGACTCGACGAGTCGCTGAGCCGCCTCCCCGGGGTCTTGGTGCTCAACCGCTACAACTACTCCCTCGACCAGCGGGTGTCGCTCCGGGGCGCCGGAAGCCGAGCCAACTTCGGGTTGCGGGGCGTGAAGGTCTTGATCGACGGCATCCCCCAGACGTTGCCCGATGGGCAGAGCCAGTTGAGCAACCTAGATCTCGGCGTCGTGAACCGGGTGGAGGTGCTGACCGGGCCCGCGGGTGCGCTCTACGGGAACGCTTCGGGCGGGGTCCTATCCTTCACGACCGACGTCCCGTGGGGACCATTCTACGCTCGACTCCGGGTAGCCGGAGGAAGCTTTGGCACCACGAAATGGCAGGGGGTGGCCACCGCACGGCGGGGCCGCGCCGAAGGGCTCATCTCCTATTCCAGGCTCGATGCCGACGGCTTCCGGCAGCACAGCGCCGCGCGCCAGACGCAGCTGGTGGCCAAGGGGAACCTGACGCTCAGCGAATTCTCCACCTTGAGCCTCCGCCTGGCGTTGAGCGACGCCCCCAAGGCCGAGAATCCGGGAGCGCTGACCGCGGCCGAATACGCCGTCCGGCGGGACAGCGCGGCGGGAAGCAACATTCTCCGGGGGGCCGACAAGGCGGTCTCTCAGCAACAGCTCGCGCTCAGCTACCGATGGATCGATCGCACCGGCGCGACGTTCGAAGCCAGCGCGTTCGGAATCCTTCGGGATCTCGCCAATCCTCTCGCGGCGCCGCCGCCGGCTCCGATCACCGCCACCTCCGGAACGTACAACACCATCGACCGGGTGGTCGGTGGCGTGCGCGCGGCGGGCACCGTTCCCCTCGGCGGTCTTGGAAGGGACATCCGGCTCTCCGCCGGCGTCGATCTGCAGACCATGCGCGACAACCGGACCAATGCGCGAAGCAACGGCGGGGCCCCGACCGCCGACTTGCTGGTCGACCAGCGGGAGACGGTCACCGAGTTCGGGCCCTTTGCACAGCTCCACTGGCAGGCCACGCCGGCGGTGCTCTTCCTGGGCGCAGTGCGCTACGACCGGCTCGACTTTCGGGTAACCGACCGGCTCCTGGCCGACGGCGTCGATAACGGCGGCAAGCGGGTCATGGAAAGTGTGAGCGGAAGTGGCGGCGTGAGCCTGGCGCTGGCCCCGTCGACAACGGTGTATGCGAATCTCGCCACGAGCTTCGAATCTCCGACGACGACGGAGTTGGTGAACCAACCGAACGGCACCGGGGGGTTCAACACCATCCTCGGGCCGCAGCGAACCTTGTCCGCCGAAGTGGGCGCGCGGAGCCGGCTGGGGGAGAATATCGACCTCAGCATCGCGGTGTTCAGCAGCTGGATCCGCGATGCCATCGTGCAAGCGCGCGAGCAGGATGGGCGGGCGTTCTTCCAGAATGCCGGGCGGGTGCGCAATCAGGGCCTCGAAGCCGGCATCGGCGCCGCCCCCTGGCCGTGGCTCAGGCTCGACGGGGCGTATACCTACGCGAAGTACCGCTTCACCGAGTATCGGATTCCCAACGGGGCGGCGGTAGACACCCTGGATGGCAAGCGGCTTCCGGGGGTCCCCCAGCACTTCTTCCGGATGTCGGCGCTGGGGTCGTTCGGCGCCTTTCGGGTGGAGCTGGAGCAGAGCGGCGCCGGCGATGTGTTCGGCGACGACCGCAACACGCTGCGCGTGGACGGCTGGGGTGCCGGGACTACCTCCTTCCGGGTGAGCGGCACCATCAAGCGGGGCGGCCTCAGCTTCGAGCCCTTCGCGGCGGCCAACAATCTCTTCGACAGGCGTTATGTGGGGTCGGTGAACCTCAACGGCGCCGGTGGGCGGATTCTGGAGCCGGCGCCGGGACGGACGATATATGTGGGTCTGGAGGTGAGCTGGCCGGGGTGGTAGTACGCAGGAAGGCGGCCATCGTCACACCGAAGTGCTCGGCGATGGCAGGGCGGGAGCCCGAAATCCCGGCGCAACCTGCCGCTCCTTCCAAAGCGAGTAGACAGCCGGAATGACGACCAGCGTCAGCACCGTGCTGCTGATCATCCCGCCAACCATGGGCGCGGCGATCCGCTTCATGACGCTCGCGCCCGCGCCGGAGCCCCACAGAATGGGAAGCAGACCGGCCATGATCGCCGTCACCGTCATCATCTTCGGCCGGACCCGTTCCACCGCGCCCTCCAGCACCGCCTCGTAGAGATCACGCAGGCTCGGCCGGTCTCTGGTGGCACGCCGCGCCGCCCAGGCGTTATCGAGGTAGATCAGCATCACCACCCCGGTCTCCGCCGCCACCCCCGCCAGCGCGATGAAGCCGATCGCCACCGCCACGGACCAGTTGTAGCCCAGCAGCCAGATGAACCAGATGCCGCCGACCAGCGCAAAAGGAACGGAGAGCATCACGATCAGGCTCTCCCCGACGCTTCTGAAGTTGAAATAGAGTAGCAGAAAGACGAGGCCCAGAGTCGCGGGAATCACCAGCGTCATGCGCTGCTTGGCCCGCTGCATGTACTCGTACTGTCCGCTCCATACCATACTGTAGCCCGCCGGCAGCCGGACCCGGCGCTGCACTTCGCGCCGGGCATCCTCGACATAACCCGCGAGGTCGCGTCCCATCACATCCACATAAACCCAGGCGGTAGGCTGGGCGCCCTCGGTGCGCACCACCATCGGGCCGGCCACCTGCTTGATCGTGGCCACCTGGCCCAGGGGCACGAACGATTCCCGTCTCCCGGTGGAGGCGGCGCCCATCGAGCCGCCGACCATTCCCCCGCCGGCGTCAAGGCCGCCACTCCCCGCCAGTCCGTGCGATGTCGGAATCAGCACCGAGGCCAGCCGCTCTGGATTGTCTCGCAGCTCCTGGGGGTACCGGATCCGGACCCCGTAGCGCTCCCGCCCCTCCACCGTCTGGGTGATCACCATCCCCCCTACCGCGGTCGCGATTACCGTCTGCACGTCCCCAACGTTGAGCCCGTGGCGCGCCGCCTCCGCGCGATCGATGTCGATATCGAGGTAGTACCCCGATACCGCCCGCTCGGCAAAGGCGCTCCGCGTCCCCGGCACCGTCTGGACCGCCCGTTCGACCTCCTTGCCGAGCCGCTCCAGCTCGGCTAGGTCGGGGCCGAAGAGTTTGATGCCGACCGGCGTCCGGATACCGGTGGCGAGCATGTCGATCCGCGCCTTGATCGGCATGGTCCAGGCGTTGGTGACGCCGGGAAGCCGGACCGCCGAATCCATGGCCGCGATCAGCTTCTCGGAGGTCATGCCCGGCCGCCACTCCGCCTCCGGCTTGAGCGTGATGGTGGTCTCGAACATGTCGAGCCCGGCCGGGTCGGTGGCGGTATTGGCGCGGCCCGCCTTGCCCCAGACGCGTTCCACCTCCGGGAAACTCTTCAGGATCCCGTCCTGGATCCGCAGGATCTCGCGTGCGCGGGCGATGCTGATTCCCGGCAGGGTGGTGGGCATGTACAGGATGGTCCCCTCCCCCATGGGCGGCATGAATTCGCCCCCGATCCGGGACCAGGGGACCGCGGTGAGCACCAGCGTCACGGCAGCCGCCCCGATCACCGGCCAGCGGCGCCGCAGCACGAAGCGGATGACCGGGCCGTACAGCGCCATGAGCCAGCGATTGATCGGGTTGGACCGCTCCCGGTAAATCCGCCCCCGGATGAACAGCCCCATGGTGACCGGCACCAGCGTCACCGAGAGCAGACTGGCCGCAGCCATCGCGAAGGTCTTGGTAAAGGCCAGCGGCTTGAACAGCCGCCCCTCCTGCCCTTCCAGCGTGAAGACCGGCAGGAACGACACCGTGATGATCAAGAGGGAGAAGAACAGTGCCGGACCGACCTCCTTCGAGGACTCCCGCACCACCTGCCAGCGCTCGCCGGCGGTGAGCACCGAGCTATCGAGCCACCGGCCCGTCGATGGCCGGCGGAGCGCCTGCTCTTTGGCCGCCACCGCACGCTCCAGATGCTTGTGCATGTTCTCGATCATGACGATCGCGGCATCGATCATCGCGCCGATCGCGATGGCGATCCCGCCCAACGACATGATGTCCGCCCCGACGTCCACCCATCGCATGGCAATGAAGGCGATGAGGATCCCCATCGGCAGCGTCAGAATGGCCACTATCGCCGAGCGCGCGTGCAGGAGAAAGAGGATGCACACCAGGGCCACCACCACGCTCTCCTCGATCAGTTTGCCGCGGAGGTTCTCGATAGCGCGATGGATCAGGTCGCTGCGGTCATAGACCGGCCGAAGCACCACGCCCTGCGGCAGTCCCGCCTGGATGTCCCGGATCTTCGCCTTCACCCGTTCGATCGTGGCGAGCGCGTTCTGGCCAAAGCGCATCACCACGATGCCGCCCACCGCGTCGCCCCGGCCATCCAGATCGGTGATGCCCCGGCGAACCGCCGGACCCACGCTCACCCGTCCCAGCTCCGCCACCCGGATCGGCGTGCCGTTTGGGGTCGCTCCGACCACCACGTTCTCGATGTCGGAGAGCGACTTGAGGTAGCCCAGCCCGCGCACCATGTATTCCCGCTCGGAAAGCTCCACCACCATGGCGCCGATGTCGGCGTTGGCGTTCTGGATCGCGCTCATGACGACCGTGATGGGAATCCGGTAGCCCAGCAGTTTGGCCGGGTCGAGATCGACCTGGTACTGCTTCTCGAACCCCCCGACGGCGGCGACTTCGGACACGCCCGGCACGGCCGTGAGCGCATAGCGGAGGTACCAGTCCTGGATGCTCCGGAGCTCGGCCAGGGTCTTCCGGCCGGTGGTGTCTTCCAGCGCGTACTGGTACACCCAGCCCAGGCCCGTCGCGTCGGGCCCGAGGGTTGGCGTGACGCTGGCGGGGAGCCTGCCCTTGATCCCGCTCAGGTACTCGAGGACCCGGGAGCGGGCCCAGTAGAGGTCGGTGCCGTCCTCGAAGATCACGTAGACAAAGGAAATCCCGAAGAACGAGTAGCCCCGCACCGTGCGCGACCCCGGCACCTTGAGCATCTCCGCGGCGATCGGATAGGTGACCTGGTCTTCCACGGTTCGCGGCGCCTGTTCGTTGAACTCGGCCTGCACGATCACCTGCACGTCGCTCAGGTCGGGGAGCGCCTCAAGCGGCGTGCGGCTGAGCGCCCAGATTCCCCCCGCGACCGCCGCGATCGTGAAGAGAAAGACGATGAGCCGATTGGCCACCGACCAGTCGATGATGCGCTTAAGCATGGCCGGTTCATTCCCTCTCGGGCACTCGGTGCGCTGCGTGCTCGTCTTCCGGCATCTTCATCCTCGTGGTGTCTTTTGGCGGCGCTCTCAGTCCCGGAGCCTCGGGCGCCTTGCTGCCGGGCGGGGGCGCCGGTGGCGAAATGTCCATTCCCGGCATGTTGCCCATGCCACCCAGGAGCGTGCTCAGGTTCGACTCCGCATCCACCAGGAAGGTGGCCGAGGCCACCACGGTATCTAGCACGGCCAGGCCGGAAAGGATCTCGACGCGATCGTCCGTCGCGACACCGAGCGTCACGTCGCGGGCGACCAGGGATCCATCCGCGAAGCGGACAAAGACCAGATCACGCTTGCCCGTCGAGAGAATCGCCGAGCGGGGCACGCTCAGCACCGATCCGGTCGCCGCGGCGAAGTGGAGTGTGGCGTACATGCCCGGCTTGAGAGCGAGCCGCGGGTTGGCGAGCTCAACCCGCACCCGCGCGGTCCGGGTTTCGAGGTTCAGGGTGGGGTAGACATAGGTGATTCGGCCGCTTCTCGGCGCGGCCGGAAGGGCTGGGAACTCGGCCACCACCTGAAGCCCGAGGCGCACCAGGGGAAGGTCGCGCTCGAAGATCTCCCCTTCCAGCCACACGGTGCTCAGGTCCGCGATCTTGAAGACGGTCTCGCCCGCCATGATTCGCTGGCCGCCGAGCACCGTCTTCTCGATCACGACGCCTTCTACCGGTGACCGGAAGGTGAGCGCCTTGCGGATCTCGCCGCTCGCTTCGATCTCCGCCACGTCCGATGCCGGCACCTCCCAGTAAAGCAGCCGGCGCCTGGCCGATTCCAGCAAATCCTCTGCCCCGCGGACCGCGTCAGGAGACCCCCCGGCAACGCTCGCGCGGAGCCGCTTGGCCAGCAGCAGCTCCTGCTGGGCCGAGACCAGCATAGGGGAATAGAGGCTGAAGAGCGGATCCCCGATCCGCACCGACTGCCCGGTGAAATCGAGGTAGAGCCGCTCGACCCACCCATCCACCCTCGCCGTCACCGACTTGAGCCGGGTTTCGTCGTAGCTCACGATGGCGACCGTCCGCACCACCCGACCCAACGGACCCAATCGCACCGGCGCGTAGGTCACGCCGATGCGCCGGGCCTGGGCTTCCGACAGCATCACCGGCATGGCGCTGTCCCCGGCGGGCGCTGCGGCATGATCGTGCCCGCCCAAGGCCGCCGCAGGCTCCCCCCGCCGGCCGAGGAGACGCACCGCGACCACGGCGGCGATCAGCACGAGGACAAAGGCCAGGAGCGCGGCAAGCCGGCCGAGCCGGCGCCGCCCGGACGGCTGGAATGGAGAGTCGGCCGATACCGGAGCCGCGAGGTTGTCCTGGGTCATGATGCGTCTCCGGGCGGCTGGCTCGGTTCGCTGAGTTCGGGATCGAAGAGCCGCTGGCCGAGCAGCATCTCCAGCTCGGCGAGCGCGCTACCCTCCTCAGCGTCGAGCTGGATGAGCTGCTGGCGATAGCGGTTCACCGTCATCCGGGCATCGAGCAACATCGGCAGGTCCACCTCTCCCGCTTGATACGCAGCGAGCGCCGAGCTCACGGTTGCCTCGGCCTGGGGAAGGATCGTGGTCACATAGAGCTCCCGCAGGCTCCGGGACCGCCGCACGGCGGCGGTGAGCTCGCCTAGCCGGCCGCGGGTATCCGCCTGCATGGCGCGGAGCTCGGCATCGGCCGAGAGGCGCATGGCTTCCGTCTCGGCGCGCATCTGGAGCTGGCGCCGCCCGGCCCAGATGGGCACCGAGAACCCCAGCATCAGGCTCACCATCCGGTCGGTCCTCCCCGCCATCGGCCGCTGGCCGTACACCGCGCCGAGCTGCAGGTCGGGCCAGATCTCCCGGCGGGCTCTTTGCTGGGCGGCCGCCGCGGCGTCCACCTCCAGCGCCCCGGCGGCGAGCATCGGCCGACCGGCCAGCGCCTGGCGCTCCAGCGAATCGGCGCCCGCCAGCTCGCGCGGGAAGCGCGGGAGCGCCGGCGTGAGCACGGGGGTTTCGGTCGGCCGGTCGAGCAGCGCGTTGAGCCGCGCGGCGGCCGCCTCACGCATCGCGCGCATGCGAGCGATTTCCTCGCTCATTCGGTCGATCTCCACCTGGGCGCGCAACACATCCGCCTGGCGTCCCTGGCCTACCGAGTACATAGTGCGCGCCGTCGTGGTGATGTCGCGCAGCAGCTCCCGGGTCTCGGCGCTCACCTCGATGGTGCGGTCGAGCTGATAGATCTCGTAGAACGACATGGCAGCGCGGGCGCGCAGCTCCCAGCGAAGATCCGCCGCGCGAGCCCGGGCAGCTCCGGCCTGGGCTGCCGCCGCCCGCCCAGAAAGCCCGAGCTGGCCGGCGATCGGAACCATTTGCATGACCTGCACTTGATTCATGCCGAGCGGATCCTGCAAGCCGAGGCCCGGAAGATTCCGGTTCATCAGGCCGAATTGGAGCTGGGGATCGGGAAGGGTGCGGGCCGGCTTGACGCGGGCCTCCGCAGCGAAGGCCATCTGGCGGGCCGCTTCGAGGCGTGGGCTCCGGGTCTCGAGCGCCCGGAAGACCTCGGCAAGGGTCAGTCGGCCCGCTTGCGGTTGGGCGGCGAGGAATGGCGCCACCAGCAGGAGCCCAAGGAATCCCACGATCATCACCCGCCCGAATCGGCCCCACACCTGTCTCCTCCTATCGCTAAGATCTCGGCGCCAGAAAATCCGCCCTAGGGAAGCTCTGAACCGGTCATTGCGAGCCGCCTCTGGCGGCGAAGCAATCCAGGAGATCGCTTCGGCCCTTCGGGCCTCGCGATGACTTCTGCAGAGCTTCCCTAGTGGTCTGAGGATGGAAGCTAGGCCGCGTGGAACTGGGGATCGTGAACGGCAGATTAAGGAGCATTGATCTCTGCCATCAAGGAGCCTTAATCCCGCCATCACGGTTGCTGGCAGATCGATCCCTAGATTGGCGCTCGGAGGAACCGGATCATGTCGACAAGCCGCACCGCCCTGCCCCTTTCCCGCCAAGTATGCGGAGGAGAGCACCTAACCGTCGAGCGTGTCCTCTCGGACGTCGAGGGCGTGGTGACCGCTTTGGTCAATCCGGCGAGCGAGATGGCCTATGTGGAATACGACCCCAGCGTCACCAATCCCGATGCTTTGTTCGCCGTGCTCAAGCGCCTCGGGTTCGCCCCGGCGGATCAGGTAGCGGTGCGGAGAGATAGTCTCGGACGTCTTCCTCGGCACGTCGGCAATGTCCCAACACAAGGAGCGTAGGTATGAGATTCGAGACCAAGCGGTTCGCGTTCGCCGTAGCTTCGGCCTGGGCGGTGTGGTACACCATCTGCGTCTCCCTCGTGGTGTTGGCGCCGGAGCAGACTCGGGCGGTCTTCAGCTTCGCGATGCATTACGACCTGACCGGCGCCCGCGACCTGACCTGGGGCAGCTTCTTCGGCGGCCTGCTCTTGACGACCGTGTGGGTGGCCATCTTCGCCGCCACCGTCGGGTGGTTCTTCAACTCTCTGGGCCGCTCCCGGAGCCTCCCGGCGGCGGCCGCAGGACAAATGGCGGCGATGACGAAGTAGCCATGCGCCCCTTTGCCCCTGTTCGAGGCCTCCGCGTCGGGTTGTTGATTCTTGGCTGGGCATGGGCACCGATCGTTCATGCCCAGGGGCCGGCTGCCAAGGACATCGTGGATCGTGCGGAGAGCCTGCTTTGGGGAAACACCCTGCAGGCCGAGCTCGAGATGACCGTTGTCACGCCACGATGGAAGCGGACCCTTACGCTCCTGGCGTGGATCGACCGTCCGCGCCGGTCCTTCATCAGAATTCTCTCCCCGGCCAAGGAGGCGGGTATTGGCTCGCTGCGTATAGGCAGCGAGATGTGGAACTACCTGCCCGCGATCGAGCGAACCATCAAGATCCCGCCCTCGATGATGATGCAGCCCTGGATGGGCTCCGATTTCACCAACGACGACCTCGTCAAGGAGAGCAGCCTCACCGACGACTATACGCACCGGTTCCTCCCCATGGACTCTGCCGCAGGAGCACCCGTGTACGTCGTGGAGGTGGTTCCCAGACCCGACGCCGCAGTCGTGTGGGGACGCATCGTCCTGAGAGCGCGCCAGGCGGACTTCATTCCGCTCCGGGAGGAATTCTACGACGAAAGCGGCCGGCTGGTCCGGGTCATGACCTTCTCGGACGTCCGCTCCCTGGGCGGCCGGCTCATCCCCACCAAATGGGAAATGCGCCCCACGGCCCGGCCGGGCAACTGGACCAGCGTGGTCTTGCGAAGCGCCAAGTACGACGCCCCCATCGACGCCGCGGTCTTCTCCCAAAGGAATCTCCAAACCCGATGAATGCCCCGGATGTCGTCGTCAAGCTCGAGGGAATCACCAAGGTGTACCGGCAGGAGAGTGTCGCCGTACACGCGCTGGCGGGGATCGATCTCCAGATTCGCAAGGGCGATTTCGCGGTGCTGGTCGGCCCTTCCGGCTCGGGAAAGACGACGCTGCTCAACCTGATCGGCGGGCTCGACAGCCCAACGAGCGGGAGCATCTGGGTCGCCGGGGTGGAGATCGGGCGCATGAGCCGGTCCCAGCTCTCGCGCCTGCGCCTGCGCGACATCGGCTTCGTGTTCCAGGAATTCAACCTCATTCCGGTCCTCTCGGCGCTCGAGAACGTGGAATTCATCATGCTGTTACAAGGCGTGCCGCCCGGCGAGCGCCGCAACCGGTCCGTGGCGCTGCTGAAGGAGCTGGGACTCGAAGGCCTCGAGCACCGGCGCCCGAACCAGCTCTCCGGCGGGCAACAGCAGCGGGTAGCGGTGGCGCGCGCGATCGCGGCCGAACCGATCATCGTGTTGCCCGACGAGCCGACCGCAAACCTGGACTCGAAGGCAGGCGGCGCCCTCATGGACTTGATGCGCCGCCTGAACGAAGAAAAGGGGGTCACGTTCGTCTTCTCCACCCACGACCCGATGGTGGTCGAACGGGCTCGGCGGGTGATTCGCTTGCGCGACGGCCGGATCGAGGCCGACGAGCTGAGGCCTACCTGATGCTCCTCACGCTCGCTTGGCGCAACGTGTGGCGAAACCGCCGCCGTTCGGCGATTACCCTGTCCGCGATTGCCGTCGGTGTCGCGGCGCTCACGTTCGTCTGGGGGTTCATCGACGGCATGAACCGGGAAATGGTCGCCAACACCACGCGGTACTTCGCCGGCGACATGCAGATCCACCTTCGGGGCTATCACGAGGACCAGACGCTCGACCTGGCGATGACGAACGCCGCGGCGGTCCTTGGGACGGTCCTGGCCGACCCGGCGGTGGCGGCCGCAAGCGTGCGCCTGGAAGGAAGGGCGCTCGCGAGCCGGGGCGACAAGTCCCGCGGCGTTGCGCTGGTTGGGATCGCTCCGGGCCAAGAAGTCCGGGTCACCGACCTGTTCAAGGCGATCGTAGCCGGCTCGCCCCTCAGCGCCACCGCGACGAATGGCGTGCTCATCGGCTCCAGGCTCGCGGAGGTGCTGAGGCTGACGGTGGGGGACGAGCTGATCCTGGTCGGGCAGGCGTACGACGGCTCTGTTGCGAGCAGCCGGGTGCCGGTGCGCGGGGTCTTCGAGACCAAGATTGACGAGCTGGACGGGTTCCTTGCCGTCATGCCGCTCGACGCGGTGCGGGACTTCCTTGCCGCCCCGGGCGGCGGCACCGCCATCGCGCTGCGCCTCAAGGATCCCGGCGCGCTTCCCGCGGCCGAGGCACGGCTGCGCATGAGTCTCGGCGAGCGCTACGAAGTCATCGGCTGGCCCACTCTGCTGCCTATGGTGGTGGCGAGCGTGCGGTATCACGAAGTCACGGGATTCGTCGTGCTCACGATCTTCTTCATCGTGGTCGCCGCCGGCGTGGCGAATCCGGTGCTGATGGCCGTGCTCGAGCGCACTCGGGAATTCGGCGTCATGCTCGCGGTGGGCACCAGCCAGGCGAGGTTGCTTCGTGTGGTCCTCTATGAGGCGATACTGCTGGGCCTCTTCGGCCTGGTCCTCGGCAACGCCGTTGGTGTAGGGGTCACCATGTTCTTTCAGTACCAGGGCATCGATTTCACCGCATTCGAGGCGGGGCTCCGCACCATGCCAGGCCTGTCGGACGTCGTCTATCCGGTGGCGCGGCTGGACCGGAGCCTCATGATTTCCGCCGTCGTCTTCGGCACCGCTTGCCTCGTATCGCTCTATCCGGCGGGGAAGGCCGCGCTGCTGGAACCGGTAACGGCAATGCGCGGAATGGCCGGACTATCCCGCCGGGCGCGAGGCGGTGGCGGTACCGCGATCCGCCTACCGGTCTTCGTACTGGTGGCCGCGCGCAACATCCTGCGCAATCCGCGCCGCACCGCGATTACGGTCGGCGGAACGGCGTTCGCGATTGTCGCCTTCGTGTTCCTGTTCGGCTACTACGACGGATTCAGCGAGCAGATCATCGACAATTCCACCCGGTATCTCACCGGCCATGTCCAGGTCGAGCGGGCCGGCTTCAGGCAGGATCTGTCCACGGATCTCTCCTTGGGAAGCTCGGACACGCTGCTCGCGCAACTGCGCGGCGCCCCCAACGTCGAGGCCGCGGCTCCGCGCATCCAGGCGCAAGGCATTGCGAGTAGCACGACGAAGTCCGAGGGAATCCTCTTGATTGGAATCAGCCCCGAGGTCGAGCGCAAGGTGACCTTCATCGATCGCGCGATGGTCGAGGGCGCCATGCTTCGCACCGGCGATGACCGCAGCATCGTGGTCGGGCGGAAGCTCGCCGAAACCCTCAATCTCCGGATGGGCGACAAGGTGGTCGTCATGGCGCAAGCCGCAGACGGCGAGCTCGGCACCGCCGCGTACCGGATCAGCGGTATTTTCGCCACGGAGAGCGCTTCGTTCGACGGAGGGATAGGCTATGTCACACTGTCAGCCGCGCAATCGCTGCTCGCACTAGGCACCGGTGTCTCCACCATCAACGTGCGCCTCGCCGACCCAGCGGCGCTGGACGAGACCGTCGACACCCTGCGCCGCCACCTTCGCGGGCCCGGCCTGACGATCGTATCGTGGCCGGCATTACTCCCCCAGGTCGACGAGATGGTGCGGGTAATCCGGATCATGCGCGCGATCGTATTGGTCATCGTCTTCGCTGTGACGGCTCTTGCGGTCATGAATACCGTATTCATGACGGTGGCCGAGCGGACTCGCGAGTTCGGGGTGATGATGGCGCTCGGCACATCTCCAGGTGCGGTTGTACGCCTGGTTATTTACGAGACGTTCGCGCTAATGACCATGGCCTCCCTCCTCGGATACTCCCTGGGCGTGCTGCTCGTCACGTACTTCGCGCGGAGGGGACTGGATCTCTCGCGTTTTTTCGAGGGATATGTCACCATACCTGGAGTGACCGGCATCGCCTATCCAAGACTCGTTGTGGCGAGCATCCTCGGACCGGGAATCGTGCTCTTTCTCGCCACGATTCTCGCGTCCCTATACCCGGCGTGGAGGGCGGCCAGGCTCGACCCCGCACGCGCGATCCGTCATGCGTAGCATCGCCTGGGCACTGCTCGCGTGTTGGCCGCTTCGCGCGGCTCCGGCGCAGGGCGCGCCATCCGCCCCGACGTGGAAGCTCTCGGGCTACTATCTGAACCTCTTGACGGCATCGACGACCGTTATTCCCGTGGGAGATCGCTACGTCCTGGATCTCAGCCGGCTGCGGTTGAAGCTGGAAGGGACCCCGCTCACGGCGGTGAGACTTCAGGTACAGTACGACAACGAAGTCTTCCTGGGCAGCTACCTGAGGACCCGACAATTCGCCGCCACCAAGGACCGGGAGCCCGATGCGAGCCTCGATCTCGACTGGGTCTATGCGGACGGACGATCCGGGTTCGGCCGGCACCGACTGTACCGGGCGACGGTCACCTGGTCGGGCCACAGTCTGGACCTCACCGTTGGCCGCCAACGCATCGCGTGGGGAACCGGGAGGTTCTGGAGCCCGCTCGACATTCTCAATCCGTTCGATCCCGCGCGTCTTGAGCGCGAAGAGCGGCCAGGGGTCGACGCGGTGCTCTTGGACCGGAGAATCGGACCGCTCGGCAAGCTCGACCTCGTCTTCGCACCCGCGACCACGCGTTCGCGCGCGGCGGGGGCCGGCTATGTCCACGGGAATGTGGCCGGAGCCGATTATTCGGCGCTGGTCGGGACCTTTCGCGGCGACCTTGTCGTCGGGGGGGACTTCTCGGGGCATATCGGCGGCCTCGGGATTCGCGGCGAGGTCACGGCGACGCGGCCCGATTCGGGAGGCCGCTTTACACAGGCGCTGTTCGGTGCTGACTACGGCTTCGCCAACACCCTGGCCGTGACCGGAGAGCTGTACTTCAACGGCCAGGCGACCTCCCAGCGAAGCGGCTACGACTTCGCTGCGCTCTTCGAGGGGCGGATTCGCAATGTGGCCCGGCACTACGGCGCCCTTGCGGCATCGTATGAGATCACGCCTCTCCTGAAGGTCCTTACGTATGGCATTGTGAATGTCGACGATGGCAGTCGACTCCTCTGGCCTGGGCTCGAGTATTCGGTCGCGAGCAATCTCGATGTCGCGGGCGGGATTCAGCACTTCTCTGGCACCGCAGGCAGCGAGTATGCCCGCTTTCGCACTGTGTTTCATCTCCAGGTCAGAGGCTTCTTCTGAACAAGGCCGATTAACCCGGCCCACACCGAGGTTACCGTATGCGCGAAGTTGTGCTTGAGGCCTGCGGGCTGGTCCATGGGAGCTCCGGTCCGGCGCTCGGCGGCTTCTTGCGGCGGCAGCCGGGCATCCATCACGCCGAGACCAACGCACTCAGCGGAAGTGTGACCGTTGGTTTCGACGAGGCATTGATCGGCCAGGCCGAGATCGAGAAGCTGATCCAGGAATGCGGGCTCCACTGCGGCGGTGAGGTCGTGCCTCGGCACCTTTGTTCACCGGCACCAGTGCCAGCGGCCGCTCGGCCTGCACCCGGGCCAGGAGAAGACCACACAGCGCACGGAGCTCCCGCCGACACCCACGCCCGCCACGCGCAAGGCGCACCGGCAGCGGCCGGCGAGATGGCGCAAATGGCCCATGAAATGGGGCACGGCGCCGGCATGGGAATGGACGCAATGGTGCGCGACATGCGCAAGCGGTTCCTGGTGACATTGGTTCTGGGAATCCTGGTAACGCTGTTCTCTCCCATGGGTACTCGTCTGATCGGGCTCGAGCTCCGGGCGCCTTTCGGGCTTTCCAACGACATGCTGACGTTCTTCCTGGCCACCCCGGCGGTCGTCTGGGGCGGGCAGATGTTCTTCGTGGGCGCTTGGCGCGCGCTCCGCCGCCGCACGCTGGACATGTCGGTGCTGGTCGCCCTCTCGGTCGGGGCTGGATACCTCTTCAGCGTTGCCGCAACCTTTCTCTTCAAGGGTGAAGTGTTCTACGAGGCGGCGGTGGTGCTGCTCACCTTCATCCTGTTCGGCCACTGGATGGAGATGCGCGCCCGGGCCGGGGCCTCGAACGCCATCCGCGCCCTGCTGGACCTGGCGCCCCCCCAAGCCACGGTCATCCGTGATGGCAAGCAAGTGGAAGTCCCCACATCGGAGGTGCGGCTGGGGGACACGGTCCTCATCCGGCCGGGAGACAAGCTGCCGGTGGACGGCGACGTCCTCGACGGCGAGTCCACCATCGACGAGTCGATGATTACGGGAGAGAGCGTTCCGGTGGACAAGCACCCGGGCGACAAGGTCATCGGGGCTACCATCAACCGGATGGGCAGCTTTCGCTTCAGGGCCACCAAGGTGGGGGCCGATACCGCGCTCGCGCAGATCGTCAAGCTGGTGCAGATCGCCCAGAACTCGAAGGCCCCCGCCCAGCGCTTAGCCGACAAGGCGGCCCAATGGCTGGTGGCCGCCGCCATTCTCTTCGGATTGGCGACGTTTGCGGGTTGGTACTGGGCCGCGGATGCAACCCTCGTCTTCGCGCTCACCCTCGCCATCACGGTGGTGGTCATCGCCTGTCCCGACGCCCTGGGCCTGGCGACGCCTACCGCGGTGATGGTTGGCACCGGCCTTGGCGCGCTCAACGGTATCCTCTTCAAGAACGCGACCGCGCTCGAGCAGGCCAGCCGGGTGCGGGCCATCATCTTCGACAAGACCGGGACGCTCACCGTGGGCCAGCCCAAGGTCGTCGAGGTCGTGCTCGCCTCGGGGGGAATACCGGAGTCAGAGCTGCTCGCGCTCGTGGCCTCGGCGGAGCAAGGCAGCGAGCATCCGATCGCGCAGGCCATCGTGGACTACGCCAAGGGCAAAGGCGCTTCGATGACGCCGGTTACCGGCTTCGAGGCGATCGCCGGGCACGGACTGCGCGCGACGGTCGGGACGCGCACCGTGCTGAGTGGCAACCGCAGGCTGATGCGGGACAACGGAGTGGAGCTGGGCGAGCTGGAGGCCCGCGGGGAGGCCCTGCAAGGCGCCGGTCGGACGCTCGTGTATAGCGCCGTGGATGGCCACGCTGCGGGCCTGATCGCCGTCGCGGACGCACTGCGTCCCACGGCCAAGGAGACCATTGCGGAGCTCCACAAGCTGGGCGTCGAGGTGGCGATGCTTACCGGCGACAATCAGGCCACCGCAGAGCGGATCGGCAAGGAGCTCGGTCTCGACACGGTGTTCGCCGAAGTGCTGCCCGGAGACAAGGCCGCCAAGGTCAAGGCGCTCCAGGACCAGGGTAAGCTGGTGGCAATGGTGGGCGACGGGATCAACGACGCTCCGGCGCTGGCTCAGGCCGATGTGGGCATCGCGATCGGCGCCGGCACCGATGTCGCCATGGAAACGGCCGACATCGTGCTGATGAAGAGCGACCCCTACGACGTGCTCGGCGCCATGGCGCTTTCACGTGCCACCGTCCGAAAGATGAAGCAGAACCTCTGGTGGGCGGCCGGATACAACACCGTCGCGTTTCCGATTGCCGCCGGGCTGTTCTATCCCCGGTTCGGGCTGTTGCTCCGGCCCGAGATCGCGGCGCTCTCAATGTCGGGGAGCTCGATCCTGGTCGCGCTGAATGCCCTGGCGCTGCGGTGGACCAAGCTACCGGGGATCCGGCGACGGGAGCCCGGCCGGGCGGACACCGAAGCCAAATCCGGATGACGCCCCGGGGCCGCCTTGGCTTGGTCTTCTGTTTGGCTCTTGTGTATGCGGCGTGTTACTCGGCAATTAAAGCCGGCTTGGCCTACGCTCCGCCGCTCCGGTTCGCAGGCATGCGCGCCGTACTCGGCGGGGCCGCGCTACTTGGACTCGTCGCGCTTCGGCGCAAGCCCGTATTGCCTCCACGCCGGCTCTGGCCGGCGATCGCGGCCCTCGCGGTCACCGGCACATTTCTCTCGTTTGGGGCCATGTTCCTCGCTCCCGGCCACACCGGCGCGGGGATCGCCTCCGTCCTCGGCAACACCGGGCCGCTTCTGGTCGTGATGCTCGCGGCGATCTTCCTGGGCGAGCGCGTGACGCCCGCCAAGGCCGGTGCGCTGCTGTTTGGTCTGGCCGGGGTCAGTTTGATCGCCTATCCGGCGATCACCGACCCCACGCGCCGCGGCGCGCTCGGCGCCATCCTGCCGCTCCTCGCGGCGGCCGGTACCGCCATCCAGAGCGTGATCGTCAAACGCCTTCACATTCGTGAGGTGCTCTTGCCGGTGACCGCGTGGCAGTTCGTGCTGGGCGGCGTGCCCCTGCTGGTGGTTTCCGCGGTACTGGAGCGCGGGGCGGCGGTTACCTGGAGCGGGACCTTCGTGTCCCTCTTCCTCTTCCTCGCGCTGGTGGGTACGTCCGCTGCCACGTCACTCTGGTTCTGGCTGGTGCAGGACGAGGAAGTGGGCCGGCTCACCCTGCAACTGTTCCTGGTGCCCGTCATCGGACTCCTCCTCGCGGTGGCGCTCTTCGGGGAGCGTATCGGCATAGTGGAGGCTGCCGGAGTGGCCAGCGTTCTGCTCGGGATCAGCCTGACCGTCCGCGGCTCATGGCTCCCTGTCCCGCACGTAATTCCCGGTGCAGGACCATGAGCGGATCACCCGGCGCGGCGCGGGAAGCCCTGCCCTGTTGCGAAGAGCATCGGGGAGCCGAGTGCGTCCCATGGCCCACGGGCGAGACCGAGGAGCAGGAGCTCTTCGTCGAGGGGGATGTCCTCTACGACGCGATGCTCAGCTCCATCGGCGCCGCCACCGGGCGAGTGGATCTGGAGACCTACATCTACGCCGCGGACGAGGTGACGGGGCCGGGCTGGTCCAGGCGGCCCTGGACTCGGCTGCTATCCGAGTCGGCAGGCTGGATTGCCCGGCGCTGGCTCTGACGGCCGGACGAGGCGGCGGCGGCCGACGGCCGGCTATTTTCCTCAGGGTCAGCACGTCCCTTATTAGCCTCTGATGCCGAGACCGCTATGCCTCCCGATGCGCTCCACCTCCTCATCGAACGCTGGCGTGAAGACGCAGGCGGCACCTATCGCACCTGGTTCCTCTGGGAGGAGCGGCTCAAGAACTTCCGCTCGATCCGTACCGGCTTGGCGGAAGTGGTTTCGGAGATCCAGGCAGGAACCTTCGGAACTGCCTACAAGGGCTCGTCGTTGGAGACGGTCGTCGGGTCGATCGCCGAGCAGCGGCAATTGTTCAAGGGTGCGGATCACGCGTGGCTCTGGAAGCCCAAGCTGCGGATCCCCGACATCTACGAGAATCCGGATAACCAGAAGGCGTTCGCCCGGTTCCTGCATACCTGTGCCTGCTGCGACACGGAGACGCAGGTCCTCGAGGCGATCCGCACTCTCGATCGCTGTCGCATCAAGGGGCTCGGGCCCACCGCGGCGAACTTGCTGTACTTCCTGCACCCTACGATTACCCCACCGTTCAACACCGCCATCGTGAACGGGTACAACGCACTCACCGGGGCGCGGGTGAAACTCGGCAAGTGGGAAGAGTACCTGGCTATGCGTCAAGGCATTCTCTCGCTGAATACCGAATACCGTGGCCTCTTGTCCAACGATCTGGGGGCCATCGCGGCGCTGCTGTTCGACCTCGGCTCGAAGCGCTACCAGCCTCCCCCGCGAACCGACGATGCTGCCGCCCGTACAGCGTGGGAGGCGGATCTTGCCCTGGTGCGAGCGGACACGGCGAGAGCGGAAAAGACCCTCGCTGCGGCGCGTGAAGGCGACCGCACCCATACCGAGGTGCAGGGTTGGCTCCGTGACCTGGGGCGGGCCTTGGGTTTCGACGTGTGGGTCGCTAGCAACGACGCCGGACGCTCCTATGAGGGCGGGCGGCTTGGCGACGGCTGCCTGAACACGCTCCCCTCCGAGATTACCTCAGCTCCGGGAGCGGAGGCGGTGCGGCTCATCGATGTGCTCTGGCTGGAGCGGGGCTCCGGCCGCGTCGCCGGGGCTTTCGAGGTCGAGCACACCACTTCCATCTACTCGGGCATCGTGCGCCTGCTCGATCTGGCGCTTGGGGTGCCCGGGGACGCGGCGCACGGCTTGTTCCTCGTCGCTCCGGACAACCGCGAAGACGACGTAAGGGCGCAACTCGCGCGGCCGGCGTTCAGCCGCGTGGCCGACTTGCGAGTGCGATTCCTGCCCTATGGAGAGCTCGAGCGCAACCGGGAGGCAATGGCGAAGTTCGGCCACGGAATGCGGCCGATCGAAGCGCTCGCGAAGGTACTCTCGTAGCGACGGCACCCAAAGCCGCCGACGTCATTCGTTGTCGGCGCCTTACCGCGTCGTGAAGCTGAGGGCCATCCCGTACGAGCCGTGGCCGTCCCGCCATCCGGTCCCCATCATGCTCTGGTTGCCGCCCATCATCCCCCCCATCGCCCAGGTTCCGCCCTCTCCCATCC
>JABFSM010000282.1 GCA_013140635.1 Gemmatimonadales bacterium
GATCGTGGTCCTGCCGAGCGGCGAATTCCTGGTCTCCGATGATTTCGTCAACGACATCTACCTGGTAACCCCCGAGGGCCGGGTGAGCGTGTTCACCAGCGCCATCCCGTTCCCCAACGGACTGGCGCTCGCGCCTGACGGCTCGGCGCTCTACGTGGCGCAGATCTTCAGTCGTGCGCCACCCGGCCCCGCTCCCGCCCGGTACGAGGAGTTCAGCGACCAGGTCTGGCGCCTGCCGCTCCGGAACTCGCGTCCCGCCGGCCCCCCCGAAGTGATCTTCCGGACCGGCTCGCCTTCCGGACCCGACGGCTTGGCCGTCGACGCCCAGGGACGACTCTATCTCTCGGCCGCGCGGGTGGGGGAGCTGTGGCGGATTGATCCGGTCACCCGGCAGGGCGAGCTGGTCGCGGACAGCCTCCCTGGTCTGGCGAGCCTAGCATTCGGGCGGGGGAAATTCGATCCAGAATCGCTCTACGCGGCACAGATCCGCGGCGGCCGGCTGCTGCGATTCCGGGTGGGGGTGCGCGGCCAGCCGGAACCGCCGGCGCAGTAAGATCTACGAGTCCCTCAACCTCCTTGGCAGCGAAGCCCGCACTTCTTCACCACGCCCTTCAGCATCTTCCGATTCGCCTCCCACTCGGGGGCTTGATACCACACGACCATTTTCCCGTCGCTCAGCCTCCATAGCCCAGCAATCCCGGACATCTTGTTTTCGGTGGCCACACGAAATCTGACCTTGAGAACCGCGTGATTTCGTCCGTGGTCGACGTTCACCGCTGCCGGTAGTCACCAACGACTACGAAGCGCTCAGATACGGGTCCACCACGCATTGAGATCGTGGCGCTGGCCCTACCGAGGAAAAGCGCCGTCCAGCCTTCGAATTGGCCCATGCCCGGGGTACACGTTAACTACCCCTGCTTCGCGAAGCCGCTGCCAGCTCGCGGCGACCAATTCCCGATCCCCTTCCCCGGCCATCGCGGGATGGGTGAGGTCGCCCGTGAACGCCGAGCCATCGTCGAGCACGAGCGAGACACTGTCGTCCGAATGCCCGGGCGTGGCCAGGATCTCACCATCGATGCCGAGCTCCCCGAGAACGGCCCGGCTCTCGGCCAGAGAAATCGTCACATTGTCATGCAGCGTGATGTCCAGGAGCTTGTCCTGAGGCTTCGCATGTTCTTTTAGGAGTGGAATCGCCCCGACCTGCGTCTCGAGGACCAGCAGCGGCACCCCGGCTTGCTTCAGCTCCTGAGCGAGTCCTGCGTGATCGATATGGTAGTGGGTAGCGAGACCGTAGCGGAGTTCCTTGAGCGGGACCCCCATCCGGTTGAGCGCGCGGCGCATCTCCCCCATGGTGCCCGGCCATCCCAAATCCACCAGGACCCGTGCGATCCCCGCGCTGACGACCCAGTAGTTCGTGGAGCGGTATCCGACATTCACGATGGTCACGGGCCTGGCTGCCGGCATCGTACTCCTGTGTGTGTTGCCCACCCTTGGCGTTCCGTATTCTACTTGCACCCCGGCCCCCGAACCGCCGCCAGACTCGGCGGACGCTCGGCCTCCGGCGTCGCTTTCAGCCAGCCGAGCCATTCGGCCTCAATTGTTGCAGACGGTTTTCCGTACACCGCTGCAATCGAGTCGGCGCCCAGATGCCACAGCCGCTTGAATCGATCGCGCCCGTACGCAAGGAGCAGAAACTGGACGAGTGAACCGCCCTGCAAGTACGCCGATAGTCCGTCCTTCTGATAGAACGCTGCGGTGAGCGTGTCCAGCGGAATGCGCTCGTTCTCAGCGACCATCTGCGCCGCGATTCCACGCACCGACCAGGGAACGCACCCTTTGTCGGCGGTGGTTGCTAGTCCCTCGCGAAGCCAGCCGCCGCGATAGAACACGGCAGCGTTCGACGGCTCGCGCGGATCACCCGGAGTCGCACCGGGCTGCCCCCAGAGGCGAAGAGAGACCGCGTGCATTACCTCATGGCGGTGTGCAGGCCGACTCGTGTCCGCTGCCACAAGCACCACAGCGTTGTAGGCGGCACGGGTTATGCCCATCCCCGCCATGCCGGTGACGGCCTTCACGTCTTCACGCGAGCGCACATAGAACACTCGCAGATGAGCGCGATAACCAGGTTCGCCAAGGATCTCGAGCGCGTGAGTGATCGCGCTGTCGACCTCGCTCCGAAGCTCAGGCAGCCGGTCGGCGGCGTATCCGCCACGCTGTGCGTAGAGCGTGAACGCGGGAGTGACGAGCGAGTCCCACTGCAAGGCGGCATTTGACGTGGCCGTCGCGATCGGCTCGGCGGATTCCGTTCGCCGGCTTCCAGCGCGTCGCCGCGCGACGACCGCAATGACCACCCCGGCCACGAGCGTGGCTGCGATGACACCCCGCATTGCCCGAGGCATTGTTATGAAGGTGAGGTGATGGTCGGCATAACGCGTAGACTCAAGCAGCGCCGGCCACTAGTCATTCTTGTCGCGTTCTTTCCGTTCCTCCCTCTCCTTCTCCTGCCTCTCCTTTTCGGCCTGGCTCGGGCCTGTCCTTGTGCCGCCGCTCTTAATGAAATTGCCGATGGCCTTTCCCCACTCCTTGGCTTCACCCATCCGTCCTCACCTCCCTTCCGACTCGTAGATCCTACGCTTGTTGCCGAGAACCTGTCAACACCGGCTGACATTGCCCAGCCGGCTGGGGCCCTTGGTGAAGCCTATGACGAGAGATGGGCACCCGCATCGTGCGGGGCCGAGCCCACGCCCTCTTTCTTAAGGTGAGAGGCGAGCCGCGCCGGCAGCAGGAGACGGTGCGGAAGGCCCTCCAGGAAGTCATGCCGAGCCCGACCTTCGTCACCGTGACGCGGCTGGGCGATGTGGTGGACGCCGCGCGCCGTTCCTGGCAGCTGGGCGCCACGATGTTCGGCGCGTTCGCGGTGCTCGCGCTGGTCGTGGCCGCGATCGGGTTGTATGGCGTGATCGGCTACAACGTGGCGCAGCGGATGCACGAGCTGGGCGTGCGGGTGGCGCTCGGCGCCCAATCGACCGACATCCTGCGGCTCATCGTCAGGGAGGGGATGGCGTTCGCCGTCGCGGGCGTCGTGCTCGGGGGCGGCATTGCGCTCGCCGCCAGTCGCTGGATGGAGCCGCTGCTCTTCCGGCAGTCGGCCAGGGATCCCGTGGTTTACGGGGTGGTCGGTCTGATCATGCTGGTGGTTGCCCTGCTGGCGAGTGCCCTGCCGGCGGCGCGTGCCGCCAAGGCCGATCCGAACTCGGCGTTGCGGGCGGAGTAGCCGGTATAGTGAAAGATATCCGAGAATGTGTGGGTCTCGACCGGCTTGAGTCTGACCCTGTTCTGAATCTGCGAGAACGCGGCCTTGCCGGAACCCAGGAAGATCGGGACATAGTAGAGGCGGTATTCGTCGATCAGGCCGGCGGATGCCAAGGCTGACGCGAGGAGGAGGCCTCCGACGCCGATGGACCCGCCCCCGGGCTCCGCTTTGAGTCGTGCGACTTCGGCGACCGGATCCCCTCGTATCAGTCGCGAGTTCCAGTCGACTCGTTCGAGCGTCGAGGAGAAGACAACTTTGGGGATTGGCTTCCAGATCTGCGCGTATTCCACTATGACGCCAGGCGCCGAAGGGTCCTGGTCGGCGGTCGGCCAATAGCCGGCCATGATTTCGTACATGCGGCGGCCGTACACGAGGGTGTCGGTCTCTCGCTCAATGTCATTGAAATGGCTGTGGAGCTCCTCATCGGGCACGCCCCAGCTGGGGTCTCCGGCCGCGGAATCGATGTAGCCATCGAGTGAGAGGGAGGTCGAGTAGACGAGTTTTCGCATGCCGCTGTCTTGGAGAACTAGGTGGCTCAGGCTGGATAACGCCTGGCATCACTTGTGGCGCGAAGCACCGTCAACTGCATGCCTTGGTTAGACGCCCCGCGCAATGGTGGGCGGTGCCTCTCGCCCCTTATTATCTGGTATTGAGGGAACCGGCGGTATTGAGCACTTCTCACGCCGCAAGTCCTACGACACCGTACCTGACAGAGTCCTCTCTCGCAACCGCCGCACGCTTGTCATGTCTAGTCGTTCGCCTTTGAACTCGATCTGCTTCACGGGCTTTGTTCCGTTCCGGCTTTCGCGTTTGAGCATGCTCGTGATCTCCATCCAGCGCACATCGGCGAATTCCAGCTTATCCTCGCCGATCGCCCGCTCGTCGTTCTCCGAGAACGTGCCGATTACCAGCATCACCGGGTGGGGTTGCTGGAGCCAGTATTCCACCCAGCGCTGCTTCTTGATCGCGAAAATCTCCGCGCCGTCGGTCTTGCGTTTCGTGAGGTGGGAATTGCCCGACTTCAGTTGCAGATAAAGCCGGCACCCTGTGCCTTCGCCGTCGTCATTGGTGAATTCCAGCTCCATATCCAGCCCCTCGTCCTCCGTGGCCGGAATCTCGAAGCACTTCTGATCAGCGCTGGTGATGCGCGCTCCCACCTCCAGCACCAGCAGCTTCCCGCGGCGTCGCGTATCCAGCTTCGCGAGATCATCGGCCCGCAGATGCTCGACCTGCGCGCGCACCACCTCGCTGGCAAACTTCTTCTCCAACGCATCCCACAGCTGGAAGCGCTGACCGCAGTCGTCGCATTCCGTGTCGGCGTTCTGCTTCTCGCGCAGCAGCTTCTTCATCAGCACCTCCGGATTGCCTTTCGGCGCATGGCACTTCGGGCAGACGTAATGTCGGAGGCGCTGCGCCTCTTCGCATGAGGTCTGGAGGTGCGCGTGGATGTAGTTGGCGAAGATCACCTGCTCCTGCTGCGTCACGCCCTTGCCGAAATAGACGCTGATATCCCCGTCGCTGCCGCTCTCGCGCGTGAGCTTGAGGCCCATGTGATGATCGCCCTCGAGCGTTACGAAGTCCGCAGCGTCGCGCCAGAGTTCCTTGAGTTGGAAGGACTCGCTGTCCGCCAGTTTCACCACCAGCGTCGCGTAGATGTCATCGAGAAAGCCCTTCACCGCATAGCTCACGAAGACCGACGGGTGCTCCAGCACCGCCGGGCGGTCGCGTCCGCAATGGCTCGGGAAGACCAGCTTGTCTCCTTGGCGCAAGCAGAGGCCGCGCTGCTCCAGTTGTTGTTCCATCTCGCCGAGCACCACGCGCTCCTCGACGGGCGGCAGGCGCTTCATCTCCACGGCAGCGCCGTCGCGCCCGATGCTCTGGTAGATCAGCTTCCCTTCCGCGATGCTGCGCAGCGGCAGCACGCCGAGTTCGTTTGCTGCGCTGCGTAGGGTGCGAATCACGGCCTGCGCATAGGCATTGATCCACTCCGGCGCAAGGAGGATGTAGGTGCCGTACTCGAGCTCTCTCACCACGCCGGGGCCATCCAGCAGGCCGATCACGGTCTGCAAGGTCTCACCCGTGAAGCGCGGTTCGTCCGGCAGGCGCTGCCAGAGCAGTTCGCGCAGTTCCTTGAAGGTGTGCAGCACCTGCCCTTCATCTCGCAGCTTCAGGATCTCATCCTTTATCAGTTTGAAAATGCGCGGCGACGTGCGCCTCTCCATCTGCGCCCACAGAATGGCGGCGATCATGGCCGCGCGCAGCTCGTCACAGCCGTCGCCCGACTTCGCGCTCGTCTCGTGGTAGGCGAGCCTCTGTTCCTGCGCAAAGGCCTGGAGCTTGCCCCGGCTCGCCTTGAAGCCTGCGTCGATCCGTCCTGCCACGAGAAAGTGCGGTGTCTGAGCCTTCAAAGAGCGTCGCAGGGCCGTCTGCCAATCGCGCAGACCGGGCAGAACATCCTCCTGATCCGCATTGAACAGCAGCAAAATGAGCGCGGCGCGATCCATGTAAAGCTGGTGAACGAGCCGCTGGTCCGCCTGCCCACCGAAATCCCAAAGCCAGATTTCCCGATCCACGGCGGGTTCGGCATTGCCGTGCTTTAGCTTCCACTGAGTTGCCCATGCGCCTACGGTCGATTCGCCGCTTGGCTTCCACGCATCATTTGCCAGTCGAAAAGCCAACCCAGTTTTTCCAGCGTGGGTGTCACCAATAACTAGGACCTTGGCGTTGGTGTATTGAGTGTATCGCTGCCCCGTTAACGCCTCAGTGAACCGCCCCGGGTTTGCCGGAGGCTCCAATCTGTGAGAGGTTGGAGTCATGGACAAACGCACACGGTATTCTCCTGAGGTCCGGGAGCGGGCCACCCGCCTGGTACTGGAGCAGCAAGCAGCGC
>JABFSM010000250.1 GCA_013140635.1 Gemmatimonadales bacterium
CGCACGTGGGGATGGGAGGAAGCCGGCGGGTCGCGTTCCGGGAACGCGCAGGCGATCGCCCGGTACACCCGCACGACGCAATTTTTTTACGCCCGAATGCTGCCGGCCCTCCACCGCGCCGGAGTCGGTGTGCTCGCCGGATCGGATGCCCCGATTCCCGCCCTGATACCGGGCTTTGCTCTTCACGACGAACTCCGCCTCTTCGAACGATCGGGGATTCCGCCGCTCGAGGTGCTCCGCATTGCCACTGCCGGCGCGGCCGATGCGCTGGGCCTGGGCGCGCGCCGAGGCCGCGTCGTTGCGGGCTTTGACGCGGACCTCCTCCTTCTCGACGCCGATCCGGCCGGCGGTGTGGCGGCGCTCGCGCGGTCCGCCGGTGTCATGGTGGCGGGCCGGTGGTATGCTCACACGGACCTAACGATCGCGCTCACTGGACTCGCCGAGCGGTATCGCCGAGGTGGACCATGACCCGCGCCATGCGCGCCAGCGCCTTTCCCCTTCGTACCGAGGAGCGTTCCATGCGATGGTTCCATTCTCACGTCGTGCCGATCCTGATGGGCGTGCTTGCCGCTGGTTGTGGCGGCGGCGGTGGCGGGACCAACCCCGATCCCACGTTGATCAGGGTGAGCGGTACGTACACCACGGCCGCCACGCTCGGCCAGTCGAACTGCGCCACCCCGCCGACGATCGAACAGCATCCCACGACGGTGTCCCATGTGCCGGGCGCCACGGCGGTCAACCTGAGTCATGCCGGAAGCGTCTACACCGGCACGCTGGCGGCCACCGGCACATTCACCACCTCGCCGTCGATCGTCACCATCGGCGGGACGACCTACACCGTGACCCTGTCCGGCGCGTTCACCACCACGACGATCGAGGCCCTCGTGACGATCGTGGCGACGGGAACGCTGACCTGCGAGTACCAAGTTCGCTGGCTCGGTCCCAAGCAAGGGGCGCCCAACGTGATCCCCTGAGCTCGGGCAGGCCGCCGGGGAGACGGGCAGTTCTCCTGCGCCAGAAGTCGCGTTTCCTGCACCGCTCTGGCGGCCTCCTCCCCCTCGGAGGCACAGTGGAGCTCCCTTTTCCGTGGGAGCGTTTCTCATGCTTCGTTTGGCAGTCGGTCTGTTCACAGTCCTCGCGGCGGCGCCGCCGGCCGCCGCGCAAGCGGGCGGGCAGGCCCAGTCGATCAGGGCCGGCACCTACGACCTCGCCGTCACCTATGGCGGCGGAGTCCTCGATGGCACGTTGGTGCTCGAGTACAAAGGCGATAGCGTCGCGGTGAAGCTCACCGTCGGCGAGCACGAGCCGACGATTCGGACGATCGTCCGCAAAGGCACGCGGATTACGCTCGCGGGCGGCGCCGCCGGCATGGCGCTGGTCTACACGCTCGACTTCAAGGGCGATGCCTTGACCGGCACGTTCACTTTCGACGGAGTCGACGGTACGGTCACCGGCACGCGGCGGACAGCGAAAGCGGGCTGAGCGGTGTTCCACGACCTCTGGTACGTCCTTCGCCGGCTTCGGCTGCGGCCGCTCCAGTCGGCCGTCATTGCCGTAACGCTCGGCCTGGGTCTCGGGGCCGCGCTCGCCGTCTTTGCCATCGTGGATGCGGTGCTCCTCCGTCCGCTTCCGTACGACGATGCGGGCCGTTTGGTGCGCGTGACGCAGACGATGCCGGTGGCGTGGCTCCCCGAGCTGCCGCTATCCGACGTCGGGTTCCGGCGCCTGGCGAGCGAGGCGCACACCCTGGCCGGTGCGGCGGCCTACGCCACCCGGGACGCGAACCTGCTGGGCCGGGGCGATGCGCGCCGGCTCATCGTGGCCCAGGTGACCGCCAGTCTCTTTCCGGTCCTGCGCGTGCAGCCGGCGCTGGGGCGCGGTTTCAGCGCCGAGGAAGATACACCTAACGGACCGCGTGCGGTCGTCTTGTCGGACTGGCTGTGGCGCGCCGCGTTCGGCGCCGATCCCGGCGTCGTCGGGACGGTGGCGAACCTGGAGGGAGAGCCGTTTACGATCGTGGGGGTGCTCCCCCCCGGCATCTCGTTTCCCACGCGGCAGGTCGGCGCGTGGGAGCCGCTCCGTCTCGATCCCGCGGCGAACAACCCCTTCGGCCGGGCCTACACGGTGGTGGCGCGCCTCAAGCCTCGGGTGACCCTCGCCGAAGCGGCGCGGGACCTCACGGCGCCGGTGCAAGCGGTGGGCCGAGAGTTCCCCGGCCCGCACGCCGGCTCCGCGATCGACGCGGCGCGATTCCGCGCCAACGTGCGTCCGCTTGCCGATTCGGTGGTGGGTGATACGAAGCCCGTGGTGGTGCTCCTGCTCGCCGGCGTGACGCTCCTCCTGCTGTTGACCTGTGCCAACGTCGTGAATCTGCAACTCGCCGGCGTTATGGCCAGGGGGGAGGAGCTCGCGGTGCGTGCCGCGCTCGGCGCCACACGCGCCCGACTCGTGCGTGGCGCGCTCCTGGAAGGAATCCTTCTCACGGCGGCTGGGGCGGCCCTCGGGCTGGCCGTCGCGATGCTCGGTGCCCGGCTGCTCGCGACCCTCATGCCGGACGGCATAGCGATCGATGGCACCTTGATCGGCGCGCTCGCGCTCGCGGTGACGGTACTTGCCGTACTGGCTGTCGGTGCCACGGTAGGCGCGCTTCCGATCGCGCTCTCGGCCGGGCAGGACCCGGCTCAGGCGCTCAGGGGCCGCGCGTCGGGCGGGGGCGCCTCCGGCGCGAACCGGATCCGCCGCCTCCTCGCGGCGGCACAGGTTGCCCTGGCGGTGCTCCTGCTCCATGGCTCAGGGCTGCTCCTCTCCTCGGCCGTCGCGGTTCAGCGGGTCTCGCTGGGCTTCCGTCCCGAGGGAACGATGAGCCTCCTCTTCAACTTGCCGACGGAGACACTGCGCGATCGCGCGGCACGCGAGACACTTCTCCGCACCATGCTTGCAGAGGCCACGCGGATTCCCGGGGTCACCTCCGCGGGACTCGTGAACGCGCTGCCCCTCACCCCCGGCCGACAAGACCTTGCGATGGCGGTCGAGGGCCGTCCCTTCAAAGCCGATGGGACCGATCCACTCGCCGACTATCGGGTGGTGAGCGCCGGCTATTTCGAGACGATGGGTATCACGGTCCTCCGGGGGCGAACCTTCACCGACGACGATGCCACCGCGCAATCCACCCCGCTCGTGATCAGTGAAGGCCTCGCGCGGGAATTGTGGGACGACGGCACCGACCCGGTAGGGCGCCGGCTCCGCTTCGGACCGGGCGCCCCCTGGATGCCGATCATCGGTGTGGTGGCCGACGCGAAGAATCGGAGTCTCACGGAGGACTCCCGCCCGGAACTCTACGTTCCCGGCCTCGGCACCTATTCCAATCTGGCCTTTCGTTCGGAGATCGCGCTCGTGGTGCGCGCCTCGGCGGGAGCCTCCGCACTCGGCGGACCCCTCCGCCGGGCAGTGGCCGCCACCGCGCCCGGCGCGGCGATCTACGACGTTGCCTCGCTCGGCGATATCGTGCGCGATTCGCGGTCGCGGATGACCACCGCCACCCGGCTCATGTCCGCCTACGCGGTGGCCGCCCTGCTGCTGGCGGTCGCCGGAACCTATGCCGTACTCTCGTTCCTCGTTGCCCAACGGCGCCGCGAAATGGCGGTGCGTATGGCGCTGGGGGCGACATCGCGGGAGATCGTCATGCTCGTGGGCCGCGAATCGGCCACGCTGATCGGCATCGGCGTGGCGGCCGGCTTGCTCGGCGCCGCCGCCACCTCGCGCCTCTTGGCCGGGCTTCTCTACGGCGTCGGCGCGCTTGATGCCGCCGTGGTGCTTTCCGTCGTAGGTGCCGCCGCGATCGCGGGGGTGGCAGCGGCGCTCTTGCCGGCGTTGCGCGCCACCCGCGTCGAACCGGCCGACGCGCTCAGGGCCGGCGCCTAAGGTACTTTTCGGTATGACAAACGCCCCCGCTCCCGGCCGAGCGGCTCCGCGTGTTCCCGATTGGCTCCGGTTACAGGCGGCGTTGAGCGCCACGGCGCTCGTGGTCGTCTTGCTCCGTTCCCTTCAGCTGGCGCAAATGGCCGGACAAACCGGAGCCCAGGTCGGCTGGAAGCCGATTCTGGCGACCCAGGCGTCGTTCTGGGTGACGTGGTCGATTTGGGCGGGCGTCTCGGTCCCCCTCATGCGCCGGCTGATCGAGCACCCTCCCCGGACCATCCTTCGGGTCGGGTCGCTGATTGGGCTGGCGCTCCTCCCGTCGATTCTCGTTCCGATTCCCTATGGACTGATCCATTGGCTGACCTTCGGCGGCGGGCAGTCGTTTGGCTTCGGGTACATCCATACGGCCACTCACGATGTCATCACGAACGTCCTGCTTGGTACCGCCATTGCCGGTGTGACCTACGGCTATCTGGGCCTCCAGCGCGCCCGCCATCTCGAGGTGACCGCGGCCCACTTGAACGCGCAACTCTCGAAGGCGCAGCTCGACACATTGCGGGCCCAGCTCAATCCGCACTTCCTGTTCAACGCCCTCAATAGCATTGCGGTGCTGGCCCGCCGAGGACAGGCGGCCGATGTCGAGCGAATGGTGACGCAGCTTGCCGGGTTGCTCCGGCATGCTCTCGAGTCGTCCAAGGAGCAGGTGGTGACGATGCGGGTGGAGTTGGAAGCGCTGAGACAATACCTCGCCATCGAGCAAGTACGCTACCGAGACCGGCTGGTCGTGACGGTCGATGTGCCTGACGTGCTGCTCGACCGGGTGGTGCCGTCCTTGCTGCTCCAACCGTTGGTCGAAAACGGCATTCGCCACGGCTTCGTGGACGGCAGCCAACCGCTCCATGTGGCGGTGCGCGCTCGGGTGGAAGCGGCGCGACTGATCCTCTCGGTGGTGGACGACGGCCCAGGCCCGGCACACCGTGATGATCCGCCCGAGGGGCTGGGCCTCGGCAATACGCGGGCCCGCCTTGCGGGCCTGTACGGCTCCGGCGCATCGCTCACACTGGCGCCGGCGGACCACGGCCATGGCGCCAAAGTCACCGTCGTGTTGCCGGATCGGCCCCTGTGATCGACCTCCGGGTGGTCGTGGTGGACGACGAGCCGCTGGCGCGGGAGGGGCTGGTCGAACTCCTCGAGGCGTATCCCGGCGTGACCGTTGTTGGCGCATTTGCGGATGCGGCGGCTGCGCTGGCGGGACTCGAACGGGTTCGTCCCGACGTGCTCTTCGTCGACGTCCAAATGCCGGGGCTCAACGGGTTCGAACTGGTGGAGGCATTGACGAGCGATCCGTTGCCCGGCGTGGTCTTCGTCACCGCTTACGATGAATATGCCATACGGGCATTCGAGGTGAATGCGATCGACTACTTGCTCAAGCCGGTCACCGCCGAACGGCTCGGCCAAGCGATCGAGCGCGTGGGCGCCCACGTTCGGGGAGCAGGTGACCGCGACTATCGCGCGAGCATGGCGGCCTTGCTCAAAGGGCTGCCCGAACGCGCCCAGGGTGCGGGGCGGCTCATTGTGCGGGAAGTGGGACAGATCGTGGTCGTGCCCACCCGCGATGTCGATTGGATCGAGGGTGCCGATTACTACTGCAAGTTGCATTGCGGCGCCAAGGTACACCTGCTCCGGGAAACGCTCGGCTCGCTGGAACAGCGGCTCGACTCCCGCCGCTTCATGCGGGTACACCGCTCGGCCATCGTGAACCTTGCCAGGGTGGGCGCCGTCGAAGCGCATCTGCGTGGGGAAGGGATCGTCGTGCTGACCAGCGGAACCAGGGTCAAGGTCACCCGGAGCCGCCGGGAAGAGCTGGAGCGGAGGCTGGAAGACTTTCACGATACCGAGTGAACAACGCAAACGGCCCGGGCATGCGCCCGGGCCGTTTGCGATTGCTTCGGCCGCTTCGCGGCCTCGCAATGACGCGTATGCCTTGCGGCCCCGCAATGACCCCTGCGCTTGCTTAGAACCTCGTCGTCACTCCGCCCAGGATCCGCCGACCGTTCACCGAGCCGCCGTACACCTCGAAACGGCGGGCGTCGAACACGTTTTGGGCGGTCACGAACACCTTGAAGTTGGTGTTGAGGTCGTAGCCGGCATCGAGGTTGAACGTCGTGCTCGGCTCGATATAGCCGTTGAAGACTCCCGCGGCCCAGGAATACCCCTTCACCAATCGAACGTTGCCGGAAGCGGAGAGCCTGTCACCGGCGTATGAGAGGGAAAGCGTTCCCTTGGCGCTCGGCGTGTTGGCCAGGAGGCTGTCGCCCACCGCTGCGTCCTTCACGTTGTAGTCGAATACCGTGAGGGTAGCGTCACCCCGAAGGCTCTTGTTCATCTGCCATCCCGCGCCCGCCTCGAGGCCCCACTGGGTCACTTTGCCGGCGTTGGTGTAGCTCACCAGAATGGCGGTCCTGCCGTCTTCCGTGCGGGTGAGCCCCCGGCCCGCCAGCGCGGTGGCCGGCGACGCGAGTAGCTGGGCCTTGACGGCGTCCTGCAAAGCGGTCCGCTGCGCGGCCACCGTCATCTGGGACGGTGCCGTCCAGAACGGGAAGGCGGGATTGACGCCTGGGAGCAGGTCGGTGACGAAATTCCTGATCCGGTTCACATAGCCGTCGACCGTCAGGTACACCGACCGGCTGAGGTCGGCGCGGTAGCCGAGCTCGAACCCGAGGGTCGTTTCGACATTGAGCTTGGCGTTGCCGCTCGCGAAGACCGGCACCACCGCGCTGTTGGTGAAGAGCGTGCCGTTCGGAACGGTGGCCAACGCCGGGCCCAATGCAGAAGCACGCATGCCGGCTTCCAGCGCCCGAAAATCCACCGGCGCGCCCGCCGGGGCCCGGAGATAAAACTCCGAGTAGTTCGGCATTTGGAACGCGCGGTTGACCGTGAAGCGGATCGAGTTCGCATCGTTCGGTGAAAAGACGAGCGCCGCCTTCGGCGACAACTGCGGATCGATCAAGGAACCGAGGTCGACGCGAGTGGCCACGACGGCGCGGAGCTTGTCATGGAGCTGGTAATCGACTTGTGCGAAAGCGCCGTAGTAATAGTCGCTGCGGTCGTCGTTGGCGGCGAGCATCAGGGTGGACTTGGTGTTGACCTGGTAATTCCGGATCGACATGCCGTACACCACCCGCCCCTTGTCGCTGTTGAAGGAGCGAATCTCCTGTCCCTCGATGTGGAAGATGTCGGAGGTCTCCTTGAGCTCCCGATTGCTGGCGAGCGCATACTGCGGCTTCCGGGTCCGGCGGCCGTTCCAGTACGCCATGACGTTGAATCGCTCGCTGGCCCAGCCGAGCCGCGCGTATGGGCGGAGCGCCTTGGTCACCTGCACCCGGCCGATCCCCGTCACGAAGATTTCATTTCGCACATCCGCCGAACCGACTTCGGCCGTGACCACCGAGCCGTTGTTGGCGTAATAGTCGACTCGCGCGGCGCCGTAGAAGTTCTTGACCGGATCGGGATCGCCTCCGGTGATGACCCCGGTGGCGAGGTTGGCGGTCTGGCCGTTGAGCGCCCGAAGTTCGCGATTGACGGGAATCGGGTGGGCAACGCTGTCCTCCACCACGTCGCCGTATTCCCGCTTGAGGTCCCTCCCGTCCGCCGAGGTCCGCGGCTGCGACCATGCATCCGCTTGGTTGAAGCCGGCGTTGACTCGGTAGCCGAAGCGACCTTGAGAGACGGTCCCGGCATGGCGGAAATCGAAGCGCATCGTCGAGCCGCCGTAGGTGGTGCCGTCATTTCGAGTCGGCTTCTGGAAGCCGCCGCCGAGGGTCACCTTGGTGCCCACCACTTCGCGCGCCGACGGCGTGGTGATGTTGAGCACTCCGAAGAACGCATTGGCGCCGTAGAGCGCCGACCCGGGGCCGCGCACCAGCTCCATTTTTGAGAACTCGTCGGTCGGCACCGCGAGCGCGTTCCATTCCTGCGAACCGAGGAACGCGATCGCCAGATCGCGGCCGTCCTGCAGCACCAGCACTCGGCGGTTGAGCGACGAGTTGAAGCCGCGGGCGTTGACGTTGAAGTCGTTCATCCCGCTCTGCGCCAAGTCGACACCCGGCACCTCGCGCAGCGCCAGCGGCGCCTGCCCGGTAATGCCCGCGGCCTGCATCACGCGCGGCGGCACGATGGCGAAGGCCGCCGGCGCTTCGACCGCGCGCTCCGGCACCTTGGAGGCGCCGGTGACCATGAGTTCGGAGAGCTGAATCGGGAGCTGCTCGAGCACCGCGTCCGCGGTGGTAACCCCGCTCGCGGCGATGGTGGTCTGAACCGACAGCGGCCGGTAGCCCAACCAGCGGAACACGATGGTGTGCGGACCGGTCGGCGCCCGCTCGATCGTGTACTGTCCGCGCGTGTTGGTGGAGGCCTTGATCGAGGTCCCTTCCACCGTCACCAGGACCCCGACGAGGGGCTGGTTGTTGCCGCTCTGGGTGACGGTTCCCCTCACGGTGCCGGTCCCACCCTGTGCCGCGGCGGGAATAGCCGTGAGAAAGAGCCCCCCGAGCGCCACCAGGAGAGAGCCGGCGCGGGTACTGGCCAACAGCGAGGTCGGAAGACGCATTGGTCGAGCCTTAGCGTGGGTGACTGGAGAGCCGAACGTGGCCGAACGGAGGCGGCTTAAAGTGCATCTTTCCAGGGCGGAGGGGAAGGCCCCGGCCCCGCGGTCACCCCCCTGGAGAGGCGACCCGCTGAACCCGAATGCCGCCCCGTTCTCCCGGTTCCGTCCAGGCGACGAAGAGGTGCCCAGATGCGAGGGCAGCCCTCGCGAATCCGGCGGCCCGGGTGCGCGGAGCTGAACCGATGACCCATCTGGCGAGGACCCGCCCGTTCTGGTCGATCCGCTTGACCCGCCACTCCGCCGCCTCGCCCACGATCTCGAGCCAGACCACGAGCGCCGAGCCATCTGGAAGGAGCTCGATCTCCGCTCGCCCCAACGGGTTCCCGTCATCGACCCGGGTGGCCCGGCCAAAGGTGGCCCCAGCGTCATCCGAGCGGGCCAGCTTCACTTGGGGTGTGCTGTCCACCCCGGTGAACCATGCCACCGCGACCTTGGTGCCCAATGCGGCGACCGAAGGACCATTGACGGGACAGGCCTTGTAGACCCAGCCGTCTCGCGCCACCGGTGCCGGCGCGGTCCACCGGCCGTCGACTCGTCGCACGATCGACATGTCCCGGACTTCCCCCTCGGTACGATCCCGATACACGACCACCGGCCCTTGGGTCGTTCGGGCGATGGCGGTTTGACAACAGTCACAGACGCGCGAATCGAGGATGGCATCGGGGCCGGGCTTTCCGTCCCTCCCGATCATGGTCCATGCCAGCGCCATCGCGCCCGGCGCCTTCGGATCGGCGGTCTGCCGGCCATCGAGCCAGATCAGCTCCGCGCCGCCCTCTTCTCCCGGAAGAATCGCGACGAAGCCATGCTCCGTGGCCGAGGTATCCGAATGCGGTGATGTCGGCGCGCTCCACGAACGGCCCCGGTCGGTCGAGGTGCTGACGCGGACATGATAGGCGTACGCTTTGGCGGCGGTTTTCTCGAGCCAGTACACGATCCATCGGCCATCGACGGTCTCGGCGGCGGAGGGAAAGTCGGCCCAGTTCACGAAGAAACGGTCCCCCTCGACTACCGTGAGGGGCGCCGCCCACCGTTCCCGACTTCGTTCTGCGATACGCAGGGCCCACCGCCCCTCACCCCGGGGCTCGAACCAGGTGGCCAACAGGCCGCCGCGGGCGGTGCTGCTCAACGATGGCTCGACGCTGCCGGGAGGGCCGGCAAGATCCGGGGGATCAGCCGGTCGTGCCGGCAGGAATGCGGCAAGGACGGTGGCGGAGAAGGCCACACCCAACCCTAAAGATCGATTCATGATTCTCTCAACCAATTCCAAGGACGGGGGTGAGAGGTTCTCGGGAGCGCGCACCTGGTGGTGCGCGCTTCAACACCCAGATCTGGAGTAGCAAATGATAATGCGCCCCGCCCCTTCTCGTCGCCTGGCGGCGATCGCCCTGGCCCTCGTCTTCGGTTTAGCGGCGTGCGGCAAGGAAACCGGAGACGACGACAAGGGGGAGGACGAGGCGCACGAACGCGCGGAAGAAGAACTCACGGCGTTCGAGGTGGAGCACGGCATCGGCCCCGTCAAAGAGGCGATCACCCTGGGTCCGGTCGATCCGGCGATGGCCGGCCGAGGGAAGGCGACCTTCGAGGGCAAGTGCTCCGCCTGCCACAAGCTCGACACCACCTACGTCGGTCCCGCGCTCGGGGAGGTCACCGGCCGCCGGACGCCGGCCTTCGTCATGAACATGATCCTCAATCCGCAGGAAATGGTCGAGCGCCATCCGGTGGCGAAGCAGATGCTCGCCGAACGCATGACGTTCATGGCCAATCAGGGCCTCACGGTCACCGAAGCGCGTGAAGTGGTCGAATATCTCCGCACTCAAAGCAAGAGTGCCCCCAGGCAGTAGCCCCGAGAGGAGGCAGGTCATGTCGAGCAGTCTCGCCCGGCGTATCGCCGGGCTCATGAGTGTGGCGGCAGTGGTAGCGGGGTGCGGAACGGCCGGTGCCCCGGTCGGCGCGGCGACCGACGCCGCGGCGCGGGTCTACGTCGCGCCCGGGCACTACGACGAAATGTACGCGTTCCTGTCGGGCGGGTTCTCCGGCAACGTCACCGTGTACGGGCTGCCGTCCGGGCGACTCTTGCAGCAGATCCCGGTCTTCTCCCAGTATCCGGAAAAGGGATATGGCTACTCCGAACAGACCAAGGCGATGCTCAACACCAGCTACGGTTTCATCCCGTGGGACGATGCCCACCACCCGCAGCTCTCGATCACCAACGGAAAGAGCGACGGCCGCTGGCTCTTCATCAACGGCAACAACACGCCGCGGATTGCCCGCCTCGACCTGACCCGGTTCGAGACCGAAGAGATCATCGAGATTCCCAATAGTTCGGGCGGGCACGGCTCCCCGTTTCTGACCGACAATAGCGGGTACGTCGTCAGCGCCACCCGCTTCTCGCTGCCGACCCCTCAGCGCGACATGTCGATCAAGGATGGCGAGTTCGGGGGGATGCTGTCGTTCGTCAAGGTCGATTCGGCGACGGGGCGCATGCGCCTGGCGTTCCAGATCCACGTGCCCGGCTACGACTACGATCTCTCTCGGTCGGGGAAGGGACCCTCGAAGGACTGGTCGTTCTTCACCTCCTACAACTCGGAGCAGGCGAAGACGCTGCTCGAGTCGAACGCCTCGCAGAAGGACAAGGATTACATCGCGGCGGTGAACCGGGTGGCGGCGGAGCAATGCGTCGCCTCGGGACGGGCCAAAGACTGGACCACGCCGTACGCCCACAACACCGTGGGTGAGGACGGCGTCGCGCGGTCGGAGATCCTGCGGAGCCAGAAGGTGCTGGAGATCGCCGACTGCCCCGGGCTCGTCTATTTCCTCCCGACGCCCAAGTCTCCTCACGGCGTCGACGTGGATCCGACCGGAGAATTCATCGTGGCGGGCGGCAAACTCGCGACGGTCATCCCGGTGCATTCGTTTTCGAAGCTGCAGAAAGCGATTGCCGACAAGGCGTTCGACGGTGAGCTCGGCGGCATTCCGGTGCTCAAGTACGAGGCGATCATCGCCGGAGAAGTCGAGAACCCCGGCCTCGGGCCGCTCCACACCGAATTCGACGGGAAGGGCTTTGCCTACACCTCGGTGTTCATTTCCAGCGAGATCATCAAGTTTTCGCTCACGGACTTCAAAGTCGTCGATCGGGTGCCGGCGTACTACTCGATCGGCCATCTGATGATTCCCGGCGGCGACACCGAGCAGCCGTTCGGGAAGTACGTGATTGCCCTCAACAAGATCACCAAGGACCGCTACCTCCCCACCGGTCCGGAGCTCACCCAGTCGGCTCAGCTCTACGACATCACCGGCGACAAGATGAAGTTGCTGCTCGACTTCCCGACGACCGGCGAGCCCCACTATGCGCAAGCAATACCGGCGTCGTTGATCAAGGACCGGCAGCAGAAGACCTATTCGCTGGCCGACAATCGCGATCCGCATGTGACGAAGGCTGAAAAGGATGTGAAAGTGGTCCGGCAGGGAACCAAGGTGCACGTGTATATGACAGCGATTCGAAGCCATTTCCTGCCGGACATGATCGAGGGAATCCAGGTCGGGGATTCGGTCTTCTTCCACGTCACCAACTTGGAGCAGGATTGGGACGTCCCCCACGGCTTCGCGATGCTCGGTGCGCAGAACGCGGAATTGCTGGTCATGCCGGGGCAGACCCGCACGCTCACCTGGCAGCCCATGCGCGCCGGGGTGTATCCGTTCTACTGCACCGATTTCTGCTCGGCGCTGCACCAGGAAATGCAGGGCTATCTCCGGGTCTCCGCCAAGGGTGCCTCCGTTCCGCTCGCCTGGAACGGCGGCGCGGGGACGTTGGGCAAGTAGATGCCTCGATGGGCGAGGGCCGTGCTGGCCGCGGGGGTGCTGGCGCTGGGGTCGCTCTACGCGGCCCCGCTCTGGCACATCGGCCTCACGGCCCCGCAATACCCGGAGGGCCTTGGTTTGTTCATCGGCATCGATCGGATCACCGGTGAGAAGCCGCAGGACCTCCAGAGCATCAATGGGCTCAACCATTACATCGGGATGAAAGAAATCGTGCCCGCGAGCTTTCCCGAGCTCCGCTATATGCCGATCTTGCTTGGGGTGTTGATCGGGACCGGGCTGATCGTGGCGGCATGGGGTAACCGTCGGGCGCTCTACGCTTGGACGGCGCTCTTCGCGCTCGGAGCCGCCGCGGGGCTGGTCGACCTCTGGCGGTGGGGCCATGACTACGGGCACGATCTCAATCCGAGGGCCGCAATCAAGATTCCCGGCATGAGCTATCAGCCACCGGTCATCGGCGGCAAACAACTGTTGAACTTCCACGCCGATTCCTGGCCCGCGCTCGGTGGTTGGGTCGCGATCCTTGTATTGAGCCTGGCGGTGGCTCTCGCGGTGCGGGAATGGATCTCGGCGCGCGCGCGCTCCGCCTAGCGGCCACTGGAGCATGGATTGTGGCCGCGGCGTGCGGAGCGTCCGGGCCGCGGCCTCTGGCCTTCGGCGCGGAGGCCTGCACGCAGTGCCACATGACGCTGATCGATCCGCGATTCGCCGCGGAGTTGGTCACCACCGGCGGCCGAGGCATTCCGTTCGATGATGCCGGCTGCCTGGCGACCTATATCGCCACCGGCGGCCTTCCCTCCGAGCGGATCGCTTCGCTTTGGGTTACGGACTATCTGGAGCCCGATTCGCTCCTTGCCGTCGAGCAGGCGGTCTTTCTCCGCAGCGACGCGCTGCGGACGCCGATGGATCATCAAGTGGTGGCGCTCCGGCCTGGCCCGGCGGCGGACAGTCTGCACCGGCGCCTGGGTGGAGAATTGGTGTCGTGGGCGGCGGTACTTCGCGGGGTGTCGCCCCCGGCCGCGCGATGAGCTTCGCATTCCTGGCCGCGCTTGGCGCCACGCTCGTGGTACGGCCCGCCGGTCCGATCCGAACCCTGACCGATGCGCTGGCCCTGGCCCGGCCCGGCGACAGCATCGTGGTCCACGCCGGCACCTATCGCGAACCTCCGATCGTGGTGCGGACCCGGGTGACGATCGTCGGGGTCGGCGGTCCGGTCTTCGTCGGCGGTGAGCACTCGACGCTCGAGGTGGAGGCCGACAGCGTCGTCATTACCGGCCTGCGCTTTCGACAGGTGACGCCGAGTCCGCTCGAGGATCGCGCCGCCATCGTGCTCCGCGGCACGCGCGGCTGCCGCATCGAGGCCAACGACATTCGGGACGCCTTTTTCGGGATCTACGCCCTGAAGGCCTCCGACTGTCTGATCCGGCGCAATCGGATCGAGGGCTCGGCGGCCAATGACGCGGCCGCCGGCAACGGCATCCAGCTCTGGCAGGCCCGCGCCATGTCGGTCGTTGAGAACGAGGTACTCGGACACCGGGATGGCATCTACCTCGAGTTCTCTCCTAGTGCCGTTGTGCGCGGGAACCGGAGCAGCGGCAATCGGCGCTACGGGCTTCACTTCATGCGCTCCGACTCCTGCACGTACGCCGGCAACCTCTTCGCGAGGAACGGCGCCGGCGTGGCCGTCATGTACAGCCGTAATGTCCAGATGCTCGACAATCGCTTCGAGCGCAATTGGGGTGACGCAGCGTACGGACTTCTGCTCAAAGAGATCAGTGACGGCACGGTAACGGGCAATCTGTTCGCCGACAACACGGTGGGCCTGTACTTGGAGGATGCCAACCGGAATATCCTCACGGGGAACACCTTTCAGAGAAATGGCTGGGCGGTCAAGGTACTTGCGAGCGCCACCGACAACCGGTTCGAGGGCAATGTCTTCGAGGGCAACTCATTCGACGTGTCCACCAACAGCCGCAGCGCCTCCAGCCGGTTTGCCGGGAATTGGTGGGACCAGTACCGGGGCTACGACCTCGATCGGGACGGAGTGGGCGACGTGCCCTACCGTCCGGTGCGGCTCTTCTCTCTCGTCGTCGAGCGCCATGAGCCTTCGCTGATCCTGCTGCGCTCGCCGTTCGTGGAGCTGCTCGACGCCGCGGAGCGGTTCATGCCGGTCCTGACGCCGGAAACGCTGGTCGACGGGCGCCCGCTCATGAGGCGGCCCCGATGAAGCAGGCCCGGGTCGTGGTTGCGGGGTTGTCCAAGCGCTTTGGTCGCATGGAGGTCCTGCGCGACGTCAATCTGGCGATCGCCCCCGGCCGGATCACCGCCATCGTCGGACCGAACGCCGCGGGCAAGTCGACGCTCATCAAGACGCTGCTCGGCCTGGTCCGTCCGGGCCCATCCGCGCTGGTGGCGATCGACGGCGTACCGGTGAACGGCGGCCCCCGATACCTCGAGCGCGTCGGGTACATGCCGCAAGTGGCCCGGTTTCCCGAGCAGCTGACCGGCGGGGAGATCCTTCGCTTCCTCCAGGAACTGCGTGGCGACGGCTTTGCGCGCGACGAGGAATTGGTGGAGCTGTTCCGGCTCGGCGCCTCCCTCGACCGGCCGGTCCGAACGTTGTCCGGCGGAACCCGGCAGAAACTCAACGCCGTGATCGCCTTCCTCTTCCGGCCGACGCTCCTCATTCTGGACGAACCGACGGCGGGCCTCGATCCGGTGGCGGCGCGCATCCTGAAGGACAAAGTCCGCCGCGCCTCCTCGACCGGAGTGGCCGTTGTGCTCACCTCCCACATCATGGCCGAGATCGAGGAACTGGCCGAAGATCTGATCTTTCTCGTCGACGGAGCGATCGTGTTTCAGGGAGCGGTCAGCTCTTTGCTGGAGGAGAGTGACGAGCCCACGCTCGAGCGAGCGATCGCGCGCCGGCTGGAGGGCCATGTCTCGTGAGGATCGTCCGGAAGATTCTCGCCTCGGAACTCCGCAATGTGGCGCGCAGCCGCTGGATGGTTGGGTACGCCCTGCTCCTGCTCGGCTTTACCAGCCTCCTCCTTCGCTTCGGTGGCACCGGTGAACGGGCGCTGCTGTCGCTGCTCAACGTGGTTCTGCTGCTGCTGCCGCTCGTGAGCGTCATGTTCGGAACGCTATACGTGTACAACGCCCGGGAATTCATCGAGATGCTGCTGGCCCAGCCGGTGCGGCGAGGGGCGCTCTACGCGGGGCTCTATGGAGGTGTCGCGCTCCCGCTCGTCGCAGCCTACCTCCTTGGGGTCGGTGTCCCCCTCCTTGCCCGCGGAAGCGAGGCTCCCGGATATCTCGCGCACTGCGCCATGCTGCTGGCGGTCGGCACGCTGCTCACCCTGGTCTACACTGCCTTCGCGCTGTGCGTGGCGGTGCGGATCGACGATCGCGCGCGCGGCCTCGGCGCCGCGCTGCTGGTCTGGTTGGTCACCACGCTGCTGTACGATGGGATCATTCTCGGCGTCGCGACCTCGCTGGGGCAGTACCCGATCGAAATGCCGTTGCTCGTTATGGTCTTCCTGAATCCGATCGATTTGGCGCGGGTGCTCCTCCTCCTATCGCTGGACATCTCCGCCCTTATGGGATACACCGGGGCGGTGTACGCCCGGTTCTTCCACGGCGGCGGCACCATCCTCGCCTTCCTGATGCTGATCGTCTGTGCCGCGACACCGCTTCTTGTCGGATACCGGTGGTTTCTTCGCAAGGACTTCTGACGCCTAGGGCCGGAACGCGTCGTACTTGACCTTGACCTCCCGGAGCAGCTCCTCATATGCCGGGTGACCACGGAGGGCAGAGAACACTTGGTTCTCCGCGGACATCATCGGGTAATTGAGGAAGCCGTGCTGAACGGCGCGGCGCACCCACCGCACCGCCTCGTCGAATTCTCTTAGTATGACCCATCCTATCGCAACGATTCGGGAGAGATACTCGATGCGGCCGATGGCGGGCTGAAGGTCCGAGGCGAGGATCGTGTGCGCCGCGGAGGCCTCACCCCGGTGCGCGGCGCCGAGAAAAGCTGCGACCGCCGATATGCCCGGGTGACTCCGGTCCTCGGCCAGCTGGCGGAGTTCATGGGCGGCCTCCTCGGCCTGTTCCGCACAGAGCAGCTGGGTGCCGAGGAAGAGCCGGACGAGCGGGTTCGAGGGATCCATCGCGCCGGCCCGGCGAAGCGACTCGAGCCCCGCCCCCATGCCCCCCTCGAGGGTCTCGATCCAGGCGAGCATGCTGTGATTGAGCGCCGTCAGCGGGTCGGCCTCGATCAACCGCTTGGCCAGCGGCTTCGCTTCGGCGGTGGCGCCGTACAAGAGATAGCTGTTGGTGAGGAGCAGCAAGGCGTCGATGTTCGTCGGATCGGCGGCGAGCGCGCGCTTGAGCGGATCGACCGCTTCCTGAATATCGCCGCGGCGGTAGTGCACCGCCCCGCGCAGCACCCAGGCGTGCGCCGAATAGGGATTCAGCTCCACGATCTTGGCCGCCAGCTCCTGGATGCGCGGTAAGAGCACTTCGGGGTCGCCGATCCCCGCTTCCATCGACGTAATGCATGCGAATCCCATCGCGCCGTAGATCAATTCGTTCGGGCCCACAACCGCAAGCCCTTGCTCCAGAAGCTGCATGGCCCGTTCCACGCCGAGCGGGGTGAAGCGCGAGGCCTCCTGGCGCGCCCGGAGGTAGAACTCATAGGCGCGAAAACTCTGGATCGGCCGCGCCAGCATCCGGCGGCTCTCCTCGGCCGTGAGCGTCAGGCGGAGCTGCCCGGTAATGGCGGCCGCGATACGGTCCTGGATCTCGAAGACCTCGCCGCAGGTGCCGTCGTAGCGCTCGGCCCAGAGCTGTTCGTCGTTCGGCGCGTCGACCAACTGAGCGCCGACCCGGAGATGATTCCCGCCCCGGCGCACCGTGCCGGTGAGCAGGTACCGGACCCCGAGCTCGCGGGCGATCTCCGGCGCGGTCTTCGGAGTGCCCTTGAGCCGCATGGCCGACGCCCGGGAAATCACCCGCAGGCAGCGGATCTGGGAGAGCGAGGTGATGATCTCCTCGGTGAGCCCGTCGGTGAAGTATTCCTCCGCGTGGCCGGCGCTCAGATCTTCGAACGGAACCACCACGAGCGAGGGCTTTCCGGCCGGGCCGTCCGCGGCGCCGGTGAGCGCGGCGGCAAAGGCCGTCGCCGTTCCGAAACGGTCGCCCGGCGCAATGGCCAGCGCCCGCTCCACCGCCTGGTCCACCTGCTCGGGGACCGAGACTTTGGTGGAGAGCCGCGCGGCCCGCTCGGTGATGCGCCGAATCAACAGCGCCTGGGGCGTGGTCCCTTCATGAGGAGGGGCGCCGGCCAGCATTTCGTAGAAGACGCACGCGAGCGCGAAGAGATCGCTCCGGCCGTCGAGGGTCTCCTCGCCCGACGCCTGCTCCGGGCTCATGTACGCCGGCGTCCCCACCGAGAGTCCCGCTATCGTGAGGTGCCGCTCGGTTCGGGTGGGGGTGAACGCCCGCGCGATGCCGAAATCGGCGACGAGGGCATGGCCGCGCGAGAGGAGAATGTTCTCCGGCTTGATATCTCGGTGGACGATGCTCTGCGCGTGCGCGTAGTCGAGCGCCTCGGCCACCTCGCACGTCAGGCGAATCGCCTCATCGAGCGGAATCCGCCGGTCCCGGTCGAGCCGCTGCCGCAACGATTCCCCTTCGACAAGGGGCATCGTGTACCAGAGGAGCCCGGCGGCTTGGCCGGAGTCGAATACCGGGAGAATGTTCGGGTGCTGGAGCCGGGCGGTGAGCCGGATTTCCCGATCGAATCGCTCCGATCCCGAACCGAAGGTGAGTTCGGCGCGCAGCACCTTGAGGGCCACCGGACGGGAATGCCGGAGGTCCTCCGCTCGGTAGACGGTGGCCATCCCCCCTTGGCCGATCGGATCCTCGACCCGGTATCGTTCGCCGAGCGCCTCTCCAAGTTGACTCACGCCGTTCCCCGAAACATGAAGTACGCTGCGCCGCACATACAGAGCGCGGCCCAAAGAAAATCGAGCTTGATCGGTTGCTTCATGACCACCACCGCAAAGGGCACGAAGACCGCCAGGGTAATGATCTCTTGGAGAATCTTCAATTGGCCCAGCGACAACGCGGTGTAGCCGATCCGATTGGCCGGAACTTGGAGCAGATACTCGAACAGGGCAATTCCCCAACTCACCACCGCGGCCACGTACCACGGTTTGGCCGCCAGGGACTTGAGGTGGCCGTACCAGGCGTAGGTCATGAACAGGTTCGAGAGAACCAAGAGCCCGGCGGTCCGGGCGAGAATCGGGAGGACGGCGGCGGAAATGAGGGCGCTCCGGGGTGAGGGCTGGGAGAAAAGCTAGCTCAAGGCGGCATCCCGGAAACGGCGGACGATCTCCGCCGCCGGCTCGATCCGGTCGATGCCGGCCACGCTCTTTCCCGCTTGCCAGTAGTCCTTCTCGCCCGATTCATCGAGAGCGGCGCGTTTGAGTTGCCAGATCGACTTCAAGGCGTAGAAGGTGCGCATCCAATGTTTGGTGCGGCGGCCCCGAAGCATCCACCGCGCCACCGGCCCCGCCCGAAGCCCCATCCGCCGGATGTAGGGGGTGTTGATGACGGCGACCGGCACCCCGGTGATCCGTTCGCTGAGCACGATGTCGGATTCCTCGGCATCGAGAATCGCCTGTTTGTACGCGCCGCTTGCCCGGCATTCGCTGGTGGCGATGAAGCGGGTGCCAAGCTGGGCGCCGGCGTAGCCCATCCGGAGGGCGGCGACGAAGCCCGGCGCATCGCCGATGCCGCCGGCGCACACGAGCGGCAGGCCGAGATCGCCGAGCTCGGCGAGCAGCTCTTCGGCCGACTTCGGACCGGCATGCCCGCCGGCCCGCCGGTTGACGGCGATCAAGCCGTCCACGCCGGCGGCCTTTCCCTTCTCCGCCCATTTCCGCTCCGTCACGTCATGGTAGACGAAGCCGCCGCTGGCGTGGACCCGGTCGCACACCCATCGGGGGTTCCCGAGCGAGGTGATGAAGAAGCGGACCCCCTCTTCGAGAGCGACGTCGATCCACTCGACCATCCGCTCGCGGTATCGCGTCGACGACGCCTCGATCAGGGCATTCATGCCGATCGGCTTTGACGTTAGGCTTCGAATCAGCCGAAGCCCGTCGCGAAACTGATGGCCGTGGACGTAGGTCAGCGCAATCGGCTGGACGATCCCGATCCCGCCGGCGTCGGAAACGGCCGCGACGAGTTCCGGATTGCTGCAGGGATACATCGCCCCGCAGATGAGGGGCACTTCGATGCCGGCGTGCCGGGTGAGCGGGGTGTCGAGCGGGGTCATCGCGCGAGATTGCTTCGCTGCGCTCGCAATGACTGCTGAGCCGTCATCGCGAGGGCCCGGCGCGATCCAACCGCCAATTGGCGCGAACTCGGCACACCAGGTCGCCGGCGGCATCTTTGATCTCCGCCGCCACCGTATGTTCGATCGGCCCGGTTACCTCTGGGATCGTCACCCGAGCTTCCGCCACCAGCGGGCCGCGTGCCTTCTTGAAATACTCCGCCGAAAGGGCGGTGACGATGCCCCGTACCGATGGCGGGAGCGCCATGAGCATCGCCAAGCCGCCGGTCACCTCGCCGAGGTTGACGAGCGCGACGGCGTGGACCGAACCGAGGTGCTGTCGGACGCGGCGCCGATCGCGCAGGGTGACTCGGGCGTAGCCCGGCTCGAGGGCTCGGACGTGCGCGCCGATCGTACCGGTATACGGCACGAGCAGGCCGAGGATCCGGCTGAAGAGCCAGGTGCCGCCGGGAAGGGGGTGGAGCCGAGTCCAGGCGGCCACCACCCGGCCAGTGGGGGAGGCCATCGCGCAAACCTCGACCCCGCCCCTTGGAGAGTCAAGTAGATTAAGACCCGCCGACACCACACCCTGCCGGAGGAATCGTGAGACTCGCCGCCCCGCTGCTGGTATTCGCCGCCGCCACCGCTACTGCGCAAACCTCCACTCCACCCGCCTCTTATGTGCCGCCGCTGGCGACGCTCCTCGGCCGTCCGACGAGCGAGCTCCGCGACCTGGTGGAGCGCGTGACCGTCGATCAGCGCGCGCTGCAACGCCGCTATCCGGTCGAATACTCCACGGCGCGGCTCACCGCGCTGCGCGGCTTCTACACCGCGTGGCAGGCCCGGCTTCGGGAGGTGGACTTCGACAAGCTCGGCCCGGAGGGAAAGGTCGACTACCTCCTGCTCGCCAACCGGTTGAGCGAGCAACTCGCCCTCGAAGGGCGGGCGGCGGCACGTTATGCGGAGATGCAGAGTCTCCTGCCGTTCGCCGGCACGATCATGGAACTGTTCGAGAGCCGCCGCGCCATGCTGACGGTGAATGCGGAGGCCTCCTCGCGCCAGGTCTCGCGAATCGCGGATCAAGCGGCACGGGCGCTCCGGACGATCGACTCCGCGCCCAAGCCGACCAAAATCGTGGCGTTCCGCGCGGCGCAGGAAGTGCTGGACCTCCGCCAGACCCTGAAGAGCTGGTACGATTTCTATACCGGTTACGATCCCCTCTTTACCTGGTGGGCCAAGGCGCCGCACGAGCGCGCCGCCGATCAGTTGCAGCGCTACGCCCGCGCGTTGCGCGAGAAGGTCGTCGGCGTGCGGGAAGGCGAAGACGAGCCGATCATCGGGGATCCGATCGGCCGGGCCGCGTTGATCGAGGATCTGGGCTACGAGATGATCCCGTACGGCCCTGAAGATCTGGTCAAAGTGGCCCAGCGGGAATTCGCCTGGTGCGAGGCCGAAATGCTCAAGGCCTCCCGCGCGATGGGATTCGGGGACGACTGGAAGGCCGCCATCGAAAAGGTGAAGAACTTCCACGTCGAGCCGGGAAAGCAGACCGACCTGGTACGCGACCTGGCCCGTGAGGCGGTCGAGTTCATCGAGCGGCGGAACCTCGTCACCGTCCCGCCGCTCGCCAAGGACGATTGGTGGATCGAGATGATGTCGCCCGAGCGGCAGAAAGTCGCCCCGTTCTTCTTGGGCGGCGCCAACATCATCGTCGCCTATCCCACCGACGCCATGAGCGATGAGGACAAGCTCATGAGCATGCGGGGCAACAACATCCACTTCTCCCGCGCGACCGTGCAGCACGAGCTCATTCCCGGCCACCACCTGCAGTACTTCATGACCGATCGCTACAGCACCCACCGCGACACTTTCGGTACCCCGTTCTGGGGCGAAGGGTGGGCGCTCTACTGGGAAATGCTCCTCTGGGACCAGAACTTTCCCCGCTCCCCCGAGGACCGCGTCGGCATGCTCTTCTGGCGGATGCACCGCGCCGCCCGGATCATCTTCTCGCTCAACTTTCACCTCGGCACGATGACGCCGCAGCAGGCGATCGACTTCCTGGTCGATCGCGTCGGTCATGAGCGGGCCAATGCCACCGCGGAGGTGCGCCGCTCCTTCAACGGCACCTACCCGCCACTCTACCAGATCGCGTACATGATGGGCGGGCTCCAGTTCCGCGCGCTCCGCGCCGAACTCGTGCAGTCGGGGCGGATGACGGACAAGGCGTTTCATGACGCGATTATGCAGGGCGGGAGCATGCCGGTGGAGATGGTCCGGGCCCGGCTGACCAACGCCCGGTTGACCCGGGACTACGCGCCTAACTGGAAATTCGCGGGGGCCCTGCCGTAGCACCGCGCGCCGAGATTGCTTCGGGGCCTCCGGCCCCTCGCAATGACGAGGCGGGGTCATCGCGAGGGGGCGAAGCCCCCGAAGCGATCTCATGGAGGCACCTGGTATGAAGTATTGCTGGTTCCTGATCCTCGCCTGCGCCGCCTGCAGTCCGGGCAGCGCCGGCCCGAACCCCGGCTCGGCGGGGCTCGCCACCGCCATCGACTCCACCGGCGATACCATCGTCGCGCGGCTCGCCGGCGAGGTGCCAGCGTCGGCGGTCCGGCAACTCACCGAGGAAATGCGGATCGCGCCGGCTGCTGACGATACCACTCTCTTCACCGAGGTCTGGGAGTTCGACGTCGACCGCGCCGGCCGCATCTGGGTCTACGACGGACCGACCAATTCCATTTTTCTTTTCGGCGCAGACGGCAAGCTGATTCGCCGTGTCGGTCGGCAAGGAGCCGGTCCCGGAGAATTCAACGCCAATGCAGGAATGGTCGTCCTCGGCGATACCGGCCTGGCGATATGGGATCCCGGGGTCGGGCGGATCTCCATTCTCGATTCCGCAGGCATCTACCGCGTCGGCCTGGCCATCCCCACGAACTTCTCGACCTCCGACGGTCTCCTCACCGACCGGACCGGAGCACTCTACCGGAAGCTGCCGGTCGCGCTTCCTCGCGAGGGCGAGGTCATCGGCCGGATTGGCGCCGTCCGACTCCGGCCGGACGGTTCACACGGCGACTCGCTAGTGCCCCCCGATCTCCGTTCGATTCCCGAAACCTATCTGGCTGAACGAACATCGAAGAGCGGATCGGGTCGCTCGAGTATGGGCTCCCAGTTCTCCGCGTCGAACTTCTGGGCTTGGCACCCAGAGGGATATCTTGTCGTCGCCGACGGCGGCAAGTACGAAGTGACGATCGCGCGGCAAGTCGGCAAGCCGGTCCAGATCCGCCGCGAGATGGCGGCGGTTCCGATCGGGGCCGCCGAGAGGGATGAAGAGCAGGCCCGCATCGTCGATCAGATGCGGCGAACCGATCCCTCCTGGACCTTCCACGGCCCCCCCATCCGGGAGAGCAAGGCCCCACTTTCCGGACTCGTGGTTTCGCGGGATGGCCGGCTCTGGTTGCCGGTCGCGGTGCCATCGGAGCGGATTCCCGACGGCGAATTGACGAAGCCGCGCCGGCCGGAAGCGCCGATCATCCATTTTCGCATGCCGGTCGTATATGAGGTCTACGAGCCGACCGGCGTCTTTCTCGGCCGGATCGCCTTTCCGAAGCGCACGAGGTTGATCGAGGCGGACGGCGACCTGGTCTGGGCCCTGGTGCGGAACGAGGACGATCTGCCTGCGGTGGTTCGCTTCCGCATTACGCCGGGCCTTCTGGGACCTAGCCACTGACGGTGGAACCTCGGGAACGCCGGAGCCGTAACATCTTGAGGATGCCGCTTCTCTTACGAGGACACTCATGCGCCTGAATCGTTCCCCGTCGATGCGTCTTTGGCTGACCGCCCTGTTCGCTGCAGGCACTGCGTCGGCCCAACAGCCGCCCGCGCCGTCCACTCCTCCGGCGCAGGGGGGTGCCCCGACCGGAACGCCGGCGCCCGCCAACGCGCCCCAACAGGGGCCCCGCCCCTACGACCAGGTCATTACCCGCGCCGCGCGGTCCGATTCGGGGCTCTTCTTGATCCACCGGGTCGGGGCGCGGCTCTACTTCGAGGTGCCCGATTCGCTGCTCGGCCGCGACATGCTGCTGATCAGTAAGATCCATCAAGCGCCGGAGGACCTGAGCCCCTTCCTCAACGCCGGGTCGAGCGTCGCGGAGCAACTGGTCCGCTGGGAGCGCGAGGGCGACCGGATCCTGCTGCGGGCACTCTCCTATCGTTATGTGGCCGACGATTCGCTGCCGATCGCGCGCTCGGTTCAGGCCAACACCTTCGCCCCGATCATCCGCTCCTTTGCGGTGGCCGCGGTCGGCAAGGACTCGGCCGCGCGGGTCATCGAGGTTACGTCGCTCTTCGAAGACGACGTGCCGGCGATCAGCGGATTGAACAACGCGCAACGAACCCAGTTCCGGGTGCGGCGGCTCGATCCGGCCCGCACCTTTCTCGACCGCGCCAAGAGCTTCCCGCTCAATATCCAAGTCGTCCACACCCAAACCTTCGACGCCGCGGAACCTCCCTCCCAGCAAGGCACCGGCACCATCTCCATGCAGCTGAGCCAGTCGATGGTGCTGCTGCCCCGGCACCCGATGCGCCCGCGCTATGCCGACGAACGGGTGGGGTGGTTCACCACCGACCAGATCGATTTCAGCTCCCGGGAACTGAAGGCGTCGGCCCGATCGCTCATCCAACGCTGGCGGCTCGAGCCGAAAGATCCCGCCGCCTACGCGCGCGGCGAACTGGTGGAGCCGGTCAAGCCGATCGTCTACTATCTCGATCCGGCAACCCCGATGGAGTGGCGCTCCTTCATCAAGGCCGGGATCGAATCGTGGCAGACGGCGTTCGAAGGGGCAGGCTTCAAGAACGCCATTCTGGCGCGGGATCCGCCGAGTCCGAGTGAAGACCCCGACTTCGATCCCGACGACGTCCGGTACTCCACCGTGCGGTACGTCGCGAACCTCACCCGCAATGCGACCGGCCCGAGCGTGGCGGACCCGCGCACCGGGGAAATCATCGAGAGCGACATCATCTGGTACCACAACCACCTGCGCTCCTACCGCAACCGGCTCATGGTGGAGACCGGCGCGGCCAACCCGGCCGCTCGTTCGTTGCGCATTCCGGAGCAGTTGATCGGCGAGACGGTGAAGCAGGTCATCGCCCACGAAATCGGCCACGCCTTGGGTCTACCGCACAATATGGGCGGCAGCTCCGCGCTGCCGGTGGACTCGCTCCGCTCGCCGTCGTACACCGAACGCTACGGAGTAAGCCCCTCGATCATGGATTACGCCCGGCAGAACTATGTCGCGCAGCCCGGCGACGGCGTGACCCGCTTCGTCCGGAAGCTCGGGCCGTATGACTCCTACGCCATCAACTGGGGATACCGGGTCATTCCGCAGGCGGCGACGCCCGATGCGGAGCGCCCGATTCTCGACCGCTGGATCAAGGAAAAGGCGAACGACCCGATGTACCGCTTTGCCGACGGCTCGGCAATCGATCCGAGCGCGCAGACCGAAGACATCGGCGACGATCCGGTGCGCGCGAGCCGGTTGGGTCTGGCGAACCTGAGGCGGGTGACCCCCGAATTGACGGCCTGGACCTCGACTCCCGGAATCGACTACACCGAGCTGCGGGAGCTCTACGGAGAATTGGTGCAGAGCTACAACCGGTACGTCGGCCATGTGGTGACCGTAATCGGGGGGGTCTACGGTCGCTCCAAGTCGAGCGACCAGCCCGGCCCGGTCTTCAATCCGGTGCCGGCGGTGCGCCAGCGCGCGGCGATGAAGTTCTTCGTCGACGAGGTCTTCACGGCGCCGACTTGGCTCGTGGAGGAGAATCTGCTCCGCCGGATCGAGAGCGCCGGAGCCATCGACCGGGTGCGGCAAGTCCAGGCCGGCATCGTCAACCGGCTGCTCGATCCCGCCAGGATGCTGCGGCTTTCCGAGGCGGAGGTCTACCAGCCGGCGCAAGCGTACCGCCTGAGCGCCATGCTGGACGATCTGAAAAACGGAATCTGGGGCGCCGATCTCACCGGCACGGAGAGCGTCAACGTCTGGCGCCGCAATCTCCAGCGGGCCCACCTGGCCCGGCTTGCCGCGCTCATGCAGGATGCGCCGGCCCCTCCCGCGGCGAATCCCAACGCGCCGGCGCCGGTGGCCGTGGCGATGACCGACATCCGCCCGCTGGTCCGGGCGCAACTGGTGTCGCTCCGCGCCGCGGCGCGCGCCCGTGTAGCCCGGACCGCCGACCCGGTGACCCGAGCGCACTTCGACGATGTGGTGGCGCGGATTGCCGAGGTGTTGGAAGGGAACAGGCGTTAGACGGAACGCCTCCGGACCGGCGCGCCGAGGGCGCCGGCCAGCCGGCCGGGCGTCACGCCCAGGAAGCGCCGGAACTGGCGGGTCATGTGACTCTGGTCGGCGAAGCCCGACCGGATCGCCGCGGCGGAGAGGGTGGTGCCAAGAGCGATCAGTCGCCGTGCCTCCGTCACTCGGCGGCAGGAGAGATACTCGTAGGGCGGGATTCCGTAGCGTCGATGGAAAGCGCGCAGGAGCTTGAACCGCCCCATACCCGCCGCGGCCGCGAGCTCCGCGAGCCGGAGCGTTTCCCGAAACCGCTCGTCGATAATGCCACGGACCCGATCTAGCGGCACGCCGGCCCCCGAGGCATGGTCCGGTGCCGGCCGCACCGTCGCGTACCGTGAGAGCAGGGCACCGAGCGCCTGAAGGAGCCGGCTCTCCCGCTCCAGCGGGTCGGTCGCCGGCTCCGCCTCAAGGGCCCGGTGCGCTCCGACCAGTGCATTCGCGACCTCGGGATCCCGCGCGGTCGATCGTTCGAAGCAGGGCTCACCGCTCCCACCCTGGTCGGTCCAGATCTCCCGCATCAGCGCCGGCGACACGAAGAAGCTGCGATAGCCCCAGCCGTCCCCGCCGAGGGCGTGGCCGGTGTGCACCTCTCCGGGGTCGACCAGCGCGACCTCACCCGACTGCACCACGTTGTCCCGGCCTCGGCACTGGAAGGCGTGCGCGCCGCGCACGGTGATGCCGACGACATACTCGTCATGCCAATGCCGGGCGAACCGCTGCCGGTCGTAGTTGGCGGTGAGGAGCAGTGCGCCCGGCAAGCTGGCCGGAGCCCAAAGCGCGGTGACGCCATGGCCAAAGGTGTCCATGCAGGAATCTACGCCGGGTCGGGTGAGGCGGTTTCGGGTGCAGGTTGAAACCTCTCCCACCGGACCGTCGTAGGCTGCAAATCATAATTTGATTATGTTTTCTATCTTCC
>JABFSM010000090.1 GCA_013140635.1 Gemmatimonadales bacterium
CCGTAGAGCCCGATGGCGGCGAGGAGCGTGGCCAGTGCGGCAAACGCCGCGCTCAGCATGCTGATCATCCGATCGAGGAAGACGTTCTCCCGCACCTGTTGCGGAAGGGTCTTGAGGTTGTCGACCGGAAGATTCGGATCGAGGCCGGCGAGGACGGTCCGGATCGCCTGCGCCAGTTGCTCGGGAGGGAGGGAGGTCCGGACGTAGAAACTGACCTGTCCGAGTGTCGTGTCTTGAGCGTGCGGGATGACGAACACCGGGGGGATTTCCTGCTTAACGTCGCTGTACTTGGCGTCTTTGATCAGGCCGACGATTTCGATGTTGAGCTCGCTGCCCCCCATCGACATCCGCTTACCGACGGCATTCCGCCCCAGCCCGAACTTCTTCGCGAAGGTCTCGTTGACGACCGCCACCAAGGGGGCGCCGGCCCCGTCTGCGGCGGTGAATTCGCGTCCGGCGATCAGGGGCACGCCGAGCGTGGCAAAGTAACCGGCGCCCACTTCGTTGTATCGCGAGTTCGAGTCGATATCGGGCCCGCTCTTGAACCCCTCGACTTCGACGTTGTTACCCCAGTTGTTGCCGGACAGGATACCCACAAGCGCGGACGACACCGAGGTGACCCCCGCCACTCCCGACAGTTCCTCCTGCACTCTGCGGAACAGCACGGCCGACCGGGCGGGCGTATACCCGTTGAGCTCCGGCGCGATGCCAAAGGCCAGCACATTGTCGACGTTGAGGCCGAGATCGATGCGGCTCACGTTCAGCAGGCTCTTGATGAAGAGCCCCGCCGAGGCGAGGAGCGCCATCGAGAGGGCGATCTGCGCCGTCACGAGCGAGGTGCGGAATCGTGAGGCACTCTTGGCGCCGGTGATCTGCCCGGTGTTGGCCCGAATGGTGCCGATGAGATTGGGGCGCGTGCTATGCAACGCGGGGAAGAGCCCGAAGAGCAATCCGGTGCCTAGCGCCAGCACCGCCGTGAAGGCCACGACCGCCGGCTGCAGCGTGAGCGTAAGGCTATTGGCCGAATCGGTGGGCAGAATCGCCCCGATGCCCCCGAGGGTCCAGCGCGCCACTAAGAGGCTTGCCGCGCCCCCCAAGAGGGCGAGGAGGCACGACTCGACCAGGAGTTGGGAAACGAGCTGCCCGCGACCCGCGCCGAGCGAGAGGCGGACGGCCATTTCCATGGTCCGGCCGGCCCCGCGGGCCAGCAGCAGGTTGGCGATGTTGGCGCAGGCGATGATCAACACCAGCGCGGTGAGCGCGAAGAGCAGGATGATCGGCGTGCGGGCCTCCCCGTCGAGCTGGCTTTGGCCACGGCGCCCATCTTCGAGGACGACGGTCTTGGCCTTGAACCGGGCCATGGTCTGCTCACTCATGCCCTGCTGCAACGGCGCTTCGACGTCCCGGACGATCGGTACGTAGACGCGGTTGATGGCGGTCGCGGCCTGGGTCATCGAGACCCCCGGTTTGAGGCGGGCAAAGAGATAGGCCCAGTAACTCGTCCGCCGCTCGAAACCGCGGAACCCCGGGGTCGTCTGCCCGCGCATGGAGATTGGCACGAACAGCTGGGGCTGAGTGCCGAGGGTGGTTCCGCTGAATCCCTCGGGCGCCACTCCCACGACAGTGTATGGATGCCCGTTCACCACGATGCCCTTGCCGAGGATGTTCGGGTCAGAGCCGAGGCGGGTGGTCCAGTAGCTGTGGCTCAGCACCGTCACGAAGTGTCCGCCGATGGTTTGGTCGTCGGCCGGGGTGAGGAGCCGGCCCAGGGCGGGCCGCAGCCCGAGGACGGGGAAGTAGGAGCCGGAGACGAGCATGGCGTCTCCACTGACCGGGGTCTGACCCGGGAGCGCCAAATTGGCGCCGAAAAGCCGGTGCGCCGCAATTCCTTCGAAGGTTGTCTGGGCGCGCTCCAGGTCCCGGAACATCGGATAGCTCCACACCTCGGTGCAGCCACCGGCGTTGTTGCACGACTGCGAGCCGGGGTTTGGCCCCGGGGCTGCCATATTGACCAGCCGCGCCGCATCCTGAACCGGCAGCGGGCGGCGGAGGAGCTGATTGAAAAGGGAGAAGATCGCTGCGTTGGCTCCGATGCCCAACGCCAGGGAAACGACCGCCACGATGGTGACGAAGGGCGTCCGAAAGAGCGAGCGGAAGGCCAGCTTCAGGTTCGACATCGTGGGGTCCTATATGAGGTGGCGGCGCCGGGAGCTTGTCCAGACCGGCTGCCCCATTGGATGCCCGCAGTTTGGACAACGTTGCGCCTGCCCAATCATCGAAAGGTCCCCGGGCTGAACTCGTAGATCTGGTGTCCGGCACCGACCCCCTCCTCCGGCCGCCAGAATCCGATCTGCTCGGCCCAGCGCTCCTGTTGGAGCCGCCGGCCGCCCACCGTGAGGAAACCGGCCGCGCGAGCTCCCATTACCCCGAGCCGGACCAGATCCCGCAGCCCCCGGAAGATCGTCCCGGCCCGTTCCGCCACGATCCGACGGGCCGACAACGGGCCGACGCCAGGCACCCTGATGAGCTCCGCATAGGAGGCGGTGCGCACCTCGACCGGGAATCGCTCCGGATGCGAGAGCGCCCAGGCACTCTTCGGGTCGACGCCGAGCGGAAGGTTGCCGTCCGGCCCATAGACCACCTCCGCCTCTTCGAAGCCATACTGCCGCAGCAGATGGTCGGCCTGATAGAGGCGGTGCTCCCGAAGCGCCGGTGCGGCCCTTACCTGTTCCATCGGCGTGTTGCGGATCGGGCGAAAGGCGCTGAAGTGGGTGTGATGGACGCCGCCCCGGGCGTAGAGACGGCGCACCGACCGAAGGAGCGTCCTATCGGTATCGGGTGTGGCGCCGACGACGAATTGAACCGTCATTCCCGAGGTTCCACCGGGATGAAGGCGGTCCCTTCGTTTGCCGTCCGCCTCTTCGGCCCACTCGCGCACCACGAGCGAGCGCACTTGCCGAAGTCCGGCAAGGGAAACGGTGAAGTCCTTGTCCGGCGCGATGGCGCTGAGGCTCGCGCCGCAGGGGGCCTCGAGGTTCAACGAGACCCGGCTGGCCAGGGCGGTGAGCCGCTCGACTTGGGCCGGCTCCGCGCCAGGCACCATCTTGACATGGATGTAGCCGGCAAACCGGTGCCGCTCGCGGAGGAGTTCCAGGACCTCGATCAGGTCGTCCATCACCTTGACCGGGCGGCCCGGAATACCGGTGGTGATGAAGAGCCCTTGGCACCACTCGCGCCGGTGGGCCTCAAGGAAGATCCGGACCAGTTCGGCGGGCTTGAGGAGGGTGCGGGGGAGCTCCCGATCCCGCCGCATCGGGCAGTAATGACAATTGAAGCTGCAGGCATTGGTCATGAGGACGCGGAGCAGGGTCATCTTCCGGCCCGGTCCGGGGCGCACCGTCCGAAGGTTGAGTGGCCCAATGGCACCGGAGCTTCCGGCATTGCGTAGTCTTGGGGGAAGGGCGCCGGCATCGTCCTGGTCGGCGGCGGCCAGGGAAATAAGGAGGTCGAGCCGTTGTCCAAGGCTCATGGTGGCGGTCATTGGGGCTCCAGGATGGGCTTCCCTACAATACCCGAACAAACACCGAAGATCAATCCTGGCCGCTCACACTTTCGCCGGCCAGTCGGCATATTCCATCTCTCCCCCGTTCTCTCAGACGTTATGACGAGGATCCCATGAGACATGCCACCCGCTCGAACCGGTCGACGAACACCGGACCTCTTCTCCTCCTCCTGGCCTTGGCGGGTCCGCTCGCCGCCCAAGTTCCCTCCGGCGTCACCAAGGGCGCCTCGGTCGAGGGGATCACGGAGTACACGCTCCAGAACGGGCTCCGGGTCCTGATCTTTCCCGACCAGAGCAAGCCGACGGCGACGATCAACATCACCTACCTGGTCGGCTCCAGGCATGAGGGGTACGGGGAGACCGGGATGGCCCATCTCCTCGAACACCTGGTGTTCAAGGGGACGCCCAAACACCCGAATATTCCGCAGGAGCTGACCGAGCGGGGCGCACGGCCGAACGGCACCACCTGGTTCGACCGCACCAATTACTTCGAGACCGTGCCGGCCACCGACTCGCACATCGACTGGGCGCTCGATCTCGAAGCCGACCGGATGGTCAACAGCTTTATCGCGAAGAAGGATCTGGAGAGCGAGTTCTCCGTGGTGCGGAACGAGTTCGAGTCGGGGGAGAATTCTCCTTTCAACGTCCTCCTCCAGCGCACTCAGGCCGCCTCGTACATCTGGCACAACTACGGGAAGACCACCATCGGGGCGCGGAGCGACCTCGAAAACGTTCCGATCGAGCGGCTGCAGGCGTTCTATCGGAAGTACTACCAGCCCGACAACGCCGTGCTGGTGGTGGCGGGCAAGGTGGACGAGCCCAAGGTGCTCGATCTGATCGTGAAGAAGTTCGGCGCGATTCCCCGGCCGATCCGTTCGCTCGAGCGCGGTAATATCATCTTCAAGACCTACACCCAGGAGCCGACGCAGGACGGCGAGCGGACCGTGTCGCTCCGGCGAGTGGGCGACGTGCAGTTGGCGCTCGTCGCGTACCATGTCCCCGCCGGCCCCCACCCCGACTATCCCGCCGTGCAAGTGCTCGCCCACCTTCTCGGCAACGCGCCGAGCGGGCGGCTCTACAAGGCGCTGGTCGAGACGAAGAAGGCCTCGGCATCCGGCTCCTTCGATTTCGTGTTCAAGGAGCCTGGCTTGCTCGTTGGGACGGCCACCCTTCGCAAGGATCAAGCGCTCGACGACGCGAGTGCCACGCTCGTCCAGACCGTCGAGGCCGTGGCCGCGGTGCCGGCCACCGCAGAGGAAGTCGACCGGGCCAAGGGTTCGCTCCTCAAGAATATCGATCTGCTGCTCAACAGCTCCGGCAACGTGGGGCTGGCGCTCACCGAGTGGGCGTCGCAGGGTGACTGGCGCCTTCTCTTCGTGAACCGCGACCGGATCAAATTGGTGACGCCCGCCGACGTGCAGCGGGTGGCGCAGGCTTACCTCAAGCCCTCGAACCGAACCCTCGGCCTCTTCCATCCGACCGAGAAGCCAGATCGCGCGGAAATCCCCGTCGTGAGCGACGCCGAAATCGTGGCCATCACGAAGGACTACAAGGGGAACGCCCTGCTGGCGGCGGGTGAGAACTTCAACCCGACTCCCGAAGTGGTGGACGCCCGGACCACACGCTCCATGCTGCCCAGCGGGATGAAGTTGTCGTTGCTTCCAAAGACGACCCGCGGGAATACGGTGAACGCGGTGGTGACCCTTCGCTTCGGCGACGAGAAGGCGCTGAGCGGGCGGAGCACGCCGGCGCGTGCCGTGGCCCCGATGCTGAGCCGGGGTACCGTCACCAAGAGCCGGCAACAACTCCAGGACGAGTTCGACAAGATCAAAGCCCAGGTCTTCTTCGGCGGGACGGGGAATACGCTCACGGCGAACATCTCCACAACCCGCGCGAATCTGATTCCGGCGCTCCGCCTCACCGCCGAGGTGCTCAAGACGGCGGCCTTTCCCGCCGCCGAATTCGAAACCTGGAAGTCGGCGCAGCTTTCCGGTCTGGAGACGAATAGGTCGGAGCCTGGGGTGCTCGCTACGGTTGCGCTGGCGCGGCGGCTCACCCCCTATCCTCGGGAGCATCCGCTCTACAACGAAACGATCGATGAGCAGATCGCGAACCTCAAGGCGTTGACCGTTGACCAGGTGAAGGGCGTCTACGCCGAGATGGTCGGGGCGTCGTACGGCGATGTGGCGGTGGTGGGTGATTTTGCCAAGGACTCGGTCGCGGCCGCGGTCGGGGAGCTCTTCGGCGAGTGGAAGAGCCCCAAGCCGTTCGCCCGGCTCAAGCGGCAGTTCTTCGATGTGCCCCGATTCTCCGAGAAGATCGAGACGCCGGACAAGGCGAATGCCGTGTTCGTGGCCGGCCAGAATCTGAAGCTTCGCGACGATAGCCGCGAGTATGCCGCGCTGGTGCTCGGGGGCTACATGCTGGGCGGGGGGTTCCTCAACTCACGCCTGGCCACGCGCATTCGGCAGCAAGACGGCCTGAGCTACGGGGTGGGGGGCAGTATCAATGCCCAGTCGCTCGACAGCGTGGGTGCGTTCAATGCCAGCGCGATCT
>JABFSM010000225.1 GCA_013140635.1 Gemmatimonadales bacterium
CTCCCCCGCCGGCCGCCGCCGCGGCAGCCGAGGGCCCGGCCAAGTTCACCGATACCCTCAGCATCGACCGGCCCCAGTATCCGTCAACCTATCGGCGCCGGCCCAACCCTCCGGTGTTCATTCGCAATGCGACGGTGCTGACGGCCGCAGGGCAGGAAATTCCCAACGCATCGGTGCTTTTCCGCGACGGGAAGATCGTTTCGGTCGGCGCGGGGGTGCAGGCGCCCGCCGATGCTGTGGTCGTGGACGGCACCGGCAAGTTCGTGACGCCGGGCATTATCGATACCCACAGCCACCTCGGGGTGTACGCGGCGCCCGGCACGCAGGCCGAGAGCGACGGCAACGAGGCCACCAATCCGGTGACCGCCGAGGTCTGGGCCGAGCACTCCATCTGGCCCCAGGACCCGCAGATTCCGCTCGCGATTGCCGGTGGTGTGACGGTTATGCAGGTGCTGCCCGGCTCGGCGAATCTGGTCGGCGGGCGGTCGGCGATCGTCCGCCTCGTGCCGGCCCGCACGGTGCAGGAAATGAAGTTTCCGGGCGCGCCGTACGGCGTCAAGATGGCCTGCGGCGAGAATCCGAAGCGGGTCTATCAAAACCGGGGCCCGTCCACTCGGATGGGAAACATGGCGGGCTACCGCGCCGCCTTCATCGCGGCCGAGCAGTACCGCCAGCGCTGGGACAAGTGGCTCAAGGACCGCAAGGGCGATCCCCCCGGCCGAGATCTGAAGAACGAGACCCTGGCGGGCGTGCTCCGCGGCGAGATCCTGGTGCAGAACCACTGCTACCGCGCCGATGAAATGGCGCAGATGCTGGACCTCGCAAAGGAATTCGGCTTCAAGATCCAGTCGTTCCATCACGGTATCGAAGCCTACAAGGTGGCCGATCTTCTGGCCGCGGCGGGAACGGCGGCCTCGGTCTGGTCGGACTGGGGTGGGTTCAAGATGGAGGCGTTCGACCAGATTCTGGAGAATGCCGCCCTGCTGACCCAGGCGGGCGCCCGCACGGTCATCCACACCGACAGCCCCGACGGCATTCAGCGAATGAACCAGGACATGGCCAAGGCCTACTATGCCGGGCTCCGGGCCGGCATCACGCTGACGCGCGATCAGGCGCTTCGCTGGATCACCGCCAATCCGGCGAGTGTCTTGGGGCTCGACAAGTGGACCGGCACTCTCGAGGCCGGCAAGATGGCCGATGTGGTGCTTTGGTCGGGAGACCCCTTCTCCGTCTACTCCAAGGCGGAAAAGGTCTGGAACGAGGGATGGCTGGTCTTCGACCGCCTCGATCCGAGCAAGCAATACAAGACCGACTTCAATCTTGGGCAGACCGCTCCGGGGGTGGGACGATGAACGCCGCTCTTCGCGCGCTCGCAATCAGCGCCCTCGCACCGGCAGCCCTTGCCGCGCAGACGATCGCCATCACCGGCGGAACGGTCTATCCCGTTTCCGGTCCTCGCATTCCGAACGGGACGGTCGTGATGGTCGACGGCCGAATCACCGCGGTCGGCGCCAATGTGCCGATCCCGACCGGGGCCGCACGCGTCGACGCCACCGGCAAATGGGTCACCCCCGGGTTGATTCACTCAAGCGCCGGCGCCGGACTCGGCGTGGGCGGTCTCAACGGTTTCGGCGAAGGGCGGCTCCAGGGCGACATCAACCCCTCATTCAATCCCGCCGAAGCGCTCGATCCAGCATCCTTCAACATCGCCGTCGCGCGGACCGGAGGGGTTACCGGTGGCATCCTCTTGCCTGGCGGGTCGTTCTTCGCCGGCCAGGCGGTAGCGGTCAATTTCGCGGGCGACCGAATCGAGGAGATGATCGCCAAGCGAAATGCCGGTATCGTGCTCGACCTCAGCACCAACAGCAAGCAGGCGGGTGGCGGGAGCCGTGCCGGCACGATGGCGACGGTCCGTCGCCTCTTTGCCGATGCGCAGGAGTATTCACGCCGCCGCCTCGACTATCAGCGCGCCGCCATGCAGCCGCTCAGCGCGCCGGCGCGCGAGCTCGAGGCGCTCCTTCCCGCTCTCCGGGGCGAAGTGCCGGTGTTGATCGTGGCCAATCGCCGAATGGACATCGAGAACGCGCTTCGGCTCAAGCGCGAATTCCGCCTCCACGTCATTCTCTATGGCGCGGTCGAAGGGTGGAAGGTGGCGAGGGAAATCGCGGCCGCCGGCGTTCCGGCCGTCATCGAGCCGAACAAGGACATCCCCGATTTCGACGGACTCGGCGCGCGGCTGGACAACGGTGCGTTGCTCCGCGAAGGGGGCGTCGAGGTCATCATCGCGCAGGGCGATCCCGGCGGGGAGCGCAACGTCCGGTACGCCGCGGGCAATGCGGTGCGCAACGGCATGAACTGGGACGACGCGTTGAGGGCCATTACACAGGTTCCCGCGGCGCACTTCGGCCTTGCCGACTACGGCACGCTGGCCATGGGCAAGGTGGCGAACCTGGTTATTTGGTCGGGGGATCCGTTCGACTTTTCGAGTTCGGCGGAGAAGGTGTACGTCCGTGGGCGAGAGACCTCGCTCCAAACCCGTGAAACGGAGCTGCGCGACAAGTATCGGAGGGTGCCACCGCATTAGAGATTGCTTCGGGGCCTTACGGCCCCTCGCAATGACGGCGACGCGGCAACAGCGAAGGCGGCCTACTCGGCCGCCTTCGTCACTTCCGCTTCCGCCGTTTCGGCGGGCGGAGCGGGTTGCTCATCGACGCTCACCGTTTCGCCATGCACTTCGTCGAGCTCGCGGTCGACCTTGGCGATCTTCGCGGTGATGTCGTCAAGTTGGGCAAAGAGGGCGTCGATTTCCGCCTGATTGGGCTCTCCGCCCCGCTCCTTCTTGAATACCTGCATGCCGAGCTTGTAGGCGGCCTTGCTCCGCAACCCAATGAGCCGGCTCCGTTCGACGTGCAGCTTGCTCGACTCGAAGGCGTTGCGAACCCGATCGCCGATTTGGTCGATTTCCGAATTGAGGCGGTCGAAGATGGAAGACATGGCGGTAATCCTTTCCGAAGAGCGTTTCCGGACGGCGGTGTATCGGGGAAGGTTTCAAGTGTAGGGGTGAGGAATGAGGATTCAGGATTGAGGGAACTGCCCTACAAATCAAGAGGGCGCCTCGGAAGGCGCCCCTGAATCCTCAATCCTGAATCCTCGACCTCGATCCTTGCCCTTAGGCCACCACTTCGGGGTAGACCGAGACCTTCTGCCGTCCTTTGTCCTTCCACTCGAACTTCACGACGCCATCCGCCACGGCAAAGAGGGTATCGTCGTTGGAGCGGCGGACATTCTTTCCGGCGTGGAACTTCGTGCCCCGCTGCCGCACGAGGATGTTCCCGGAAATAACGCGCTCCCCGCCGAATCGCTTGACGCCCAGGTACTGTGGGTTGCTGGTTCGGCCGTTCCTGGAGGAGCCTACGCCCTTCTTGTGAGCCATGGGGTTACCCTACCTTGACGCCGGTGATCCGAACCTCGGTGAACTTCTCCCGATGGCCGGTCTTGCGGCGAATGTTCTTGCGGCGCTTGAAGCGGAAGACGTAGATCTTCTCGCCCTTGCCCTCGCGGATAACTTCGGCGGTGACGGAAGCGCCCTTCACGAGCGGTGCGCCGGCCGTGATCTTGTCGTCCTTCGACGCCAGCAGGACCTCGTCAAAGGTGATTGTGGCGCCGGGCTCGGCATCGAAGCGCGGCAAACGGAGAGTCATCCCCTCCTCCGCCTTGAACTGCTTGCCCTTGGCCTTGAAAATGACGTACATCAGTTCCCGATCCGCGTAAGTTCAGAGCCCGTAAGTATAAATGTCGCAGGCGATTTGGGCAACTCCCGCCACTTCGAATGCGTTCACCGACCGAAATGGGGGGTTGGCCGATTCTTCCCCCCAGTCCCGCTCCCCAAGGGGCGTCGCGAGGGCGAGGTTCCGTCCGACGCCCTTCACGGAGCCTACTCGATGCGTCCTCTCTTCAGTACTCTCGCCTGGCTGGCCCTCCCCGGCGCCCTTTTGGCCCAACGGACGGGGCCGTACGGTCCTCCAGCCTTCACCATGATCGAAGTCGTTCCGGGGGTCCACGTGGTCAAGGAGCCTCGCGCTTCGGCCCTGTCCTCCTTCGTCCACGGCAACACGGTATTCGTGGTCAACGACGCCGACGTCCTGGCGGTGGACGCCAGCCGGACTCCGGGGGCGGTGCGGAGCATGCTCGCCCTTCTCAAGGGAGTCACCCCGAAACCGGTGACCCGCCTTCTCCTCACCCATCACCACGGCGACCACGTCCTCGGCGTCCAGGGATACGTGGAGACCTTTCCCGGGATCGAGATCATCGGGACCGACAGCATGCGGAGCGCAATGATCCGCGGCGTGGTGAACCTCTTCGCCACCCGGCCTCCCGACGCCCTCCTCAAGGTGTCCGATTCCTACGACTCGCTCTACAAGGCCGGCTTGGACATGGCCGGGAGACCTCTCACCCCGCCCCGGCGCGCGCTCTTCGAGATGGAGCGGCAGGCCTTCCGCCACTACTACACGGTGGAGGCGCGCAGCATCAAGCCGGTCCCGCCGACCGTCACCTTCGAGAAGAAGCTCACGGTCTGGGCGGGACCGCGGCGGATCGACATGTTGAGCCTGGGACGGGGCGATACGCCAGGGGACGCGATTCTCTGGCTCCCGGCGGAGCGGGTGGTGGTGACCGGCGACATGCTGGTCGATCCGGTCCCGTACGCGGGGGGGACCAATCCTTCGGAGTGGCTCCGCACCCTCCGGGCGGTCAAGGTGCTCGACCCCCTTCATATCGTGCCGGGCCACGGCGAGGTGATGCACGACACGAAGTACCTCGACCTGACGATCGCGCTGATCGACTCGACCCTGACTGCGGTCCGCGGGGCCATCGCCGCCGGGAAGACGAAGGAGGAGACGGTGGCCCAGGTGACGATGGAGCCGTTCCGAACGCGGTTCACCGCCAACGAGCCGATCGCGGAGGACCGCTGGAGTATCTTTATCGCGGGCATGGTCGGCGGGGCCTACGAGGAGGCGACGCGTAAGCCATAGCGGTGAGCGATGACGGACCGGGTCACCACATTGATCGCCGACGATGAGCCGCTGGCGCTCCGCCGGCTCCGCACCCTCCTCGAGCGGATCCCCTGGATCGAGCTCGTGGGAGAGGTATCCGACGGCCCCGACGCGGTCCGCGCGGTGGACGAGCTCAAGCCGGCACTCCTCTTCCTCGACGTGATGATGCCGGGGTGCACCGGCCTCGAGGTGCTCAACCGGATCTCCCACCGCCCCACCGTGGTCTTCACCACCGCGTACGACCGGTACGCGGTGGCGGCATTCGAGGCCCAAGCGCTGGACTATCTCCTCAAGCCGTTCGGGCGCCGGCGGCTCGAGGCCACCCTCGGCCGGATCCGCGAATCGTTCGCCCTGGAAGATCCGGCAGCCACCGTGGAGCGGGGGCAGCTCGCGCTCGGCGCCGCGCCGCTCGAGTGGCTCTTCGTGCGGGAGCGGGGCCGGGTGACCCCGGTCCGGATCGAAGGAGTAACCCGCTTCGAGGGCTCCGACGACTACGTCTCGATTCACACCGCGGAACGGCGGCTCCTCGCGGCGCTCCGCCTCTCCGACCTCGAGCGGATGCTCCCCGCGAGCTTCGTCCGCATCCACCGCTCGCACATCGTCAACTTGGGAATGGTGGAAAGCTTCCTGGCCGAGGAGGGGGGACGCTTTCGGGTCCTCCTGCGCGACGGCACCCGCCTAGCGGTGAGCCGAGAGCGGGCGCGTTGGCTCCGGGAGAAGGCGATTTGAGCGAAGCGTCCCGGCGCCGGCGATGGTCCGGGGAGACGATCGCCGTCGGCGCGGTGCTCGTGGCCTTCCTCCTGGCCAACGGGGTCATCGCGGCCGCCCGTCCCGCGATGGTGCGCCGCGCCGCGGGAGCGCTCGACTCGGCGCTCCGCCGCGAACGCGCTATCCTCGTGCGCGAGCTCCAAGCTTGGCAGGAGGGGATGCAGCGGCACGGGCGGTGGCTGGCCGATCTCGCGGCGGTGGCACTCGAGGCGCGCCCGGAGCTCGCCGCCGGCCCCTGGCCGGCGCACGAGGCGGAACGGTTAGGCGCCCTGGTGGGCGTTCCCC
>JABFSM010000297.1 GCA_013140635.1 Gemmatimonadales bacterium
TGCCGACGACCTGCTGACCAGCATACTCCTAGCCCGGCGTGGTCCTGTGCTCCTCGCTCCCGCCATGAACGACGAGATGTACGCCGCCCTCCCGACGCAGCGAAACCTCACGCTGATTCGGGAGCGGGGGTTCGGTCTCGTCGGTCCCGACCGAGGAGCCCTTGCCGAAGGCCCGTCCGAACGGCCCGGGCGAATGAGCGAGCCCGACACGATTCTCGACTACGCCCGCCGCATCCTGCAGGGAAACGGTAAGCTGGCCGGGAAGCGGGTGGTCGTGACCGCGGGTCCGACGCGGGAGCCGCTCGACCTGGTCCGCACAATCACCAATCGTTCGAGCGGCAAGATGGGTTACCGGCTGGCGCGAGCGGCGTGGTATCGGGGCGCCGACGTGACGCTCCTTTCCGGCCCGTCGGCGGAGCCGGTGCCTACCGGGGTCCGGGTCGAGCGGATCGAGACGGTGGCCGATCTCGAGCGGGCGGTGGGAGCGGCTCTTCCCGATGCTGACGTGCTGGTGATGGCGGCGGCGCCGGCGGACTATCGCCCCGCCAAGCCGGAGGCCGGGAAGCGTCCCCGCACGGAGGGATCGCTGACGATCGCGCTCGAACCGACCGAGGACGTCCTTCTGGCCACCAAGGACAAGCGCCGCGCCAGGTCGGTCATCGTCGGCTTTGCGCTCGAGACTGGAGACCCGGAGGCAAAGGGGAAGGCCAAGCTGATTCGAAAGGACTTGGATCTGATCGTCGTCAACGATGCCACCGAGGCCGGCGCCGGCTTCGAAGTGGATACGAATAGGGTCACCATTTTCGATCGTGACGGCGGCCGATGGGAAATGCCGCTCGCGTCGAAGAGCGAGGTGGCGGGGTGGATCCTCGACCGTGTGGAGGCTCGGCTTGGTTGACGCGCGCAAGTACCTCGAACTTCAGAAAGCACTGGGGGGCAACGAGGTGATTCTCTCCGCGCCGCTCGGGGAGTCATCGCGAGGCCGCGACAGCGGCCGTGGCGATCTCGGGGAGATTGCTTCGGGGCCCGTGGCCCCTCGCAATGACCCTATCCCCACGGCCCCTCGCAATGACGGGGGGTCACTGCGAGGCGGCGAAGCCGCCGAAGCAGTCTCCCCTCCCGGATCGAAGAAAGGCCCCAAGCACTGGACCGACGACGCACCGCCGATTCCGACCGCGCATGGGATTCAAGTCGAGCGCAAAGAGAGCGGCCTCCTCGAAGCCCCATCGCCATGGAACTCCCTGGACGAAGTGGCTGCGGCCATCGCCTCCTGCACTAAGTGCTTTCTCTGCGAAGGACGTACCAAGACGGTGCCGGGTGAGGGGAACCCGTCGGCCCGACTCATGTTCGTCGGCGAAGGTCCCGGCCAGACGGAAGATGAGACCGGGCGGCCCTTCGTCGGCCGGGCAGGGGAGTTGCTCACCCAGATCATCGAGTCGGTCGAACTCCGGCGCGAGCAGGTGTTCATTGCCAACGCCGTCAAGTGCCGGCCCCCCCAGAACCGGAAGCCACTTCCCGACGAGATCGCAACCTGCCGGCCGTACCTCGATCGGCAGATCGACCTCGTTGCCCCCAAGGTGCTGGTGGCGCTCGGGGCAACGGCGGCCGAAACGTTGCTCAAGGTCAAGCGAAGCCTCGCCGACCTCCGAGAAAGGGTACATTCCTTCCATGGGATTCCGCTGGTCGTGACGTACCACCCGGCGGCCCTCCTTCGTAACCCGAATTGGAAGAAGCCCACCTGGGATGACATCCGTATCGCCCGACAGCTTCTCGACCGTTGAGCAAAGCCTCCGGTCCGCGCCTTGGAGCCCGGACGCGGAACAGGCGGTGCTCGGGGCGATGCTCCTCGACCAGGATGCGGCGCTCCGCGCGGCGGAACTGCTCGACCATTCTGTGTTCTACAAGGAGGCGCACCGGCGGCTCTTTCGCGCCATGGTGGCGCTCACCGAGCAGCGCGTGGTCATCGATCATGTCACCCTCCGCGACGAGCTGCTCCGGCGGAATGAACTCGAAACGGTCGGAGGGGTCGAGTATCTCGGCGAGCTGATCGAATCGGTCGCCACCGCGGCCAACCTCGAGCACCACATCAAGATCCTTCGCGAGAAGTCGATTCTCCGGAGGCTCATCGAGGCCTCGACCGGCACCATCCAGCAGGCCTACGAGGCCAAGCTCAGCGCGAACGAGCTCCTCGATCAGGCGGAGGGCCGGATCTTCCGGATTTCGCAGGAGCGCCGGACCGACGGATTCACCCGCATCAAAGAGATGCTCTGGCCGACGATGGAGCGCATTGAAACGCTCCATCGCAGCGGTACTGCGGTTACCGGAGTTCCGAGCGGCTTCGCAGATTTGGACGGACTGACGTCGGGGTTCCAGAAGTCGGAGCTCATCATCGTGGCGGCCCGTCCGTCGATGGGCAAGACCGCCTTCTGCCTCAATATCGCCACCAACGCGGCGCACAAAGGGCAGGGGGTCGCCATCTTCTCGCTGGAAATGTCCAAGGATTCGCTGGTGCAGCGGATGCTCTGTGCGGAGGCCATGATCGACAGCCAGGCGGTGCGGCAGGGGCGCATTCGGGATTCCGACTATCCGAAGCTGGCGCGCGCCTCCGGCATTCTGCAGCAGTGCCCAATTTGGATCGACGACAGCCCGGCGCTCACGCTCCTCGAAATGCGGGGCAAGGCACGGCGGCTCCGCGCCGAGGTCGACGTCGGGCTCATCGTGGTGGACTATCTCCAGCTCATGCGGAGTCCGGAGTACGCGGAGAATCGGGTGCAGGAAATCTCCGACATTTCCCGGTCACTCAAGGCCCTCGCGCGGGAGCTCGAGGTGCCGGTCATCGCCCTCTCGCAGCTTTCCCGCGCCTCGGAGCAGCGGGGAGGGGATAAGACCCCGATGCTCTCCGACCTCCGGGATTCGGGCGCCATCGAGCAGGACGCCGACATCGTGATCTTCATCCACCGCCCCGAGATGTACAAAGACCTTCGCGAAAAGGCCGAAACCTCCGGCCAGAACATCGAGGGGCTGGCCGATATCCACCTGGCCAAGCACCGCAACGGGCCGACCGGCAACATCAAGCTGCACTTCCACAAGCAGTTCACCCGGTTCGACAGCCACAGCGAGCGAGACGGAGCCTAGGGTGGCTCGCGCACGGTCGGTCTATCGGTGCGCCGAATGCGGTCACGATCAGCCCAAATGGGCTGGCCGCTGCGAGGCGTGCGGGGCGTGGAACAGCGTGGCGGAGGAGCCGATCACGGCGCCGGCATCTCGATCGGCCGGCATGGGTGCTCGGTCGGTAGGTCGGAAGGTCGGTACGGTCGTTCCGCAGCCGCTGGCCGACGTCGAACGCGCCAAGCTCGTTCGCTGGACCACCGGCATTCCCGAGTTCGATTTCGTCATCGGCGGCGGTGTGGTGCCTGGTTCGATGGCGCTGATCGGCGGCGAGCCCGGCATCGGCAAGTCCACGCTCCTCTTGCAGGCCGCCGCCCGGCTTCGCGCGGCGGGGCGCCATGTGCTCTACGCCAGCGGGGAAGAGTCGCCGGAGCAACTTCGGCTTCGAGCCGACCGCTTGGTCGAAGACGCCGGGCCGGTCCTGGTGCTGGGGGAAACGCGGCTCGAGGCCATTCTCGAGGCGGCCCGCGCGTCCAAGGCGGAGCTCCTCGTCTTGGACTCGATTCAGACGGTTTACACCGACAGCTTGGAGAGCGCCCCCGGCAGCGTCGGTCAGGTTCGCGAATGCGCCGCTCACCTCATGCGTTATGCCAAGGAATCCGGCACCGCGGTCTTCGTCGTCGGCCACGTCACCAAGGGGGGGACGATCGCCGGTCCCAAGACCCTCGAGCACATCGTCGATACCGTCCTCTACTTCGAAGGGGAGAGTTCGCTCGACTACCGCCTGCTCCGGGCCACCAAGAACCGTTTCGGCTCGGTGGATGAGCTCGGGGTCTTCTCGATGACCGAGCGGGGCCTGAGCGCGGTGCCCAACCCGTCCGCGGTCTTCCTGGCGGCACGCTCCGAGGGCACCAGCGGCAGCGCCGTCACCGCCCTCATGGAAGGGACCCGCCCGGTGCTTGTGGAGGTCCAGGCTCTGGCCGCTCCGTCCGGCTACGGAACGCCACAGCGGGTCGCCACCGGCCTCGACCCACGCCGACTGGCGGTGCTTCTCGCCGTGCTGGAACGCCGCGGCGGTACCAGCTTTGCGCAGCTCGACGTCTTCGTGCAGGTCACCGCGGGGGTCAAGCTTCGGGAACCGGGGGCCGATCTGGCGGTGGCGGCGGCGCTCCTCTCCAGCCTGAGCAACAAACCGACTCCGGCCGATGCCCTCTTCCTCGGAGAAATCGGTCTCGGTGGGGAGGTGCGCCCGATCGGGGGATTCGAGCGGCGGCTCATCGAGGCGAGCCGCCTTGGGTTTCGCCGGGCCTTCGCTTCGCCGCGACAAGGTTCCGACGTGCAGGGGCTTCGGCATGTGCCGCTTGCGCACGTCGACGATCTGGTACGAGCCATTGCCGCGTGACGTAGGGGTCGTGGTCGTGGCGGCGGGCCGCGGAGAACGAATGGGCGGAGATGTGCCCAAACAGTTCCTTCCGATCGGCGGCGTGCCGATGCTGCTCCGGACGTTGCGCCCGTTCTTGGCCCATCCCGATCTTCACACCGCCATCGTGGTGCTGGCACCGGAACTGGCGTCCTCGCCTCCGCCCTGGCTCGGAGAGCTCGCCGGCGGCACGCTCCGCCTCGTCTCCGGCGGCGCGGCGCGCATGGACTCCGTGGAGGCGGGGCTTGGCGCGCTGCCTTCGGCATGCCAGATCGTACTGGTGCACGACGGGGCGCGGCCCTTTCCATCGGCGGGAGTCATCGACGCCGTTATCGCCGAAGCGCGGCATGGCCGAGGAGCGATCGCCGCGGTCCCGCTCGCCGATACGCTGAAGGAGGCTGAAGACTCGACGGAGGCGCGGCCGCCGATCCGGCGCACCGTGCCGCGCGCCGGGCTCTGGCGGGCTCAGACCCCCCAAGGATTTCCGCGGGCGCTACTGGAGCGCGCCATGGCAGACGCGCGCCGAAACCGGGTGCTCGGCACCGATGAAGCCTCCTTGGTCGAGCGGCTCGGCGGCCAGGTGGTTCTGGTGCCGGACTCGTCGCTCAACCTCAAGGTCACCACGCGAGACGATCTTCTCCTCGCGGAGGCGCTCGCCGCCGAGCGATGATCCTTCCCCTCAAGACCCCCGCCGATGCCGAGGCTGCCGTCGCCGCCGTGCGCGAGCACCTCGGCCGGAACCGGCTTCTTGCGTATCCCACAGAGACGGTCTACGGGCTCGGCTCCGCCGTGGACCGCGAATCGGTAGACCGCCTAGCGGCGCTCAAAGGGCGGCCCGAGGGAAAGCCTTTCCTCTTGCTGGTGGCGAGCCTCGGCATGGCGGAGCGCACCGGCCTCATCTTTACGCCGGCGGCCAGCGCCCTGGCGGAGGCGTTCTGGCCGGGCCCGCTCACGCTGGTGCTCCGCGGAGGGGAGGGAAAGCTTCCCGAGCGGCTTCGTGGGCCCGAAGGGGGCTACGCCGTGCGGTTCACATCGCACCGTGCGGTGGCTCGGCTCATAACGCTTCTCGACCAGCCCCTCACCTCCACCTCCGCCAACCGCCCCGGCCAGGCTCCCGCCGCCGGGGCCGAGCAGATCGTGGCGCTCTTCCAGGATGCGGTCGACCGCGGAGATCTGCTGGTGCTCAACGGCGGCACCCTCGGGAACGTGCCACCCTCCACGATCGTCGATTGCACGTCGAGACAACCGGCCTTGATTCGCGAGGGGGCGTTGCCGCGCGGCGAACTGCGCCGGGCGGTCGGTAGGTTGGCCCCATGAAGGTCCTCTTCGTTTGCACCGGGAACACCTGCCGGAGCCCGATGGCGGAGGCGATGCTGCGCCGGGCGGCCATCGAGGCGGGGATCGCGGGGATCGAGGTCTCTTCGGCCGGCATCGGGGCCTGGGAGGGCGCGGCCGCCTCGGAGGGCGCGTACTTGGTCCTGCTCGAAAAAGGGCTCGACCTCTCGGGCCACCGCGCGCGCCTCCTCACCCGCGAATTGGTGGAAGGCGCCGACCTGGTCCTAACGATGGCC
>JABFSM010000091.1 GCA_013140635.1 Gemmatimonadales bacterium
GAACCAGGGCGCCCACCCCTCCCACGAGCGCGAGAAGCACACTCTCCGTCATCGCCTGCCGGGCCACTCGCCACCGGCCGGCGCCAAGCGAAAGCCGGATGGCTGTTTCGTGCTGGCGCCCGAGCCCCTGGGCCAGGTAGAGCGTGGCCACGTTCGCGCAGGCGATCAGCAGGAGCAGCGATACCGCGCCCAACAGCAGGAGGAGGATCGGTTTGACCGGACCGACCACCTCGTCTCGGAGGCCGACGACTTCGACCCCGCGCCCCAAGTTGGTCTCCGGATACGATTCCGCGAGCCGTGCCATAACTGTGCCCAGCTCGGCGCGCGCCTGCGCCACGGTAACCCCGGTTCCCAAGCGTCCGACCAGACTGAGCCAGCTGTTCTGCCGTTGGGCGGCCTGCGGTACGCTGGGTGGAATCGGCAGCCAGACCTCGCCCCCGCCGGCGGGCGCAAACTGAAACTCCGGCGGGAGAATCCCGACGACCGTGTACGGGCCCCCATCCAGCCGAAGGCTCGTGCCGACCGCGCCGGGGTTCGCGCCCAAATGGCGGGTCCAGAACCCGTGCGTTATGACCGCCACCTGGGCCTCGCCCGCGCCGGCCAGGGTTGCGCCGTGCAGAGGGCGGACCCCGAGCATTTCGAAGAATCCTGGGGTGACCCGCACGCCGCGCAGCCGGAACGTCGCTTCGCCAAGCTCCGCGGTGACATTGGTTTCGTTGTATCCCTCGAGCGCCGTGAGGGTCCGCGCGCCGGTTCGGAGATCGGCAAAGTTGGGATACGACGCCGCGGTCCGCCGGCCTCCGGACGACGGCTCACCCGGCGCGGCCTTCTGTAGCTCGAACAGGTGGACGAGGCGATCCGCCTCGGGAAAGGGCAACGATCGGGTGAAGGCCGATCGCGCCACGTTCACCACCGCCGCCGCCACACCGATCCCGACCGACATGGTACTCACCACCACGAACGCGAAACCGGGCTGCCGCCGAATCCGCCGCGCGGCGTGCCGAAGATCTTGGACGAGATCGGCCAGCCGCTCGGAGCGCTCGCTCCGGGCAATTCGGCTCCGTTGTAAGCGGCCGAGCTCGACCTTGGCGACCTCGGTATCACCGAATTCTCGCCGCGCCGCGGCCTCCGCATCGGAGGGGGCGACTCCTTGCCGGATGAGCTCGTCCCGGCGCGACTGGAGATGAAAGGCCATCTCCTCGTCGATCTCGCTTTCGATCGGCGGCCGCCTAGCGGCCAGCCGGAAGATGCGGCGAAGCCCAGGGAAGTCGGTCATGCCGTGGCGGTGTCGAGAACGGTGGAGACGGCGCTGGAATAGGCCTGCCAGTCGGCGTGCTTGTCCTGAAGGGCTCGCCGCCCCGCCGAGGTCAGCGCGTAGAACTTGGCGCGCCGGTTGTTTTCCGAGAGCCCCCACTCCGCCACGATCCACCGCCGCGCCTCCATACGGTGCAGCGCGACGTACAGGGCCCGGTCTTCCACGAGGAGAGCCCCACTGGTGCGCTCCCGAATCCAGCGTGCCACCGCGTACCCATGGCACGGACCCCAGGAGAGACTCTTGAGCACCAGGACGTCCAAGGTTCCCTGCAGAAGGTCGAGATCGGGTCGGCCCATGTCGTTCCCCGGAAGTGTTCCGGGGAAGAATATGAAGCCGGGAGGCCTGGGCGTCAAGCGCAGAGTGCGCCGCCCGTTGCTCATTAGCTTCCCCTCATCATGATCATGTTTCGAGTCCTTGGCGGAGTCGACCTGCGCACCGGCGACGGTCGCGAAATCCGCCAACTCCTCCAGCAGCCAAAGCGCCTTGCGCTCCTGGTCTATCTCCTCCTCGCCTCGCCGGGGCGATACCTCCGGCGCGACACCCTCCTGGGTCTTTTCTGGCCGGAGCTCGATGAAGAACATGCCCGTGCTGCGCTCCGCCGCGCGCTCTATTTCCTCCGCCAGGCGCTCGGTCCTCAGGTGGTCGAGACCCGCGGCGACGATGAAGTGTCGATCGCCCCAGGCGCCATCTCCATCGATGCGCTCGAGTTCCAGGAGGCGGCGCGGACTGGTGACACCTCGCGCATGCACGAGCTCTACCAGGGCCCGCTGCTCGAAGGACTCTATGTAGCCGGCGCGCCCGACGCCGAAGCGTGGCTCGACCGGGAGCGGACCCGGCTGGCCGCGCTCTTCGAAAGGCTCGGTGAGACCCCGGTCTCGCGGGAGCCGCGCGCATTACCCGCCGCGCCGGGCGGGGGCCGCCTCCTGCTGATCTGCCCCTTTACCGTTCGCGGCGATCCTTCCCTTGCCTACCTCGCGGAGGGAATGGTCGACCTCCTCACCACCAAGCTCGACGGCGCCGGAGACCTCCGCGTCGTCGAACCGCGACTCGCGCTCGGCGCCGTCGCGGCGGGAGAATGGAACGAGGCTCGCGGGCGAGCGCTCGCCGAACGCTCAGGCGCCGGCCTCTTCGCGCTTGGCTCGGTGGTCTCCGCCGCCGGCCGCATCGAGGCTCGGATCACCATTCATGGGCGGAACGGACCGGCCGAAAGCCGCGCCGAGGCCCGGGCGGAGAGCGAGGCGGGGCTCTTCGAGCTCGTGGATGAGCTGGCCCGGAAGATCGTGGCCGAAGAGGAGGAGCGTCGAGGCGACCGCCTAGCGGGATTGGCGGCGCGGACCACCGATTCTCTTCCGGCGCTCAAGTCGTGGCTCGCGGGGGAGCGCGCCTTCCGGCTGGCGAGCTACTTCGAGGCGGGGGATGCCTTCCGCCGCGCCACCGAGGCCGATCCTTCCTTCGCGCTTGCCTGGTACCGGCTGGCCGCGGCCCTGGCCGCGAGCGCGCTCATGGAGCCGGCCCGCGAGGCGTCGGCCCAGGCGCACCGCTTCCGGTTGCGACTGTCCGAGCATGACCGCCTCCTCCTCGAGGCGCAGCATGCCTGGATCCGGGGAGAGAGCGACGAGGCGGAGCGTCTCTATGCCGCGCTGGTGACCGCATGGCCCGAGAGTCTCGAAGGGTGGTTTCTCCTGGGCGACGTCCTCTTTCATAGCAACCCCTATCATGGGCGGAGCATTGCGCAGGCGCGGGTCCCCTTCGAGCGGGCGCTGGCGCTCGATCCCTCCCATGTCGGCGCGGTTGTCCAACTGGCCCGCATTGCGGCGTTGGAAGGAAGGATTGGCGACCTCGACGCCTTGGTCGAGCGCGCCATCACGCTGAGCCCGGCGGGCGATCAGGCGCTCGTCCTCCGGGCGCTTCGGGCCTTCCGGGGTGGCCGCATGGCCGAGCAGGGGGCGATCACCAAGCAACTGACCGAGGCCCGGGGGCTCACCATCGCGCGGGCCTTTTCGGATGTGGCCCTCTATGGCGGGAACCTCGACGACGCCGCTCGCTTCGCCCGCGATCTCTTTGCCGCGGCGCGCTCCGCCGAATTCAAGGCATTCGGCCTCGTCATCTTGGCCCATCTCGATCTAGCGCGGGGCCGTGAGGCCCTCGCCTTCGAGCGGTTGGCCGAAGTCGAGGGACTCGACCCGACTTTTGCCCTCGAGACCGGGGCGCTCTTCGCCACGTTTCCCTTTCTGACCGAGGGAGCGGGCCGAGTGGCCGCCGCGCGCGAGCGGCTCGACCGATGGGATCCCGGCACCGCCCGTCAGGCAATGGCGATCCCGCTCGCGTTCCACAACGACTTGCACCACCAGTTCCGGGCCTACCTCCGGGGTGTGCTGGCGGTTCGCGCCGGCGACCTGACCGCCGCCGCGCTCGAGATGGAATCGCTCGCCGAGCTCCCCATCCCGCAGTGGGCGGAGGCGCTGCTCCAGCACCTCACTCGTACGCTCCAAGCCGAGTTGTTGCGGGCCCGGGGCGAACTCCCCGCGGCGCTCGCCACCCTCGAAGACGCCCGCTCCGACATCTGGTTCCAGTATGCGGTTGCCTCCCCCTTCTTTGCCGGCGCGGCGGAGCGTTTTCTCCGGGCCGAGCTCTTGATGGAGGCCGGCCGGATTCCGGAGGCGATTCGCTGGCTCGATGCCATTGCGCAGCGGAGCCCGTTCGAGTTGCCGTTCCTGGCCCCCGCGCGGCGACTCCGGGAGGAGGGCTGGCGTCGGCTCGGTACGGGGTGATAGCCTTGGTCAGGTGTCTTACTGGGGGTGCGAGCCCAGGAACCCACAATGTTCGGGAGAATCGGATGCGGATGACACGGGCGGCACGCGCCATGGCGCTGGCCTGGTTGGTCTTGGCCGCCAGCGGGTGCGTGGGCTGGCGGGTGCAGAATGTGCCACCCAAAGAGCTCCTTCGCGACCGCGGAATCGAAGCGGTCCGGATCACGCGGCCGGACAATTCGAAGGTGGAGATCTACAATCCCGCCATCGTCGGCGACAGCATCACCGGTAATCCGACCAATCGCGCGATCATCCGGCTGATGATACCGCTCTCCCAGGTCCAGACGATTGCGACTCCCTACAAGAACGTCGGAAAGACGATGCTGTTCGGTCTCGCTATTCTGGGGGGCGTCGGGCTGTACGCGCTCCTGCAATCGCTCAACGAAGGGTATTGATCAGAGTGTCTTGCGGTGGGTTTCCGGCGCGAAGAGCGTCGCAACCAGGGTGATGAGGCACATTCCGACCACATAGGCCGCCACGGCGTAGGGACCCCGCGCGTCGAGAAGCACTTTGGCGATGAAAGGGGCGAGGCCCCCGGAGAAGACCGACGCCAATTGATAGACCAGCGACGCCCCGCTGTAACGGACGTGGGTTCCAAAAAGCTCCGAGAAGTAGGCCGCCTGAGGACCGTACATCACATCATGTCCGAAGTTGACCCCGAGCACGATGGCGAGCGCCGCGAACCCCGGTCCCTGCCCGATCAACCAGAAAAAGATCGGCGCATAGAGGAGCGCCGCGATTGCTCCGCCGAGGTAAACCTTCCGGCGCCCAACTCGGTCGGAGAGGGCACCGAAAAAGGGAGTCGTGAGGAGTCCTATCCCTGAGGCGATAGCCACCGCGCCGAGCATGGTCCCCCGCGAGTAGCCGAGGCTCTTCTCGCCGTAGTTGAGGACGAAGACGGTGTAGAGGTAGAAGATGGTGTTCTGCGCCACCCGCATTCCCATCCCCACCAGCAGTTCTCTCGGGTGATCCCGGAAGACCGCCAGGAGCGGAACCCGTTCCATCGGCCGCTCCTGCTTGAGCCGCTCGAACGCCGGCGACTCGAGCAGCCGGAGCCGGATGAAAAGCCCTACCCCGATCAGAACGGCGCTCAGCAAGAAAGGAATCCGCCAGCCCCAGGCTAGGAACTGGTCTTCGGCAAGGCCGACCGAGAAGAGGGCGAAGACGCCGGTCGAGAGCAGGCTTCCGGCGGGGACGCCCATTTGCGGCCAGCTCCCATGGAGGCCGCGCTTCTCGGGACCCGAATGCTCGACCGCCATCAGCACCGCCCCGCCCCATTCCCCGCCGACCCCGATTCCCTGAATAAACCGCATGACCACGAGGAGGATCGGGGCCCAGACGCCGATCGTATCGTAGGTCGGGATCAGGCCGATGATCGTCGTGGCCACCCCCATCAGCACCAGCGACCAGATCAACATCGACTTTCGGCCGACCCGGTCGCCGTAGTGGCCGAAGATGGCGCCGCCGATCGGCCTGGCGATGAACCCCACCGCAAAAGTGCCGTAGGCGCTCAGGGTGCCGGTGACGGGATCGAGGGTCGGGAAGAAGAGGCGGTTGAAGACGAGCGCCGCGGCGGTGCCGTAGAGGAAGAAATCGTACCACTCGATGGTGGTACCGATGAAGCTGGCCAGGATGACCGGGCGGATGCTCGAATCTTTGCGCATGGGCGGCCTCAAGATATCCCGAACGGTGCCGATGATACTCCGAGGGAGGACTCTGCCACCTCGTGAACGACACCCATCAATTCGATCTCTTGGTCATCGGCAGCGGCCCAGCCGGCCAGCGCGCCGCCGTTCAGGGCGCCAAGCTCGGCCATCGGGTGGCGCTCGTCGAACGGCGCCGCTCCCTCGGCGGCACCTGCCTCGAAACGGGCACCATCCCGAGCAAGACCTTCCGCGAGGCGGTTCTCCGGTCCTCCAACCCCTTCGACCGCCGGCCGTCCCGCGCCGAGGCGCGCCCC
>JABFSM010000160.1 GCA_013140635.1 Gemmatimonadales bacterium
GCCGTGGAGACCGCCAGCACCAGTGAGCCCAGTACCAGTCGAGCGCGATTCCGCATACGAATGCTCCCCCTGAGTCTACTGCGAAATTATCGTGTGCCTTCTGCCCTCGCCAGCCCGGCCGGGGCCGTGGAGGGTCGCGCCGTCTCTGGGGAGCCGGGGGAGGTCACGTCGCGAACTTGCGAACCGCCAGGGTGACGTTATGCCCCCCGAAGCCGAATGAGTTGGAGAGGGCCAGCCCGACCTCGCGTTCGACCATCCGGTTCGGAGCGCAGTCGAGGTCGCATTGGGGATCGGGCGTGACCTGGTTGATGGTAGGCGGGATCTTGCCCGTCTGCACCACCAAGAGGGAGGCGACAAACTCGAGGGCCCCGGCTCCGCCGAGCAGATGGCCGGTCATCGACTTGGTCGAGGCGACGATCAGCTTCCGCGCGTGCTCCCCAAAGACCGCCTTGACAGCGGTCGTTTCGGCGATGTCGCCGAGGGGGGTCGAGGTGCCATGCGCATTGACGTACCCCACATCCTTTGGGTCCAGCCCGCCGTCGGCCAGGCAGGCAAGCATGGCCCGCCGGGCGCCGTCGCCGTCCGGCGCGGGCGCCGTGATGTGGTTGGCATCGGCGCTCATCCCGTAGCCCACGACTTCCCCGAGGATCTTGGCGCCCCGCGCGAGCGCATGATCGAGACTCTCCAGAACGATCGCGGCGCCCCCGTCGCCCAGGACGAAACCGTCCCGGCCGCTGTCAAACGGGCGGCTGGCCTCTTCCGGCGCATCGTTTCGCGTCGAGAGGGCCTTCATGTTCTGGAAGCCGGCGATAGTGATGCCGGTGATGGCGGCTTCGGCTCCGCCGCTCACCATGCAATCGGCCAGGCCCGATTTGATGATTTCGTACGACTCGCCGATAGCGTGCGCCGAGGAGGAACAGGCCGATACGGTGCAGAGATTCGGTCCCTTGAGGCCATACCGAATCGATACATGGCCCGCCGCGATATCGGGAATGAACATCGGGACGAAGAAGGGGCTGACGCGATCGGGCCCCTTCTGCAAATAGATGAGACACTGTTCCTCGAAGGTCATCATCCCCCCAATGCCGCTGCCGATGATGACGCCGGTGCGATCCGGCACCGGAAACTTGCCCTCGAGCCCGGCCTCCGTGATGGCTTGGTGGGACGCCGCCATGGCGAACTGGCAGAAGAGGTCCATCCGCTTGGCCTCTTTCCGGTCCATGTAGCCGAGCGGGTCGAACCCCTTCACTTCGCAGGCAAACCGTACTTGAAACCGGGCCGGATCGAACTTGGTGATTGGCCCGGCGCCCGACTTTCCAGCGAGGAGATTGGTCCACGTCTCCGAAACGGTAAGCCCGACCGGTGTAACGAGCCCCAGGCCGGTGACAACGACCCGACGAGCCATCCGCTACTTGCCGAGCTTGTCTTGGAGGTACTTCAGGGCATCGCCGACCGTGCGCAACTTCTCCGCCTCCTCGTCGGGGATGTCGATGTCGAACTCCTTCTCGAACGCCATGACCAGTTCCACGGTATCGAGGGAGTCGGCACCAAGATCCTCCATGAAGCTGGCATTGTCCGTGAGCTTTTCGCGCTCGACCCCGAGCTCCTCAACGATGATATCCTTGACCTTCTCGACCATGTCGCTCATGCGGCCCTCACGAAAGAGTGAATGCGGACGGCGTCAAACGACCATGCCGCCGTCGACGACCAACACTTGCCCGGTGATGTAGGAAGCCAGTTCCGAGGCCAGAAACAGGACGGCGTCCGCGATGTTGCCGGGTGCGCCCAGGCGACCCAGGGCGATCTGCCCTAATAATGCCTGCCGGACCTCAGCGGGCAAGGCGGCGGTCATCTCGGTGTCGATGAACCCCGGCGCGACGCAATTCGCGAGGATATTCCGGCTGGCGTACTCTTTGGCCACCGACTTGGTGAAGCCGATCAACCCCGCCTTGCTCGCCGCGTAGTTCGCCTGCCCTTTGTTGCCCGTCAAGCCGACGATGCTCGTGATGTTGATGATCCGGCCGGCCCGGCGTTTCATCATTCCCTTGAGCACCGCCTTCGTCGTCCGGAAGGCGCCCTTGAGGTTGGCGTCGAGCACCACGTCCCACTCCTCTTCGGTAAGCCTGAGGAGGAGGTTGTCTCGGGTGACGCCGGCGTTGTTGACCAAAATCGACACCGGCCCCAGCGCCTGCTCGACCGCCGCAATGGCCTGCTCGACGCTCGCGGTATTCGAAACGTCGCAGGCAAACCCCGCCGCGCCCGCCCCCAGCGCGCGTGCCACCTCGGAGGCCGGCTCGGCCTGGCGACCAAGAATGGCGACCTTCGCCCCGGAAGCATGGAGCCGTTCAGCGACGGCACGTCCAATTCCCCGCGTGCTACCGGTGACGAACGCCACCTGCCCCGTCAGATCGATCGTCGTCATGCGAGGAATGTCTCCACTTCGGCCGCGGTGCCGAGCGAGAGATAGGCGGGTGCCGGGAGGATGCGCTTGAGCAACCCGCCCAGCACGGTGCCGGGGCCGATCTCGATATAGCGCGCCTCCGGAGCGAGCGCCGCGAGCCTCTGCACACTCTCGATCCAGCGCACCGGGGCGGTCAATTGGTCGACGAGCAGCCGCTTAGCCTCGGCCGCCGTGGTGACCGGCGCGGCGCTGGCATTGGCCACAACCGGAAACGCCGGCTCGGTCATCTTGACGTGCATGAGCGCATCATGGAGTCCGGCCGCGGCCGGAGCCATTAACGGGGAGTGGAAGGCACCGCTGACCTTGAGCGGCAGCACCCGCTTGGCGCCGGCGGCCTTGCAGGCCTCCCCCGCCCGTTGAACCGGCTCCGGATCGCCCGAGATAACGGTTTGGTCCGGGGCGTTGAGGTTGGCCGCCACAACCGTGCCGCCGCCGAGCCCCACCTCGCCGCACACCCGCTCGACATCGTGGGAGGGAAGCCCCAGAACCGCCGCCATCGCGCCTGGCCGCGCGAGCCCCGCCTGCTGCATGAGCTCCCCCCGCCGGCGAACCAAAGCGGCGGCATCGACCGCGGTAAGCGCCCCGGCGGCGACATAGGCGCTATACTCGCCGAGGCTGTGTCCCGCCGCGCCCGCGACCGGCCCGAGGCGTTCTCCGACGACGGCAAGCACCGCGGCGGAATGCGCGAGGATTGCCGGCTGCGAGTTGTGAGTGGCCAGGAGCGCTTCCTCGGGGCCCTCCCACATCGTGCGGGAGAGCAGCACGCCCAAGGCATCGTCGATCGCGGCAAAGGTCTCCCGGGCGGCGGGAAAGGCGGTGGCGAGGTCTTTGCCCATGCCCACCTTCTGCGCCCCCTGCCCCGGAAAGAGGAGGACGTTCACCATCGGAGGACGACACTGCCCCAGGTGAACCCCGCTCCAAAGGTGACGAGGAGGAGCACCGACCCGCGCTTGATCCGCCCTTCCTCGACGGCCTGACCGATCGCCAGGGGAATCGAGGCCGCCGACGTGTTGCCGAACCGGTCGATATTGACCATCACCTTGCTCATCGGCATCCCGGCATGCTTGGCGGTGGCTTCGATGATCCGGAGATTGGCCTGATGCGGCACCATGAGATCGACCTCGTCGATCGTGACCCCGGCCTTTGCCAACGCTTCGTCGGACGCCCGCGCCATCGCGAGCACCGCCGCCTTGAAGACCTCTCGCCCCGCCATCCGAATGAAATGGCTCCGCTCCTCGACCACCTTCAGGCTCACCGGATCGGCCGACCCGCCGCCCGGGATGTACAGGAGGTCCGCGAGGTTGCCGTCCGCGCCGAGGACGATGCTGAGAATCCCCCGCCCGTCGCCGGTGGCCGGCTCGACGATCGCCGCGCCGGCGCCGTCGCCGAAGAGCACCGCGGTACCCCGGTCCTTCATGTCGGTGATGCTCGAGAGCTTCTCGGCACCTAACGTCAGCACCTTGCGCGCCCGCCCCGCCGCGATGAACCCTTCGGCCACCGCCAGCGAGTATATCCATCCGGGGCAGGCCGCCGCGATGTCGAATGCCGCGGCATTCCTGGCGCCGAGCAACGCCTGAAGGTCGCAGGCGGTGGCGGGAAGCCGCCGGTCGGCGCTCACCGTGCCGAGCACGATCGTGTCGAGGTCGAGCGGCCCCACCCCCGCCTCCGCCATCGCCTTGGTCGATGCCGTGTAGCACAGGGCGGCGAGCGATTCGTGGGGCCCGGCGATCCGGCGCTCCCGAATTCCGGTGCGCTCCACGATCCACTGGTCCGATGTGTCGAGATACTTCTCGTAGTCGGCGTTGGTCACGACCCGTTCGGGTACGGCGGTGCCGAGGCCGGTGATGGCGGCAATCGGCGTGGCGCTCACGCCCGCTCCGCCGCGCCGCGCTCGGCGAACTCCGCGCCGATATGCTTCGAGAGTTGCACCTCGGCCGACTGAACCGCCACCCGGATAGCGTGCCGGATAGCATTGGCGTTCGAGGAGCCGTGGCAGATAATCGAAATGCCGCGGACGCCGAGCAGGGGTGCGCCGCCGTATTGCGAGTAGTCGAGCATCCGGAACGCGGCGCGGATCTCTTTCCGCTCCCACATATCGGGGGCCTCGTTCGCCGCCAGCTGGCGAATCAGCAGCATCACCGATTCATAGAACTTGAGCACAACATTTCCGACGAATCCGTCGCAGACGACCACGTCGAGCCGCCCATGCTTCGGATGTCCGCCCAGGATATCGCGGCCCTCGATGTTGCCGATATAGTTGAGACGGGCATCGTGCTTGAGCAGGCGGTGCGCCTCTTTCACCACCGTGGTGCCCTTCTCCTCCTCCTCGCCGACATTGAGGAGCCCGACCTTCGGGCTCGGCCGCTCCATGATGTCCCGCATGTACACGGTGCCAAGGTGCGCAAAACCCACCAGCTCTTTGGCGGAGCACTCGACGTTGGCTCCCGCGTCGAGCATGAGGACGGGACCGTCGGCGGTCGGAAGCAGCGTTGCGACGGTGGCGCGCTCCACGCCCTCGTACAGGCCGAGGAGCACGGTCGACGCGGCCAGAATGGCGCCGGTGTTGCCGGCGGAAATGAAGGCGTCCGACTTGCCCTGGGCCTGCAGCCCGAGGCCGATGACGAGGCTCGACTTCTGTTTTCGGCGTACCGCGTGAAGCGGCTTCTCGGCCATGCCGATGACCTCGGGCGCCTCGACGACATCGAAGCGCTCGCGGTCGAGGTCGGGATAGCCGGCCAGCTCCGCCTCGATGGCGGCGGTCTGCCCGACGAGCTGAACGCGGAATCCTGGCGGCAACTCTCGGAGTGCGAGAGCCAGCCCCTCGACTTCAGTGCGGGGAGCCTGATCGCTCCCCATCGCGTCGAGCGCGACGCGGATCACGCTCAGCTGTCCTCGACCTCGAGGCGCTTCTTGCCGGCGTAATACCCGCACGAGCCGCACACCCGATGCGGCAGACGGGCCGACCCGCAGCGGGGACAGGCCTGAGTGGCCATGCCGGCGCCGGTGTGGTGGCCGCGGCGAAGCCGCTTGCGGCGCTTGGAGAGCTTTCTCTTCGGTACGGCCATAAGATCCTCGAGTCTAAACGGCGGGCGTGCCGCACTCGCACACCCCAAGATTGAGATCGGCACCGCATTTGGGACAGAGCCCGCGGCAGTCCGGACGACAAAGTGGAAATGCTTCGACCGCAAGAACGAACTCTTCACGCACCGCGGGACGCACGTCCACGTGGGCAAGCGGCTCCGTCAACGGATAGACGCTCGGGTCGTCCTGGAGATCTTCGTCGGCCGAAAACATGACCTCGACCGACTGCTCCACCGGCTGGACAAATTCCGTGAGACAGCGGCGGCAGACCGACCGCACTCGGCCTTCGAACCGCCCATGCCAGAAGAAGCCACCCTGCCCCGCACGCTCAAGCGTCCCGCCAACGGTCAGGGGACCCTCAAGCGGTACTTCCAACCCCTCAAAAAGGGGGTCCGCCGGCGCAAGCTCACCGGCGGTGGTTACCGGACCATGCCGGAGCTCGCGAACATCAACCTGAAGCATAGCCCCTAAAGCTACTCGGGGAGCGGAGTTAGTTCAACTTAGGGGTCAGGATTGAGGATTCAGGAG
>JABFSM010000317.1 GCA_013140635.1 Gemmatimonadales bacterium
CGGCCGATTACGCGGCCCTGCAGGCCAAGACCAACGCCTCGCTCTCGACCGGTAACTCGGCGAGCGTCGGCGGTGTGGCGAGCGGCTTCACGGCGACCGTGAACAACTCGTCGATCACCACCGGCTTTACCCAGTGCTCGGTGCAGGTCGGCGCGGGTGCCGCCAGCACGGCGGATGGTGTCCTGATCTGCTCCTGATTTCGAGGGCTCAACGGTCGGGGGAGAGTGGTCGTAGTACCTCACATGACGCCACTCTTCCTCGCCGTCTCGATGCTCGCCGCCGCCCAGGCCGCCGAGCCAGTGACGCTCTCCCTCGCCCCTTCCGGCAATGAGGTTCGATTCGTTGTCCGGGAACAGTTGGTGGGTGTGGAATTGCCCAACGACGCCATCGGCGCCACCAGCACAATCACCGGCGGGCTCGTTATTGACGCCAAAGGGATGGTCGATCGGGCTCGGTCGATCTTCACCGTCGACCTCACGACGCTGAAGAGCGACCGGGACCGGCGCGACAACTTCATCAAGCGCCGGACGATCGTTACCGATTCCTTCCCGAACGCCGTCCTGGCCGTGACGGAGGTGAAGGGACTTCCCGCTAAGCTGCCGGTCTCCGGGAACTTCACCTTCACCCTCATCGGCGACTTCACCATCCGCGGGGTTACCAAGCCGACGACGTGGGAAGTGGCGGCCACCGCAGCCGGCGGCGCCTTTACCGGAAAGGCCACCACCCACATCACGTTCGGCGACTTCAACATGACCCGGCCGAGGGTGCCGGTGGTGCTCAGCGTCGTGGACGACATCAAGCTGGAATACGACTTCCACTTCATCCGCGCGGCCGCCAAGCCGTAGCCGAGCTACATCCGGAAGAGGTAGCTCACTTTTCCGAAGAAGCCGTCGGTGGTGCGGGTGAGGTCGCGGAAGCGGAACTCGTTCGGTTCCTCGAGGGTGGCCCCGTAGCCGAGGTAGAGCAAGGTGCCCGGGGTGGGGCGGTAGCTGAAAAGCCAATCCACCCGGAATTCGTTCGACCCGCTCCCGGTGTCCTGCACGCCACCGACAAAAATCGGATTCCCCTCTCGGTCTTCGAGTGGCGCTCTCGATCGGGCCGAGTATTGCCCCACGAATCGGAGAAAGAGCGCTCGATTGAGCTGATATTCGACCTTGACGCGGGGAATCGTCTCGGTCGAGAAGCGGGACCCGTCGCGCGCACGGTCGAGCGCTAGCCGGCTTACCTGCACGCTGGTGCGAAGTGCTGCGGTGGGCCGGAGGTCGACCGAGCCGTCGATGCGAAAACTCCGGCCTGGCGCCGCCTCGCGGAAGATCGGCGTCTCGCCGCGGGTCACGGCGAGCGCCGCGGTGAATTGCCGGAAGGTCGGGGTCGTGGCGCGTAGCGTCCAGCCGAAGAGGTTGTCCTCTCTCCTGGGTACGGTGAAGGGCGCCAGGGCGCCACCCGCCAGCTCAATCTCGTAGCCTCCGTACGACGCAGGGTCGAAATTGAAGAAGTTCCGTCCGATCGACCCCCCCACCTGCCAACCGCCTCGGAGATTGATGCCGGTGTTCACGCCCTCGTTTCCTTCGATCGCGCCATCTCCCGGATTGGAGTACCCCCAGAGCCGCGCGAACGAGAAGAAGGTGTTGGCGCTCTGGAAGAATCCCCCCGGCTTACCGTAGACGCTGAGGCGATTGAAGAGCCGCGCCTCCAGATACCCGGTGCGATTGACGAATCCGGTGGCCGCGGTGAACCCCGGGCTCCGAGCCGCCAGCGTGTAGTGGAACCCCCATCCCCGCCCGGTTCGGTCCCACGCCGCCTGCAGCAGCGGCCCTCGACGAGTCGATCCCGCGCTATCGGTCCACGACTGGGCCGCCTGCAGTTCGACGAAATAGAGCTTGGAGTGGTAGACCCGGAGATCGACGCCGGCCAGGCGCGAATGATCGGAGCCGTCCTCTCGGCTGGTGAGGACGAAACCGGCGGTGCTGGAGGCCGAGAGATCGGTCCGCACCCGCGCCACGCCGAACACCGGCGTGTGCCTACCGTTCCAGGAGTAGACCGAGTCGTCGGCGGCAACGAGGGTGGCGATATTCGTCCGGCCCAGCTTGCCCGCGAGTTTGACCCCCGCCCGCGGCGCCACGATGCGCCGGGTGTAGATGAGCTGGTTCGGGGTGTCGAAGAGGTCGAGCCCGTCGAGGAAGAAGGGTCGTTTTTCGGGATAGAAGAGGGCAAACCGCTCGTTCAGGAGCACTTGTCCGACGTCCGCTTCGACCTGCGAGAAATCGGGATTGAAGGTGCCGTTGAGCGTCAGGTTCTGGCGAATCCCCCACCGGACATCGGCCCCGAACTCACCGTCGCCCCGATAGTCCCACCCCGGCGCCGATGGGCTCCCATCGAGGCGCGCGGTCGCGGTCGGGGTGACCTCGAGGACCAGTCCGCGCCGGAGATCGCGCAGCTCTTCGAGGGAGCCGGACTGGCCGAGAAAGCTGGAATTGCCCCGAACGGCGGGGGCCCAGCTGTCCTGGAAGCCGGAATGCTGCACCCGCCGCAGCACGTTGAGCCCCCACGTTTGTACGGCGCGGTCCTGGTAGGGAAGGCTCTTGAAGGGAATCCGGACCTCGATTTCATAGCCGCCGTCCACGAGCCGTCCCCGCGACTCGAAGGTGTAGTCTGGGTTGAGGTCGACGTTGCCGTCGAGGGGATTGATATCCGAGGTGCCGCCGCCGGTGGCCGAGCGTCCGCCCGCTCCTCCCCCGTATTGGTCGCTCCGGGTGCCGTCCTGCTGCACCCCGAGCGCGTTGACGCCGAAGAGGTAAGCGAGGCGCCGCGCGTTGTAGGTATCGAGAAGGATCTGAACGTGATCTTCGCTCGAGATATTGTCACGATTCGCTCGGGTCGCTCGAACCACGTCGCCGTGGGTTTCCCGCGCCCGAATGCCGAAGTAGATCGCGTCGGGCGAATACCAGACCAACACCTCGGTCGGATCTTCGGCAGGCCGCCCGTCCACCGGCTGATACTGGGAGAAATCGGTCAGATGGGCCGCCCGGGTCCAGGCCGGCTCGTCGAGCCTGCCGTCCACGGTCACGGCGGCTTCCTGCCGGGGTGGGCGTACCCGAATCGCGTTGGACCGGCCGCTGTAGGCGGGGGTCGGATCCTGAACGAGTGCCAGGGCGAGCAAGAGGGTGTGCATGGGGCGGAAAATCTACTCGGGGAGAGCGGGGGATGCAGATCCGCCTCGGCGGCCGGACTCGGCCACCGAGGCGGGGTCCCGCAATTCTGTTGTGCCGACTCCTACTGCGCGACGAGCTGCCCCCGAATCTCGCCGCCCGCGTTCGTGACGGTGTGTACGTTGAAGTAAGCAGTACCCGCCCGGATCTTGGCGGCGAGCGTCGTGTACGTTTCACCGTTCAAGAGCACCGCGACGGTAGCGGTTCCCGACGCGAGCACGCCGGTGAAGGGGCTCGCGACCGGCGGAGTCGGGAGAGTATTGATCACGATGGGCCCCGCCTCCGCGGTCGCACCGGTGTGCAGGTGGGCCATGGTGATGCCCACCAGGTTCGTCACGGAAACGCTATAGGTGATCGTCTGGGCCGCATCGTTGAGGGTGAGGGTGCCGGTTCCGGTCGCTGTGGTCGTGACCGGATTCGGCCGTTCGGCGGCTCCGGTGAGAGTTGCCGCAAAACTGGTCTTGAGGGCGGGCCCAGTGCCTTCGTCATCGCTGCATGCGGTGCCCAGAGCCAGGCTGGTCAGGGCGAGCACGCCGAGTCTGATTTTTCGCATCATGATCTCCTGTCTGGTGAAGGGTGCCAGAACAGGTGACGCTTCGTTCCGCTCGAGGCCCACATCGTTATGGTCTCATGGCCGGAAACCGGCCATCAAGCTACCGACGGGTTCGCTTCTTCGCTGCCTTGACCGGCTTCCCGTTTCGGAGGAGCGCCCGTCCCGCCAAGACAGCCGCGCCGGCCGTTCCGGCCACCAGAGCCACTTTTCCGGCCGCCTTCAAGATGGTCTTGGTGGTGCGAGCCCTCCGGCGGCGCTTCGCCGCGTCGCCGGCCCGCGCAATCAGGTTGTCCGCTGCGGCCGCGAGCCGCATGGCCGCCGCCGTGGCGACCTTGGTGCCCAGCTTGGTCTTCGACCGAGTACTCGCCATGATGCCCCCCATGAGTGGTCTATATACCGTAGGACGAAGGCGCGGGACAATGGACCACATCCTAGTTGCGCAGAGCGGTGACAGGATCGACCCGCGTGGCGCGGCGCGCCGGTCCATATGAGGCTATTCCCGCCACGAGAAGGAGCAGGACCGCGATCCCGGTATAAGTCGCGGCGTCGGTAGGGCTCACTCCAAAGAGCAGCCCGGTGAGCAGACGGGAGACCGCGAGTGAAACGATCCCACCGACGGCAAGGCCGGAAAGGGAGATCGCCAGGCTCTCGCGCAGCACCATTCTGCGGACATCGCCGGGTTGTCCACCTAACGCCAGGCGAATGCCGATCTCGCGGGTGCGTTGCGCGACGAGGTAGGACATCACCCCGTAGAGTCCGACGCTCGCGAGCCCGAGCGCCACCAGCGCGAAGATGCCGATCAGCAGCGCGTTGAAGCGCTGCGGTGCCAGCGTCTTGTCCGCCAGCTCCGCCGCCGCGTGCATGCGGGTACTCGGGAGCTCCGGATCGATCTCCTTGAGCCCGGACCGAACGGCGGAGGCCAGTCCGGCGGCGTTGCCGTTGCTGGCCCGCGCCACCAGCACCATTTGCGTCTGGACATACTGGGCGTGCGGAAGGTAGAGCTGCGGCTCGCCGGCCTCGCTTCGGCCGGCTCGATAGACGTGCCCGACCACGCCGACGATCGTGATCCAGTCGTTCGGGCCGCCCCGGACGTTGATCCGCTTGCCGAGCGGGCTTTCCGCGGGCCAGTATTTCCTGGCGAAGTGGTCGTCCACGATGGCGACGTTGGGCATCCCCTGGGCGTCGTCGGGCCCGAATTCCCGGCCGGCCTGGAGCGGAATGCGCATCGTCTTGAAGTAGCCGGGTGAGGTGACGTTGTACTCCGCGTGGGGCGCCGGGTTCTCGGGTGCCCCCTCGACGTCCAGCGAACCGCTCCAGCCATCTCCCCCCATCGGGAGCGGATAGATCGTCGCGGCGCTCTCCACGCCGGGAAGGCTCGCCACCTGTTCCGCCAGGCGCCGGTAGAAGGAGATCACCTTCACGGCACTGTCGTACTTGGCGCGGGGGATCGCGAGCTTGAGCGCCAGCACGCCGTCCGGCGAGAAGCCTGGATCGACCTTGAGGAGCGCGGCGAAGCTCCGGCCCAAGAGGCCGGCCGCCACGAGGATGACGAGCGCCATCGCCACCTGGGCCGCCACGAGCGCGGAGCGGAACCGCCGCCGGTCGATGCCGTCGCTTGCGCCCCGGGAGCCTTCGCCCATGGCGCTGCGAAGCTCGGTGCGCGACTGCTGCAGGGCGGGAATGAGCCCGACTCCGATGCCGGTGAGCAGCGACACGCCGAACGAGAACCCGATCACCTCGATCGACATGCCGGCCCCTTCCAGCCGGGGGATGTTCCCGCCGCTCAGGCGGACGAGCAGCGGCGTGCCGACCCAGGCCAGGAGCAGCCCGAGCCCGCCCCCTCCCAGGCCCAGCACGAGGCTTTCGGTGAGCATCTGCCGGACCAGCCTCGGCCGGCCGGCACCTAACGCCATGCGCACCGCCACATCCCGCCGCTTGAGCGCGCCGCGGGCCAGCAACAGGTTGGCCACGTTGACGCACACGATCAGCAGCACCACCCCGACCGCGGATGAGATCACGAAGAGCGCGAGCTTGACGGAACCGACCATCTGGTCCTGCAGCGAGAAGGAGACGATCCGCCAGTTCTGGGCGGCCCCTTTCCCGTAGCGGTCGGGCCACTGGCTCCGGAACCGGCCTGACAGCATCCCGAGGTCGGCGTCCACCTGCGCCTGGGAAACACCCTCGGCACGGCGCGCGAGGACGGCCAGGTTTTGGTTGCCGCGCTCGTCCCCCCGCAGCTGTTCCAGGGTGGAGGGAATCCAGAGGTCGGCCGGTTCGCGCAGCCAGTCGAGCGGGGCATCGGGAAAGCGCACGCCCGAGGGCATGATGCCGATGACGGTGCGCGGCAGGCCGGCCACGTTGACCTGCCGCCCGATCACCGCCGGATCGCCACCGAACCGCCGACGCCAGAGCCCATCGCTCAGGACGACGACCAATTCCCCGCCGGGGATGCCATCCCCCGTCCGGAAGCTCCGCCCCAGGGCGCTCTCGGTGCCCAGCAACTCGAAGATGTTCGGGGTGACCGTATAGGCGCTGAGCCGTTCCGGATCGCCTTCGGCGCCGAGGATCGTTGCCGACTGCGGCCGGAGCGCGGCGACGTTGTCGAAGGTCTCGAGCTGCTCCTTGTAGTCGAAGTACTCGGGTGCGGCGACCGCGGTGTAGGTGCCCTCGACCGAGCCGCCGTTCCAGAGCACCATCGTGCGCTCGGCGTGGCGATAGGGGAGCGGCCGAAACAGGACCGCTTCCAGGGCGCTGAAGATCGCGGCGTTGGCGCCGATGCCGAGCGCCAGCGTCACCAGCACCACCCCGGTGAAGCTCGGTGCGCGCGCGAGGCCGCGAATCGCGCCCCGAAGATCTTGGAGCAGGGTTTCCATGGTGCCGTCCTTTCGGCGGCCGCCGGCCACCGGCCGGGGCTCCGAGCTGAGGTGTTCCGCAACGGAAGAGAGGAGGGTGTCGGCGATCAGGCGCAGCCAGAGCCGCGCGCGGGCGCCGGGGCGGTCGGGCACCGCGAGGCGCCGGTCGCGGTAGAACTCGACCATGCCGGTACCATAACGGTCACGAAACGTCTTCGGATAGAGCCGGAGCAGGCGCCGGAAGAGGCGCTCGCCCGGTGCCGGGGCGCTCATGACCGGGCCGGCACAATGATCCGGCGGTCCTCCGCCAGGCGCACCAGGGCGCGCAACCGCTGCATCTCGAGGGTGAGGACGCGGCGTCCGAACGGCGTCAGCCGGTAGTAAATCCGCCGGTCGTCATCGTCCGGTGAGGTTCCGCGGCCCGCTTCTTCGAGGGCCCCGATGGTCTCGAGACGCCGGATGTGGCGGTAGAGATTGCCGGGCTCGAGCTCGATCTGTCCGCCGGTATGATCCAGAATGTCCTGGCGAAGGCCATAGCCGTGCCGGTCCCCCGACGCGAGCATGGTCAGTAGGAGGGCTTCGACCGGCCGGAGGGGGAGGTGATCGTGGGGGCGGCGCATTGGGCGGCTCCAGGCGGTATCGGACGGACTCTAGTCAAGATGACTACAGTCGATTGGATACGGCGGCCCGCCGAAACGTTGCTACGCGGCCATCCAGTCCGCCGCCTCCTTGAGGAGGGAGAGGGGGACTCCATGACCGCCTTCGAACTCCCGATAGTCCACGGTATACCCCTCGTTCCGGAGTGCCGGGACGATTTGTCGGCTGGTGCTTTCGATCCCAAGGACCGTATCGGTGGTCCCATGAGTCTGGAAGATCCGCGGCCGCCCGAGCGTGTCGATGGGGAGCAGGTACCCGGGGGAATGGGCCACGATTCGGGAAACGAAGTCTCCATTGGCGCGGCCGAGCCCCAGGGCGTAGGTGGCGCCGTCGGAAAAGCCGACGATCGAGACCTTGGCCGAATCGACCGCATATCGTTTGAAGGTGTAGTCGAGCGCAGAATTGATGCTGTTCACATCGTACGAGAACTTATAGGTAAGGGCATCCCAGGTCGTGGCGCCGCACTCGGGAGCGACGAGAATCATGCCGAGCCTTTCGGCCTCGGTCTGATACGGATCCATGAGATCTTCGGCTGCACCTGCCGATCCATGCAGCAGGAGCGCAAGCGGGAGCGGGTTCGCCGGAGAATAGGTGCTCGGGACGAAGATCAGCACCCGCCGCACCGCCAGCGGAAACGCTTGGCGACCGGTCGGGCCGGTTCCCGTGGGTGTGCTCGGCCGCGCGGTAAGCCGCGGGCCCTCCACAATTGGATCTTCGGGGCCGGTGGTCGTCTGGCGGAGACATCCCGAAATCCAGACGGAGGCAAATGCCGCCGCCGTCCGGCCGATCGCCTCTCGGCGAGTGAGTGCCTTCTCAGCGTTCGATTCCATGTCAACCCGGACGAGTCTTGGAGTGCAAAGGTTCTGCTCTGGCAGAGTGCGGGGTCAGTAATGCCGCGCTGACCTGGGCCGGCGCCCGGGTTCGGTCAGTGGCCCAGCACACCAACAGAAGTCAATGTAGCAGAACGAGTTGCACAATCTAGTTGGTGAGCGGCTGGGGAGGATAGAAGGATCGTGGCGGGTATGCCCTTTGCCTAGTTCCGCTCCATGCGATTTCGCTACCGGGACGGCCGAAACAGGGTAGTTGTGGTGCCAGATGTTGCCTCGCTGGTAAGGGCGATTCAGGAGGGTGCCGTAGCAGCCGCGACCCCGGTTTCCGTCAACGACGGCTCAACTTGGCAACCGGCTGAGGCAGTGACGGTGTTTCGGGAGGCGGTGGCGGCGCTCGATCGGCTGCCTCGCACCCACCAGGAGCCCGCCACCCGGTTCGATGCCACCGGCAGATCGGGATCGGCCGCCCCGCGTTGGCACGAGTTGCCGATCGTACGCGGCGGCGCCGTGATGATCGTTGTGCTCGCCCTGTTGGCGGTGGCCGGGCACCGCCTGTGGCGCAGCGACCGGCTCCAGGGCGTGGCCCGCAATGCGGCACTCGCCGTGCCGGCCGGGTCGCGGCCGGAGGCGATGGCGGCCGCGGGTGAGCTGATCCTCGTCCTGGCCGACACCCTGGCCGTCCGGCATCGGCGGCTCCAGGACTGGGTCGCGGCGCAGCATCTGGAACGTCGCTTTCGAGGGGCCAGCCTGAAGAATCCGAACTCCCTTCGCGCCGCGGCGGCCACCGCGGCGCGCCTCGGCGCCGAGGCGGAGAGTCTTCTCGTCGGGCACCGCCTTCTTGGCGCGATCCTGCTCGCCCGCGCCGATTCGCTCGAGGCATCGGGCACCGGGCCGGACGGCCTGGCCTCCTCCGCGCAAGCGATGCTCGAGGTATGGGAACGCGATGTCGACAAGTACGTGGAGCTGCAGCGGAGCGCCGCGGCCGTCGTCGATTCGATGGCGGCATTCATGCTGTCCCGGCAGGCATCCTTCGGCCTTCGCGATGGCGACCCGGTGTTCCTCGATCGCGGCGATGGGTTTCGCTATCGCGATCTGCTGACTCGGGTCGGGGAGCTCGCGCGGGCCGAACGGACGTGGGCGGGCCGCGTCGGTCTGCGGGTGCCGGCCTGGATGGCGCGGATTCCCGTCGAGAGCCGGCCCGCCTTCGGCCGGCCAATCGTTATGGAGCCGCCGGCCGCGCGCTGAGCCGGTAGAGCAGAACCGCGGTGCGCTTCGCGATCATCGGAAGTGCGCTCAGATCGGCCGTCTCCTGGGCGGTGTGGCCGCCGGTGCCCCCCAGGCCGAGTCCGTCGATGGCCATCGGGACGATCCCGGAGGTGAACGAAATGTCCGCCGCTCCCGCACGGGCGGGGTTGTCGATCCCGATAGGCCCGAACCCCAAGTCTCGGCTCACCCGATCGTAGATCGCGAGCAGCCTCCGGTTGCCGTCGGTCGGCGCCATCGGCGGATACCCGTCTTCGAACGAAATCTCCGAGCGGGTCTTGGGAAGCGCATCGGCCACAATGGCGCGCATGACGTTCTTGGCATACACCAGCCGCTCCGGCGAAATCGTGCGCAGGTCTCCCGCCACCATCATCCGTTCGGCCACGATATTCATCTTGCCCGAGGCGCCGCCGCGCACGCGGGCCGAATCCAGATCGACCGCCGTGCCGCCGAGGGCGAGTCCGGGGTTGAAGGTGAGCAGGGGATCGCCGGACAGCTTCTCGCGGAACTGCTGCAGCACCCGCGCCGTTTCGTAGATCGCGCCGGCGCCGATATCCTCTCGGAACACCTGGGAGGAGTGCGCCGGCGTTCCGGTGCTCGTGAGGAGCCAGGAGGCGATGCCCCGCCGCGCGATCACCGCGCTGGCCGGGTCGCCGTCTCCATCTTCGAATCCGATCGCGATGTCGGACCGTCGCGCCGCCTCGAGCAAGGTGGCCCGCGCCAGGTGCTTCGGCTCGCCGGTGTGCTCCTCGTCGCCGTGGAATACCACGGTGATTCGCATGCGATCGAGCGCGCCCGCGGCTTTCAACGCCTTGAGCGCCTGAACGACGATGACGTCTCCTCCCTTCATGTCGGTGGTGCCCGGGCCGCGCGCCCGGTTGCTGTCGAGCCGTTCGAACCGCTGCAGCGGGTGGTCGGGCTCGAAGACGGTGTCGAGGTGGCCGATCAGCAGTATCCGCGGCCCGGTCGTGCCCCGTTCGGCAATCAGGTGTCCCGCCCGGCCGTAGGGCGCCCCCTCCTCCCATCTCGTCGTGAATCCGAGGGCATCGAGTTCGGCGCGAAAGATGGCGCCGACGGCGCGGACGCCGGCGAAGTTCATCGTGCCGCTGTTGATGTTGACCACCTTTTCGAGGAGCGCCAGCGCTTCGGCGTTGTGGTCGTCAACGTGGCGCAGAATCGAGCGCTCGATCTGGTCGAGCGGTGTGGTCGGAGCCTGCGCCATGCCGGCGGGCGGGCGGAGGAGGGTCGTGACCAGGAAAGCAGCTGTGGCGATTCGCATGGGAGGGCTCCGGGTAATCTGGCAATCTAGCCTCGGAGTCGGTGAGCTCCGGCGGCGGCTCCCCGCGCGTGGAGAAAAGGGACCGTAGTTTCACATGCCGCCAAGAGCGCCATGCCGTGCATCCGATTTGTCGCGTCATCATCGTCCTAGTTTTTGCGGTCGCGGCGGCGTGCAAGTCGAAAGGCCCCGTCGAGCCGAACCCGCCGCCTCCCCCGCCGCCGGCACCGGTCGGCGTGGTCGTCGTGACCCCCGGATCGTCGTCCGTCACCGTGGGAGGACAGGCCAGCTTCGCTGCGGAGGTACGCGGCTCGGGTGGAGCGGTGCTGACCGGCCGAACGGTCACTTGGAGCACGACCCCGGCCGGGATAGCGACGATCGGGGCCTCGGGGGTCACAACCGGAGTCGCGGTGGGTACCGCGACGATTGCCGCCACCAGTGAAGGGATATCCGGTACCGCAACCCTGGTGGTGAACGCAGTTCCTGTGAGGACGATCGAGGTGACGCCGGCCACGCCGAGCGTTCAGGTCGGGGCAACAGTGCAGCTCACTGGAACGCCGAAGGATGCGCAAGGCAACGCCTTGACCGGGCGCAGTCTGACATGGACGGCAGCTCCGGCGGGCCTCGTCACCGTGTCGGCAGCGGGATTGGTGACCGGCGTCGCCGTCGGACTGGCCATGGTGACCGCCGCCGCTGAAGGAGAGACTGGAGCGACCACGGTCACCGTCACGGGGTCTCCGGTGCATACCGTAACTCTTGATCCACCCAGCGGCACTTTGATGACGCTGCAGACGCTCCGGTTCGGTGCCACGCTCCGGAACACCGCCGGCGCCCTCCTTACCGGCCGGCCGATTACCTGGTCCACGAGTTCGGCGGCGACGGCGACCGTCTCGAACACCGGCCTTGTGACGGCAAAGGCGATCGGCGACGTGGCGATCACCGCCACGAGCGAGGGTAAGACTGCGAGTGTCACCGTCGCGGTGATTCCGTCGGGCAGCACGATGTCGGCCACCTGCGCGCTCAATACCGCCGGCGACCAGTATTGTTGGGGGAAGAATGCCGTCGAGACGGAGCTCGAGCTCGTTCCCACGGCTCGCGACATCGGCCGCGGCTACGTCTCGCAGGACGGGTGCAACCTGACCGCCGCCGGGGAGGCGTGGTGCGGCGTTCCGGCAACCCTCCTCAACCCGACCCTTCCAGCAGGGTTCAAAGTTCGGAGCGCTGCGGCGGCCAGTCAGACGTGCGTCCTCTCGCAACAGGGCGAGGCCTACTGCAAGGGATTCAACTTCGACGGAGAGATTGGGGACGGCACCAAGACCCCGCGGAACCTCCCCGTTCCGGTGAGTGGTGGACGCCGGTTTGCCGCTATCGCCGTGGGAGGAACGTCATTCACCTGCGCGATTACGACGTCGAGCGAGCTCTATTGCTGGGGTCGGTCGAGGGCCGGCGAGACGGGGTTTGGCGTGAGCAGCATCGAACATCTGGTGCCGACCCTCGTTCCCGGCGGTCTTCGTTGGCGCTCGATCGCGGCGGGCTTCCGGAACAGCTGTGGCGTCACCATCGACAAAGACCTGTACTGCTGGGGAGAGAATGCCTGGGGGTTGGTCGGCGACGGGACGACCACCAACCGCCCTTCTCCCACTCTCGTGCCAGGGGGGCGGAAGTACAAGACCGTGAGGCTGGCCGGCAACCTCGGCTGCGCCCTCACGACCGCGAATCAGCCCTTCTGCTGGGGGCTCAATGTGCGCGGCGGCGTCGGTGTGGAGATGGGGCTCGGAACCTTCGCCGGTATCAGCGTCCTTACGGCGGTGAGCGGCGGCCAGACCTTCATCGATATTGCCCCAGGATCCGACCATGTCTGTGGCCTCACCGCCGGTGGGGCGATCCGCTGCTGGGGTGCCCGGGGGTATGGAAACCTGGCGGACGGCACGACGGATTTCTCCATGGCCCCGGTCGCGGTGTCCGGCGGCCGCCGGTTCACTCAGCTCTCCGCGGGGATCAACTCCACGTGCGGCGTCAGTGCCAGCGGCGGCGAGGTCTATTGCTGGGGAAGGAATCACAGCGCGCAGCACGGGAACGGTTCCCGGAATTACAGCCTCATCCCTACGAAGGCCGCGACCGCGCTGCAATTCGCGTCGGTGACGGTCGGGGGATGGACCGAACTCGTCGAGCACGCCTGCGGCGTCACCGTCGGCAACGATGCCTACTGCTGGGGGGCTGGCGGGTCGGGTCAGCTGGGCACCGGAAGTACGGCGGACGCACTCACCCCGGCTGCCGTGGCCGGCGGCCTCAAGTTCACGCAGGTCAGCGTCGGGATCAGCGCCTTCACCCTGGTGCCCCCGGCGTTCCTACTGCAGGAGGGGTGGAGCTGCGGGCTCACCACCGCCGGCGCGGCCTTCTGTTGGGGGGACAACACCTCCGGAAACCTGGGGACAGGCGCTTCGGCCCATACTCCTCGTACGACACCGATCGCGGTGAGTGGGGGCCATGTGTTCGCGCACCTAGCGGTCGGTGGGGCGCATGCCTGCGGGCTCAAGGCAGGCGGGCAGGCCTGGTGTTGGGGCAACAACGATGGCGGTCAGGTCGGTGATGGCGTGGGGGGATGCTCGGTGTCGTGCGATGGCCCGCTGCATCTGCTCCCCGTCCGGGTCGTCGGGCCGCAGCTCTTCACGTCGCTCGCCGCCGGCACCAACCACACGTGCGGGCTGACCGCCGCCGGCAAGGCCTACTGCTGGGGCGCCGGGGGTTCCGGCAAGCTCGGGGCGAGCAACGCAGAAATTCCGCCCGGCACGTTCAACAGCGACGCGCGCTCGACGCCGATTGCGGTCGCCGGCGGGCTCAGCTTTACCGCGGTGACAGCTGGGGAAATGCACACCTGTGCGCTGACCGCCGCCGGCGCCGCTTGGTGCTGGGGGAACGACCGGTACGGACAACTCGGCGCCGGTGGAGTCAACCGCACCTCGGAGTTCCGTCTGGGCGGCCCGACGCCGCTTCGAGTCGCCGGCCCGCACCTATTCATATCGATCACCGCCGGCGCATTCCATACCTGTGCGCTGACCGCCGCGGAGGCCGCCTACTGTTGGGGATACAACGACATCGGATCGCTCGGCATCGGCACGTCGGGTGTGTCTACCATGCCGGTGCTCGCCTCCGGGGCCCAGGTGTGGCGCACGGTTCAGCCGTAACCGTGCGCCGGGGCGCTCAGCGGTTGAGCCAGTAAGACGCCTTGATCAGAAACGTATTGTCCGCGTGCTGGTTGAAGAGGTTGCCGATGTCCCCGCGGAACGTGCTGGTACCGTACCGGTCGTTGTTGTATTCGCGGCCCTGCTGCCAGACCAGGAAGAGCGCGGAACCGGGGCGGTACTCCCAGCGCAAGACGACGTTGGAGCGGAACTGCTGGACGTTGAACTCTCCCGGGTCGGCGATCGCGGTGTAGGCCCGATACCGGTCGGCGTAGTCCGGGGCGCGGCCGTTCGCGAGTTCCCGGAGGTTGGAATAGCGGCCCTTGCTCACGAACGGCTCCGCGTACGCTTGCAAGGTCAGCTCCGGCGAGGCGGTGTAGTTGAGCCGGAGGCTCATGCTGGTGGTGCGCTGCTCCAGATGCGCGAAGGTGTAGTGGGTGACGTTGTTCTGGTCGGTAATGTTGTCATACCACTGCCGGTCGTCGGTGTTCTTCGAGAAGCTCATACCGAGCGAGGCGTTCATTCGCGACGAGACGCGGAACTGGAGGTTCGGGCTGACCGAGTAGGACTTGGACCGCCCCCCATCCCACCGGCCTCCGTCGAGCCAAATGCTCGGAACGATGACCCATCGCGAGTCGCCCTCGATACCACCCCACGGAAAGAACGTTCGATCGGTCCTAACCGCCGGCCCGCCGCGCGAACAGCGGTCGCAGTACACTTCCCCGAAGCCACCGGCGGTTCCGCCGGCATGGACCCACCAACTATTCGGCAACTCGAAGTGCACGTTCGTGTTGACCGCGCGCTCGAGCGGCATTCCACCCGAGGTCCAGTCGGTCCACTCGTTGACATTCCAGGAGAGGCGGCGGAAGAAGAGGTCCGGCTTGTTGAAGGCCAACTGTGCCCACGTGGCATGGCTCTGCCAGTCCGCCCGGCGAAGAAATCCGAGGTCGTTCGACTCGAACCCCGCCGACACGCGTTGATAGCTGGTTTCGAAGCGGAGTTTTCCGCCGCCGTACTTGGCAAACTGGATCTGTCCGAAGCTGCCGGCGAGGGAAGTCCGGCTCGGGTCGTAGCCGAGGTTCCCATCCGGGCGGTGGAGGTAATGCACCGCGCTCCGCTGCGTCGCGGCGATGGCGTCCGCGCCTCCCGACACGCGCGATCCGACGAGACGGGCGGTGACCTGGAACCGGCCCTGCTTGAAGCGGTGGCGGAAGTCGGCACCGCCGACGAGCGCGGTGGAGCGAAGGGACGACTCGGTCCATTGGTCCAGCGAGCGGTTCACCATCGTCCCGATGATGCCGATGCCGGTTTCGCCTTTGCGGAAATCCTGGTTGGCCCGGACGATGGCATAGTTGGACCGCGGCTCGATCGTCGCCCCGTCGCTGTCCTCTTCGCCGGCGGTCATCGCGTTCAGCACGCCGAGGGACAAGCCGCCCGGGGTTCGTCCGGTGACCTTCGCGGCGCCGAAGATGGTCGTGGCGCTCGGCGACGCGGGGTCCGCGCCGCCGTCGCGCAGGCTCGGCGTGCGGCCGATCCGCCGCGAATAGAAGAGGTTCTCCGAGCCGCAATCGCGCACCGTATAGCAATTGACCGGGAAGCTCAGAAGCCCGCTCCCCTCGATGAAGAAGGGGCGCCGCTCTTGGAAGAAGGTCTCGAATGCGCCGAGGTTGAGCACCGCGGGGTCGGCTTCGACCTGGCCGAAGTCGGGATTGACCGTGGCATCGATCGTCAGGTTGGAGGAGAGCCCGTACTTGAGGTCCATTCCTCCCGTCAGGCGCTGCGGGTGCGTGAAGTCGTTCTCCCCCCGCTTGAGGGTGATGTTCTTGGTGACGACGTATGGGCTCAGTTCGAGGCGGCGGGGCGAGGTGAGCCCGCGGATGTTCGTCACCTCGCCCAGTTGCGACGAGAGGCCCGGTGCATTGCGCCGATAGAGCGGCCAGCTGGCCCGCTCCTTGTACCGGTCGATGTCCCGCCAGATGCCGAACCCGAAGGTGTGCGATTCGGCGTTGGCGTAGCGGAGTTGAGAAAGGGGGATCTTGAACTCCGCGGTCCACCCGAGGGAATCGACGGTGGTCTTCGCTTCCCAGACACCGTCCCAGGCATCGTCTTCGTCACCGTCGTTCGAGATGGCGAAGTCTCGCTTGACCCCGGCTGGGTTCACCCCGAACTCATACCCCGAGCGGCGATCGTGATAGGAATCGAGGATGATCTTGATCTGATCGCTCGGCGTTCGCACATCCCGCCGGGCCAGGAGCTTCAGGATCTTGGCGGGCTCGTCGTCGAACATCCGGACGAAGACATAGAAATTCTTGCTGTCGTAGGCCACCCGCGCCTCGGTCTTGAACCGCGGGGCCTTTCCCTCATTGGGCTCGAATTCGAGGAAATCGGAAATCGGCACCGCGGCCTGCCATACCTCATCGTCGTCGCGGCCATCGATGACCGGGGGACGGGCGGCGTGAACGGCGCTCATCGTCATTGGAGCGGGGGCGTTCGGCCGCGGCGCCGCGCCGGCGGTGGTTCGCGCGGCGAGATCTTGAAACATCGTCAGGGCGGTGAGGAGGGCTAGCATCGGAATTCTCGGTGGTAAGGACCATCCGTGAGATACCGACCCGGCCCAAAGCGTTGCGTTTGGAGACGTCGTGGGGACGAACGGGCTATGACGGGGAGCGCGCCCGGACCGCGAAGGCCACCCCACCGAGGACGAGAAGAGCCGCGAGAACGAGCCGAAGGGTGACCGGTTCGCTGAGGAGAGCGGCCCCGGCCAGGGCGGCCAACACCGGCACCGCCTGCTGGATCATGCCGGCTCGAGTGGCTTTGAGTCCGGGGAGGGCCGTGTACCACACGGCATACCCGACTCCCGAAGCCAGAGCCCCGGAGGCTACCGCAGCGGCAACCCCTGCGGGAGAGAGGTGCGGATTTGGAGTGACGGCGGGAAGGAGCAGGGCCAGAGGAGTGGCCCAGAGAAAACTCTCGGTTGTGAGCCGGAGCGGCTCCTCCGCCCGGCGCCCACGCAGGGAATAGAGCCCCCAGGCTACCCCAGCGGTGGTCATGAGCAGGAACCCTGGAAGGGGGGCGGCTTCGACCCCGGGCAGATTCAGGTACACGAGCCCCGCCACTGCCGCGGCGAGGCCGATCCACTCTCTGGGCGCGGGGCGCTCGCCGGCGCGAAGGCCCGCGCTGAACATGGTGAGCTGCACCGCGCCGAAGAGGATCAGCGCTCCAGTGCCGGCTGGGAGGGTTACATAGGCGAACGAAAAGGGCGCCGCGTATAGAAAAAGGAGGAGCGCTCCGGCCAGGTTTTGACGGCGCGGCCTAACGGGTCCTGACCGAACTCTATGGATGAGCGCGAGCGTGGCCGCGCCGGCGGCCAGCCGAATGGCGGTGAAAGTCCCGGGGTCGATCCGGTTGGGGCCGAGTGCCAGCCGGGCCAGCACGGAGTTCGCGGCGAAAGCCGCCAGCGCGATGGCGGCGAGGAGAACGACCCGCCGCCTCGGCACGGCCGCGCTACACCGGCCGCAACGTTACCAGCATAGCGGTGAAGTAGATCTCGTGGCGACCCAAGTACGTGGTCTGCGTACCGAGCCAGAGTGTGAAGCCGCCGTTCTCATCGGTCGTAATATTGGTGGGCTGAATACGGGCGCCCGTCAAGAGCGCATTGAATGTGCCGGTGGCCGGGCAGTTGAGATTGTCGTTCGTGATATCCGAGAGAACCACGAAGTCCCCCTCCGTGGTCGCCGATCCTTTGTTGATGTTCATCGTTTGGATGCCGGATGCATTCTCCGTCGAGATCAGATCGACCGGTGAGACCCCCGCCTTGAGGAAGGTCGTCCGGCCCGGCCCCGTGGTGCAGGTGGGGTGGTAATTCGAGATGAACTGCACCTGGATCGTAACGCGGTAGGTCAAGTTCGGCCGAAGCCCGCTGAAGTATCTCTTGGTGTACATGAAGAGATTTCCCGACACATTCGTGCCGGCGAGATACTGGCCTCTCACGGCCGGCTCGAAGGGGTCGGGGAGAGCGCGCAGCTCTCCAATCACATTGAGCTCGGCCTGCCGCGCCGTCGGGAAGTCGGCAGCGCCGTGGTCCCAGCCGTCGGTCACCTGGTTCAAGTCGAAGCTGAGCGAGATGTCGTTGACGCCCTCGGACGGGGTCAGGCAAGCGCCGATCAGCAGCGCAGCAATGGGCAGTAGTCGCTTCACACGATCCTCCTTTGGATCAACGGCTGGGTTCTTTCCAGTATAGCACGGGCGCAGGGGCGGGGTGGTTCCCCGCTTGCGCCAGAGTCCGAGCGTCGTACAGGCGGCCGTTCGACATGACCCACTGGATCTTCTCCGTGTTTTGGAGATTCGTGAGTGGGTTGGCGTCGAGAACGATCAGGTCCGCCAGTTTTCCCGCTTTGATCGATCCTAAGTCGTCATCCAGGCCGAGGTACCGGGCTCCAGAAATGGTGGCGGTCTCCAAGGCCTGCATCGGTGTCAGGCCGCCTTGCCCCATCATCCAGAGTTCCCAGTGCGCGCCGAGCCCCTGCATCTGGCCGTGGGCCCCGAGCTGGACATGCCCTCCGGCATCGTGAATCGCCTTTACGCCCCGGCCGATGAGGACGTGGTTGAAATCGTCGTCGCCGGCAGCCTTGAGTCGCCGCCTCGAGCGCCCGTCTACCACCTCCCGAGGCACGAAGCCGAGGAGCCGCTCATTCTCCCAGACGTTGGTCCGCTCGTACCAGTAGTACTCGCCTGAAAGCCCCCCGTATCCGACGATCATGGTCGGGGTGTATCCGGGGCGGTTCGGACCGGCGAAGAGGGTGACGACGTCCCGGTAGACCTTGGGCACGGGGAGTGAGTGTTCCACCCCGGTATGGCCATCGAGAACATGCGTAATATTGAAATAGACGAGCGAGCCCCCTTCGGGCACCACTTCCATTTGAAGGTCGCGGGCCGCTTTAGTGATCATTTGCCGAGCGTCCCGGCGCCGCTGGTTGTAGCTCTTTACCGAAATCGCGCCGACCGCCTTCATTCGTCGAAGGTGGGCCAGAGCATCCTCCGAATTCTCCACGATGGCCTTAAAGGAGCCCTCGGCGCCGTACAGGATCGTGCCGGTCGAGTAGACCCTGGGACCCAGCTTCCGACCGGCCCGGACCATCTCCGAGTTGGTAAAGACGGTCTCGGTGTCGTTGGACGGGTCGTGGGTCGTGGTGACGCCGAAGGCCAAATTCGCCAGTAGGGGCCAGTTCGCATCCCCGATCAGCCCGTTCGACTCCCCTCCGACATGCCCATGAACATCAATGATCCCAGGCATGATAGTCTTACCGCGGGCGTCGACTCGGTGGGCCCCGGCCGGGACGGCCACGCGGCCGGAGGGTCCTACCGCCGTAATCCGGTTGCCCTGTACGACCACCGTGCCGTTCTCGATGACCCCGCCCCCCTCCATCGTGATGATGCGGGCGCCGACGAATGCCACCGTCCCGGTCGGCGCGTCACTCGGCGTCTCGAAGCCGATCGCCACCCCCCGCGCCTCGGGCTCGTCGGGCTTCTCCTGCCCTCCGGCAATGAACGAAAAGGTGCGGGCGAGGTCTCGGGTGAAGTAGTCTGGGCCGAGGGTCCAGTGGACCTGGCGGGAATCGCCCGACCAATGGAGATAGGTGCCGGCATCCTTCGAGATTCGGGCGGTGGGGTATCCCGAAACACCGGGCCCGAGGTCGACGGTCCTGCCGGGGTGCGGGAACGCCGCGATGTAGGCGCGATACCGCTCGGCGAACGCGACCCACTTGCCGTCGGGAGAGGGAACGATCTGGGTTGCGTTGTCGGAACGGAAGTGCACCAGCCGCTCGCCGCCGGTCAGGTTCACGCTGAACAGAATGGCCTTCCCGGCCTCGTTGCCGCGCAGGTAGATCCGAGTGCCGGTCGGGTCGAATTGCGGATCGGTGCCGCCCTGGGTCACCCGGCGCGGGGCCGCCCCGCCGTCGCTCGGTACCACGTAGATGCCGGTCTCCTCGCCATAGGCGGGGCCGCGAATCCCGTCGCCGCCGGTCGATCGGTAGACGATCCAACGCCCATCGGGCGAAAACGAGGGCTCGACGTAATGACCCCGGATGTCGAAGAGGACGCGGCCGTCCTGGCCATTGGGCCGCACCACGCGCACCCGGCCCTTCTCGCTATCGGTCCAGGTGACATAGGCCACCCACTGCCCGTCGGGCGAGAATTGGGGGTTGAACTCGTTCCGGCGGTCGGTGGTGATCCGCCGAGGGGCTCCGTCCGGAAGTCGCTTGATGTAGAGCTGCCCAAGCGCGGAGTAGGCCACGTCGCGGCCGTCGGGCGCCGTCGCGAGATCCTTGAGCATTCGGACCCCGAACCGCGCCGGGGCCACGGTCTGCTTGAAGCGGAGGGCATCGTGGACGGTCTGGTTCACCTGCGCGGTAAAGGGAATCTCTTTCGCGGCGCCGGTCGAGGCATCCACCCGCCAAATCTTGCCCTGCGCCCAGACCACCAGGGCGCTTCCGTCGGGAAGCCAGTCGTACTGGGCGTAGACGCCATGAATCGACCACGCCTCCTGCATGTCGCGCTCCATCCCGTCCCAGAGCGCGCGCTCGATACCGGTGGCGAGTTCGCGAGTATACAGAACGGTCTTGAGCCGCACTCGGCGAAGGAACGCTAGGCGCTTTCCATCGGGCGAGGGAGCCGGGGTGATGGCGCCGCCGGCGCCCCCGGTGATGGTCCGTTCTTCGCCGGTGGTCAGATCGCGGCGGATGACGGCGTAGATCCCGGCGTAGGGGTCCTTGTTGTATTCGAACTGGGTGCCGGGTGTGACATCCTTGGAATAGTAGAGGTATTTCCCGTCGGGGGAGGGCGCCGGCTCGCCGGCATCTTTCTGAAATCCGTTGCGGTCGGTGACTTGGAGGCCGGTGCCCCCCGCCACATGGTACATCCACATTTCTCCCGCGCCGAGCGAGCGGGTGTCCACGAAGTGCTTCCGGACGTAGATATACTGGCCGTCAGGCGCCCAGGCGGGGCTGTTCACATCCCGCTGCGCCTCTTTGGATACCTGCTTCGGCTCGGTTCCATCCGGCTTCATCGTCCAAATGTTGTTGTTGCCGTCGCGATCGGAGATGAACCCGATGCGGGAGCCGTCCGGGCTCCAGCGCGGCTGCATGTCGAAGAAGGCCCCGCTGGTGATGCGGGCCGCGCGCCCTCCCGCGATCGGCATGACGTAGATGTCGCCGAGCAAGTCGAAGACGACCCGCTGTCCATCGGGACTCACGTCCACGTTCATCCAGGTTCCCTCGGCGGTCTCGAACGAGACGGCGCTCGAGGGTCCGAGCGACTGGGTGATGTCCCACTTTCCCGGGCTCGCCGCGGCCGGAGGCGGGGCGGGCGGAACCTGAGCGGCGGTGATGGGTGCGATGGTGAGCACGAGGGAAGCGAGCGAGGCGAGGGTACGGTGCATCGGAACGGCTCCTCTGGCAGTCGACAGGTCGTCTGGGCGGGCCGGGAAGAATACCGGTCTCTACGGGAGCCGTCCACCGGCAGCTGAACCGTGACCGCCGTCACCGCCGTGCGGCCGGCGCCCTGGTACCGTGAACGAGGGACTTTACCCCCGCTGCCGGAGAGACCGATGCGTGCAACGCTTGGCATGATGGTATTCGCCGCCGGATGTGCCGCCGGTACCGTGGCCCCGACCATCCCGGACGACTCCGCACCGGGCCCGTCGCTGCCGGACCCGGGTCCCGCCTATTCCTATCAGTTCGGCGCCAAGTTCGAGCCGCCGGTGGGTCGGGTGGTGCATGGCGTCGGACAATGGCAGGAGTACAACCTCAAATATGCGGCGCTCCTTCCGGCCGAACGGCAGCCGGCCTCGGAGCTCATCTTCATCGATATCGCGAACCTGGAGCGGCCCTGGAACCCGGCGCTCATTGCGAGCGCGTTGACCCAGATCGGAGCCGCCGGACGGATCCCGGCGATCGATATCGGGCTTCGAGGGAATCAACCGGGGAAGGCGGCGCTCGATACGATGGCGGACAAACTCTTCGCCATCGATGACGAAGTCGCTCACAGCAGCACCTGGGACGGCCGCCTCCTCGACCTGGTCAAGGTGCTTCGCGAGTACCGCCGTCCGGCGCTGGTGCGCATCGGTGGAGAGTTCAACGGCTGGTGGAATGGCTATCACCCCTACGACTATCCGAAGGCCTTCCGAAAGATCGTGCATCTCTTTCGTGCCGGGGGAGTGGAGAACGCGGCGTTCGTCTGGTGTTACGAGCCGGCGGCTCCCGCCGACTTCGATGCGGTGGATGGGGCGGGGAACCCGAAGTGGTACCCCGGCGCCGACGTGGTCGACTGGTTCTCGATCGACCTCTTCGCGGCCGGCGACATCTCGGGTCCAACAGGTGCCCACGGCGGCGGTCTGACCTCTTACGGAAGGACCCTCAAGTTCCTCGACATGGCGGTGGCATCGGAAAAGCCGGTGGTCATCGCGGAGAGCTCGCCGGCCTTCTACGACCTGAGTGTGCCGACCGGGGCGGCGGCGGCGTGGGCGGAGTGGTTTTCGCCCTACTTCCAGCTCATTGCCGCTCGGCCGGAGATCAAGTGGTTCCATTACATCAACTACAACTGGCTCCTGGCCTCCTACTATGCTGTTTCGGGGTGGAAGAACAACGACCTGTCCGCAGCACCGGGGATCATTTCGAGCTATCTCGGTGAAGTGGCAAGGCCGAAGTATTTGCACAACGGGGAACAGGCGCTGCTCAAGGATTTCACCAAGTATCAGTAGAGGCCTTCGTCGGTCAGATCGGCCGAGGTGGCGACTCCGGAGGCGGCGCGATGGACGCGCTGGTCCGGAGCCCCGCCGGCGCGTACCAGACGTAGTACTGCGGAATGAGGTAGCCGCCTTTCACGGCCGTATCGGCGGCCAGGAGGGCCTTGGCTTCCTCGAGCGTTGCGGCCGTCAGCACGAAGACGCCCTCCAGGCTGTCACTATCGGCAATCGGTCCTGCTACCGCCATCTTTCCGGCGGCGCCCAGCCGGCGGATTGAGGTCATGTGGCCCTCGAATATCTGTCGCTGCTCCGCGGCATTGGCGGGCCGCTTGCCGGGCCTCAGCAGCACCAGGTAGTACTTGTCCATCTTGACCGGCGCCTCCTGCGCGTGGACGCGAGAGGGCAGTGTGGCCCCCACGGTCAGAAGAACGGCGAGGAGAGTTGTGTGGAATCGAATCATCGGACGTCCTCACTCACAGGGATGATTGGGTAGCCTTCCTTCTATTCCATAGTCGCGGCGGTTCCTTTAACCGGCCGGCGCCGACCGGCTATTTTCCTGCAATGCCTGCCGACCTCCCGAGCCCGCCCGCCACCGACCTCGAGCTCTTCAAACTCCAGGAGGTTCGAGAGGTTCTTCTCCACCTCCATAAGGTGCTTCTGGACCGCGAACGCATCCGCTACGAGGGCCGGCATGGACGGGTCGCGGATGGCTTGCCGCTGCTTCGCCTCGTCACCCGGGAGCCGGCCTTTGCCTGGCTCAGGTCGGTATCGTTGCTGATCGTGCAGCTCGACGAGCGGCTGGCCGCCAGGGAGCCCCTCTCGGCCGAGGAGGTGAAGCTCCTCCGTGGCGAGGTGCGGACCTTGATGACGCCGAACGAGAGTGGTGACGACTTCCAGCGGAAGTATTTCGCGGGGTTGCAGGAGTGGCCGGAGGCTCCGCCGCTGCACGCCGAGATCAAGCGCCTGACGGCCGAACCATGAACGAGCGGGCGGAGATCGCGGTGCTGGCCGGCGGATGCTTCTGGGGGATGGAGGAGATCCTTCGGCAGGTGCCGGGTGTGCTGGATACCGAAGTGGGGTACACCGGCGGCTGGGTGGAGAATCCGACCTACGAGGACACCCACGGCGGCCGGTCGGGCCACGCGGAAGCGATCCGGATCCGGTTCGATCCGCGGGTGATCGGCTACGCGGACCTGCTGGAGCAGTGGTTCTTCCGGATGCACGATCCGACGACGCCGAATCGGCAGGGGAACGATCGGGGTACCCAGTACCGTTCCGCCATCTTCTATCTGTCGCCGGAGCAACAGCGGGTTGCCGAGACCGTGAGGGAACGGGTCGACCGGTCGGGGACCTGGAAGCGGCCGGTGGTCACCGAGATTGTCCCGGCGCCGGCGTGGTACCCGGCCGAAGCCCACCATCAGGACTATCTCCGGAAGCACCCCGGCGGCTACAGCTGCCACTATCTCCGCGGCTAGAGGGGCGGAGGAGGGAGGAGCAGGACGCGCGCATCCGCCGCGACCACTCCGGCCGGGCGGATCATCAGCGGGTTCACGTCGATCTCGGCGATCGCCGGAAAATCGACGGCGAGCCGGGCGATCCGCACGAGCACGTCGACCACCGCCTCACGGTCGGCGGCCGCCCCGCCGCGAACGGCGTCGAGGATGGCCGCTCCGCGGATCTCCCCGATCATAACGTGCGCCTCGGCCCGATCGAGCGGCGCTATCCGGAATGTCACGTCGCGCAGCACCTCGACGTAAATGCCGCCGAGCCCGAACGCCACCAGCGGCCCGAACGCGGGATCCCGGGTCATTCCCACGAAGAGCTCGCGCCCGGGGGGGAGCATCGGTTGCACCAGCACGCCCGAAGGATTCGCATCGGGAGCGGCTGCGGCCACGCTCTCCCCGATGGCCCGAAAGGCCCGGCGCACCTCGTCGGGGCCTCCGAGGCCGAGCCGGACCCCGCCGACGTCGGATTTGTGGAGGATCGTCGGGGCCACGACTTTGAGCGCCACGGGATATCCGAGGCGGTCCGCGATGCCGGCGGCGAGGTCGGCGGTGGCGGCTATTTCGCCGCCGGCGACCGGGATCCCGTAGGCGGCGAGCAATCCGAGCGCCTCACCCTCGTCCAGCCGGCGACGTCCGGCCGCCCGCGCCCCGTCGAGCAGTTGCCGCGCGCGGCCGACGTCGGCGTCCGGTGGCGTGTCGAGCGTCCGGGGACGCTCGCTCCGTTCCCGCCACCGGCACATCGCGGCGAGCGCCCGGGCCGCCGATTCGGGAAAGATGTACGCCGGAATGCCGGCATCGTGGAGCGCCGCCTTTCCCTGCGGAAGACCCTTGTGCCCCATGAGCACCGCCAGGACGGTCTTGTCCCGGTGTTCGTCGGCCACCGTCGCGATCGCCAGGCTCACGTCGGCCTGCGTCACGCCGAGTGGAGGGACGAAGATGGCCAGCGCGGCGTCGACCGCAGGATCGTCGAGGAGGGCGCCTAGCGCTTCGCGATAGCCCGTGGGGCTCGCCGACGCGATCATGTCGAGCGGATTTCGGACCGATGCTTCCGGGGGGAAGAGCGGCGCCAGGCGGGCCACGGTGGCGGGCGCCAGCTCCGGCAGCTCGAGGCCATGCGCCTCGCACGCGTCCGCCGCGAGGATGCCCGGGCCGCCGGCGTTGGTGAGCACGACGGTTCGGCGCGACCGGGGCGGTCGCTGCACGGCAAACGCCATGGCCAGGTCGAAGAGCTCCTCGATACTGGCCGCCCGAAGCACTCCGGCCTGCGCCAGCAGCGCATCCACCGCGGTGTCGCTCGCGGCCAACGCACCGGTGTGCGACGAGGCGGCCCGGGCTCCCGTCCGGGACCGCCCCGACTTGACCACGATGATCGGCTTGGTGCGGGTGATGCGCGACGCGATTTCGAGGAACTTGCCCGGATTGCCGAAGTTCTCGACGTACATCAGAATGACTTCGACATCGGGGTCGGCTTCCCACGCCAACAAGAGATCGTTCCCGCTCACATCCGGCTTGTTGCCCACCGAGACGAACTGCGAGATGCCGATGCCGTATTCGCTCGCATAGTCGAGGACCGAGAGCCCCATCGCCCCAGACTGCGAGACGAACCCTACATTCCCGAAGGGTGGGAGCGCGGGGGCGAAGGTGCCGTTCATCGAGACGGCCGGGTTGGCATTGAGGACGCCCATGCAATTCGGGCCGACCATCCGCATGCCGCGGTCGCGGACGAACTGGGTCAGCCGCCGCTCCCGCGCGATCCCGTCGGCGCCGCTCTCTCGAAATCCTGCCGAGATCACCACCAGGCCCCGAATGCCCTTGTGCGCGCACCCCTCCACCACCTCCTGAACGAGGTCCTTCGGGACCACGATGATCGCCTGATCGATCCCTTCGGGGAGCGCCCTCACGTCGGGGACCGCGGGAATCGAACAGATCGCCGCCGCCTTCGGATTGACCGGATGGACCGCCCCGGTAAAGCCTCCGCGGATCAGGCTGGCCACGATTTCGTGTCCGATCGTACCGGGGGTGCGCGATGCGCCGACCACGGCAATGTGTCTGGGCGCCAGGATCGCCCGCAGAGCCTCGTTCATGCGCCGTCCTGAAGGAGATCGGGGTAGGCCGGCTCCCATATCATCGCGCGGACGAAGCCTTCGACGTCCGAGGGGCGCGGGGCCGCCGCGAGTCCGCTCGCCCACGCCTCTTCCGCCACCGCCACCGCGATCGCCACCGAGACGCGACGGATATCGCCGAGCGGCGGATAGAGCAGCCCGGCCTCGAGCGACGAGGCGGCGACGAGGTCGGCCAGGGTGCGCGCCGCGACCTGAAACATGGCATCGGTGACTCGCCGGGCGCGGGCCGCAAGGACGCCGAGCCCCAAACCGGGAAAGATGTAGGCGTTGTTGCCCTGGCCG
>JABFSM010000060.1 GCA_013140635.1 Gemmatimonadales bacterium
GCTCTCGTGCCCACCTGAGGATTCTCTCCTGAGCCTGAAAGGCTTCGACTCTCAGGCTCAGGAGAGAATCCTCAGGTGGGCACGAGAGCTGGTTGGGCTTGGCGGCAATCTGGTACCTGCGGCGAGCCTCACCCCCAATTCCCCACCTCCGCCGTCAGCGGCTGGCCCCCCTCTTGGACCGAGAGATATCAAGACCTTTGTCGAGCAGAAAGCTCCCAAATCAGACAATCAATTTGCAGCCGTCATCGCATATTTCTATCGCTTCGAGGCTCCACCTTCCGAGCAGAAGACGACAATCGGTGGCCCTGATCTGCAGGATGCAGCCAGAAAGGCAGGGAGGCCACGACTCAAGAAGCCCAGCGACACCCTGCACAATGCCCACAAGAAAGGGCTCCTGGATAAGGCTGGTCATGGTGCATTCTCTTTGAACACGGTCGGCGAGAATCTGGTTGCTATGACCTTGCCGGGAGGAGCTCCAGCAAAGTCACGAGGCAAACGGAAGGCCGCCGTCAAGAAGTCTCGGCGTAAGGGCAGGTAGCCAAACATGTCCGACGGCCTTCTGGCACAGCGAGCCTTGGATGCCGCGATGAAGGAAGCCGCCCGACTGCGTCAGTCAATTGGGGCGGGACCCGGGCCTCAGCTCCGATCAGCAGAAGATAGGGATCTCGCCAGGACAGTCGCTCTAACCTGGTTCAATACGCACCGGCCAGTTCTGCTTTCTTTGATCGATGTTGGTGCTCTAACCTCCGTCGACAACTGCTACACAGCCGTCTTGTCCGCCGCCGATCGGGCCTCCGCTCGCTCCACCTACGACTCAGCTCTGAAAGAAGTGGCACGGAAGCTTTCAGAGGTTCGGACGAAGCACCTTGTGCCTGCCTCTGCAAGGGCAGGGCAGCCTTCCGCCTTGGCCCCCCCGCCCAGCTTCGCGAAACTGGTTTCTGACCCATTGGTGCAGGGGGCACTTGAAAGGCGCTGGGAAGAGTGCAATGCTTGCATCACCGCAAAGGCTCCGTTGGCCGCGATAGTGATGATGGGAGGGCTGCTTGAAGCGCTCCTTCTCGCTCGCATCAATGCAGAACCGACTTCCGCCCCGATCTTTACCGCGAAGGCTGCACCTCGGGACAGGGCGGGAAAGACAGTTCCTTTGAAGGACTGGGCACTTCGCTCCTATATCGACGTCGCCCATGAACTAGGGTGGATATCCCAATCCGCCAAGGATCTTGGTGTGGTACTACGCGACTATCGCAACTACATCCATCCATACAAAGAGATATCACACGGGATCGCACTGACAGTTGCGGACGCTGCCCTGCTTTGGGATGTTGCCCGTAGCATCTCCAAGCAGCTAGTGAAATAGCCGCCTAACCAGCGCTTGCTGCTGCCGGTCCGCGGCGGCCGACCGCCCGATGATTAGCTTACCCGACGGGGCCGCCGCGCCCCGCAGCAGAAGCGCGAGCCGTTATGCAGCATTGACACGGCTCTTTGACTGAGTTTCTTGCTATGAGCGCCACTCCTGATTGGTTCAATCCAACTGTTGCTCAGCAGCTACTGTTCAATACGATCCGTATTGAGACCCGTGAGAGTGCCAAAGGTCAAACCACTGGCGCCGGAACAGGGTTCCTCGTCAGCCATGGTCGGTCCGGGCAATCTGACCACGTCTTTCTAGTCACCAACAAGCATGTGGTCGTTGGAGCAGCAGCAGTTGTCGTGTTCTTTAGCCACAAAGCACCCAGGGGAGGGCCCAAGCTAGGAAGCGCTTTTTGGGTGGAGGTTAATAGTTTTGGACATGCGTGGTACGGCCACCCTGATTCGAACGTCGACGTAGCCATTTTGCGGATTGATCCGGTTCTCGATCGTCTGCTGCGAAACAAGAATGAAATACCGTATCTGATCAAACTACAATCAACAGCTATCCCAACCGCGGAGCATCTCACTCAACTCGATTCGTATCTTCCGATCATATTCCTCGGATACCCCAGCGGTCTTTACGATGAGAAACACTTCACTCCGCTCATTCGCCAAGGTACGACAGCCTCCACCCCGGGATTGGACTTCTGTGGTCGTCCAGAATTCCTCATTGACGCGGGTGTCTTTCCTGGTTCAAGTGGGAGTCCAGTATTCTCCTTCGATCTTAGCATCAAGGGCCAAATCATAGACTTCAGGTTGCTAGGCCTCATTTCTAAGACACTACAGCAGACCGAACTTGGGGAGCTTCGTTTCGAGGAAGTCCCCACGATCCTTCGGCCAGTCGTCCCAATTAGACAGTTCCTGAATCTTGGCGTCGTCGTCAAAGCCACTGCGATTGCGGAAACGATCGACGCCTATTGTAGGGACAATTCCTAGGTGTAGAATGCTGCATAACCCGCCCTTGCTGCTGGCGGGACCAGGGCGCTTCGGCCGCCGCGGGCTAGATTCTATGATGGGTGGTCGCGGCGGCCTCCGCTGGCCCCGCAGCAGAAGGGCAGGGCGTTATGCCGCAGCACGACGCACCGTGTCATCCCATCCCCCCGGGGTATTGCCACCATACTACTGAGTATTATATTGTGGCATGAGGGGCAAGCGTATCGAACTGGAGTTCATCTATACCCCACTCTTCGAGCGTAGCATCAAGGGGCTGCTCGACGACGAGGCCATGCGGTCCGTCGAGCGCGTCCTGCTCGAGGCCCCCGAGACCGGGGACGTCATTGCGGGCACCGGCGGGGTCCGGAAGATGCGCATCGCCCTGCCCGGTCGGGGCAAACGGGGCGGCGGCCGCGTGATCTACTTCTATGTCACCATCCGGAGCCGGATCTACTTCTTGCTCGGCTATGCCAAGAACCGGGCCGTCGACCTGACGCCCGCGGAGAAGCGGGTTCTCCACACCTTGGCCGGTCAACTGCAACGAGAGGAATGACATGAGCGCCAGGACCCGGCCCCGTCTGGGGGCCTTGCTCGTCGAAAGCATGCAGCAGGCGGTCGCGATTGACAACGGCCGTCTGCGTCCGGCACGCCGGCATCGGTTGACGCTTCGGGAGACCACGGTCAGCGCCCCGCCGCGCTATGGCTCGTCGCGCGTCCGTCGTGTCCGTGAGCGGCTGGGTCTCTCGCAGCCGGTCTTCGCGCGCGTCCTCAACGTGAGCGTGGCAACAGTGCGGGGTTGGGAGCAAGGTGTACGTGTTCCCGATGGTCCATCCCGGCGCTTACTGGAGGTGGCCGAGCGGCACTCCGCGACCATTCTGACCTCGATTTCGATGTCGCGGTCGCGGGCCAGCGCAACGGCGGCGGCATAACCCGCCCTTGCTGCTGACGGGCGCGGTGCGCCCGCAGCAGAAGGGCAGTGCGTTAGGCTGCTCGTCTAGAACTGACCTTTCACACCGAGGCTGGATATGCGTTCCAACAATCTGCTTGTTCTGGCCTTGGGACTTGTTGCCAGCGCCGATGTGATCGCTCCCATGCCGGAAGCACCCGGTCATCGGGCTCATCTGGGTAGCGAAGTACGTCGTCTACGAGCTCACTTTGACAGCGTGCAGACCGAGCTACTCGAAAGCGACATCGGAATGCTGCGCTCGGGCCAGCGGATGAGCCGGGCGAGACTGCTCTCTTGGCTCCAGGAGTACAGCGATGCTGGCGTATTCCCCATCAACGAGCGCTTTTCGGATCAGCCTGTACCGATCTTTCGGGACCGCCGTGGCACACTGTGCGCGATGGCGTACCTCGTTGCTCGATCGGGCCGCCTCGACATTGTCGATGGAATCGCCAAGACGGACAATCTGGCTCGGATTCCCGATCTTGCGGACAATCCTAAGCTCTACAAGTGGCTTGATAGTGTCGGATTGACGCTAGCCGAGGCGGCGCGGATCCAGCCCACGTATCAGCCCCCGCCAGGGACAGTCTTCAAAGAGGATGCCGTGAGTGCCACGTTTGCGCTGACCTCCATTCTCGCCAGTGGCGCCTCGATCGGTACTGGCGTACTCAATCTTGCTCATCCGTCCACGGGGCGAGGTTGGGCTGGCCTATTTGTTGGTGCTAGTGCTGCGGCGCTTGGCGTAGCTCACCTTGACGGCTCAAGCGCGGCTACGGCTCGCGTGGCAATTGCCGACATTCTCATCGGTGGAGCAGCACTTGTCGTCGGGGTGCGTAGTCTTCTGCGACCGCGTGTGCCCAAGCCGGGCACTTCTAGGCGCGAGGAATCTCCCCAAGTCCAGCTGAGCCCGCTCCTGTTAAGCCGGCGCGGCTCCCCTTCACTCGGTTTGATGCTTCAGGCTAGCTTTTGAGCGAACTAGGCGGTTCCTCTGCCTATCCCCCCCAGCAGCCTAACCCGCCCTTGCTGCTGGCGGGCCGGCCATCTGTTCGGCCGCGGCCCGAGGAGTAGATTCTGGGAGGGTCGGGCCGCGGCCTCACCGGCGGCCCGCAGCAGAAGCGCAGGGCGTTAGACGGCACTTCACTACTAAGAAACGCGAGCATCCATGGGTGACCGATCGGTGATTGTTGGTAATTCCGACGGGATTGGACTCGCGCTCACTCGCGCGTTGCTTGAACGCGGTTGGACGGTGCGCGGCCTTTCCCGGAGCCCATCCCAGGTTGAGCATGCGAGCTACCAGCATACGATCGTGGATGTTCGAGAACGAGAGTTCCTCGATGCCCTTGAGCGCGCTCTCGAGGCGGGCGACACTCATCTCGTCATTTATTGCGCCGGCATCGGCGAGCCGTTCCATCCCTCCCGCCTTGCGGACGACATCGCCACGTTCGAGACCAACCTCATGGGCTTCGTGCGAACGGTGGAGCGTTCGCTACCCCATTTACTTTCCCGTAAGTCTGGTACTTTGGTGGGTCTGTCGAGCATGATAGACGTCCTGCGATCGAAGGCATCGCCGGCCTACGGTGCCTCGAAGGCTGGGATGTCGCGCTACGCCGAAAGCATCGGACTTGCCATTCGTGATACCGGTGTCAAGGTGGTGAACGTTCGCTTAGGATTCGTGAATACAAAGATGGCGAAAGCCGACTTCAAACCCTGGCTTCTTCAGCCGGAAGAGGTAGCTGACAGGATCCTTCGTCGAGTCCTGACGGCCTCGCCGCCTCGCCGTCTGAACATCCCTCGGAGAATGGCCGCGCTCACAGTCCTCGCTCAATTTTTCGTGGGCCGCCTATGAGCGCATGGTACGTCTACACGTGCCGTCTAACCAGCGCTTGCTGCTGGCCAGGCCCCGAGCGCGTCGGCCGGCGCGAGGTATCTTCCAACCCAGGCGTCGCGCCGGCCTCCGCAGGGCCTGGCAGCAGAAGCGCAGGACGTTAGACGGCACACTCGGAAAGGGATCTGCCTAAAGCGGACGCTGCCGAATATGGTTGGGGTCAATCACGCTTAGATGGCCAAGCCACTCAATCTCTGGTCGTCCGAAAAGATCTAGGAGCAACGCGGTGACGGCCGACGCATCCTTGGGCACCATCCGGACCAAGATCACGCCAGGAACAGACCGCGCGAAGCCACGAGCCGCCAGTTCACCGAAATCTTGGTCAAAGGTCAGAATCACGCGCTGCTCCACGCCCGCGCGTTCCAGATGCGCCTGATCGTGCTGGCCGGGAGCCGATTCAGTAGCTGCAAAGACATCGTGCCCTGCGTGGCGCAGGGCACGAACCGACTCAAGCGGAATGTTTTCGTCTGCCAGCAACCGCATCAGGCCGCGCCGGGGCGGACGGAGAGCAAGGTCTGATCGTGTAACACTTCGGCCGCGTAGGCAAAGACGGCCCGGAGCGCCTCATCCGAGAGCTGGGGGTAGTTGGCCCGCAATTGTTCCCGCGACCACCCCTCGGCGAGCAGGCCAAGGATGAAGTCAACGGCCAAGCGAGTGCCCCTGACGATGGGCTTCCCGCCTACGAGGGTGGGGTCCGCATGAATGTGCTTAGTCCACGTCATAAGTCCTCCTCTCCCAGAAAGTTAGCGACTTTCCGGCGTGCCGTCTAACCCGCCCTTGCTGCTGGCGGTCCGCCGACCTGTTCGGCCGCGGCCCGGAGAGTAGATTCTCGGGTGGTCGGGCCGCAGCCTCACCGGCGCCCCGCAGCAGAAGGGCAGGGCGTTA
>JABFSM010000302.1 GCA_013140635.1 Gemmatimonadales bacterium
GCCCTTGCCCATCAGTCGCGCCTCTTCGGGCCCCGCCTTTCGGCGCACCGCTTGGCACCATCGCGCAATCGTATGAATAGCAAGAACATATCTGTTTGCGTCACGTTCCCTCAATGCTGGTATACCGGTTGCTTTTCATCGCGGTGAACTGGGCTTCCCAGTCTCTCGCTCGAGGAGGGGTACATCATGGCAGCCGGCGAAGCGCCCCCTCCGGGTCCCGCGCCCGGTGACCCCGGTCCATCCAACGTCGGCGGTTCTCGCATACGAACCGTCGGGTTGGGCGTTGGTTCGGCGCTCCTTGGCATGTTGCTCGGAGGGTTCGTGGTCGGTCCCAAGATGGCGGGAAACTCGACTGCGGCACCGAAGGCGGAGGCCGAAGAGAAGGGACATGGCGCCGCCGCCGCCGAACGCCGTCTGGTGCGAATAGAGAACTTGGTGGTCAATCCGGCCGGCTCGGAGGGCCAGCGTTTCCTCATGGTGTCGGTGGCATTCGAGGTGGGGAATGCCGCCGCCGAAACGGCGCTCAAGGAGGCGGAGGTCCAGGTTCGGGACATGGTGACGGGTGTGTTCGAACGGCAGAGCATGGCGGACCTGACGCGGCCCGGTGCACGCGACAGCCTAAGAAGCAAGTTGGCCGAGGTGGTGCGACCTATCGCGGGCGGGGCCCCGCTCCGAGTCTATCTCCCTCAGTTCGTTATCCAGTAGCCGGCAATGCCTCCTACCCCGGCACCCGACCAGGTCGCGCCCTACAACTTTGCCCGCCCGCCGCGGATTTCGAAGGACCGCCATGCCATCCTCATGGCGATCCACTCACGGTTTGCCGGCGCGGTTCAGTCTTTTCTTTCGTCGCGGCTCCGCCAGGCCGCCGATGTCAGCATTACGAGCATCGAACAGGAGACGTTCGGGGAATTCGTGCAATCCCGCGGCGATCCGTGCGCCGCATTCGTCTTCGACCTCGGCGAGCAGGTCGGGGTCGAGGTGGTGGTCGACCTCGATACCACCTTCGCGTTCTATCTCGTGGACCGGCTCTTCGGGGGCCCGGGAGAAGCGGACGCCGTCATTCGCCCGGTCACGAACTTGGAGCAGATGCTGCTCCGCGGCATGGTCGACCGGATCATGGGGCTGCTCCGGGAAGCGTGGGGCGAGCAACTGCCGATCGCGCCGGCGTGCATCGGGTTCGAAGGAACGCCGGGCACCCTCCGCGTGGCCAATCGCGACGACAACGTCCTGGTAACCGTCGTCAAGCTGAGCGCCGGCCGGTGCACCGGCTCGCTCGCGATCTGCCTGCCCCTCATCGCCCTGGAGAGCTTCCTCCAGGAAAAGAGCGGAACGATCCTCGCCGGCCCCAAGCAGCGAAACGAGGAGGGGCGAGCCACTCGGAGCGCCGTGGAGCGGTGCGTGCGCCAAGTCAGCCTCCCGGTTGCTTCACGACTCAAGTCCTTTACGCTGCCCGCCGCCAGCTTGGCGGCGCTGCGTCCCGGACATCTCTTACTGACTTGGCACGACGTGGACTCGGAGATCGATCTCTACGTCAACGGCGACGTGCGGTTTACCGGCCGCATCGGCCAGCAGCGCGGCCACTTCGGCATTCGCATCACCAAGAGCTGCGAGGGCAAGAGCCCCCGCCTCCCGAAAGGACGACGTCTTGCATGAGTGATTCCGTTCGCACGGCCGGCGGGACCGCCCCGATCGAGCCCGCCGAACTCGGAGATGGCGCCGCGGTGCCGGCGGGCGCGCCGCTGGAGCAGTTGCTCGATGTGGCGCTGCCCGTGGCCATCGAGTTCGGCCGCACCTCCATGACCGTGCAGGAGATCCTCGACCTCGGACCGGGCAGCGTGGTGCAGCTGGACCGGATGGTGGGCGAACCGATCGATATCTACGTCGGCGACCGCCGGCTGGCCGAAGGGGAGGTCGTGGTCGTGGGCGAACACTTCGGGGTCCGGATCACCCGGGTGCTCGGCAACTCCCGCGACAATCTCTCCCGTTTGCCGGGCGCCTAACTATGTTTGGCGCGGCGGCCGCGCTCTGCCTCACGCTCGGCGTCCTTTTTCTCTGCCTCCGCCTCCTCGGCCGGCTGCAGGGCGGTCGCCCGCTCCGCGGCCGAGGCACGCTCGAAGTGCTCCAGCGGGTCGGCCTCGGTCCGAAGCAAGGGGTGGTGCTGCTCCGCGCCGGAAACCGCGTGCTCATCGTCGGCACCGGCGACGGACACACGACGCTCCTGGGCGAGCTCGATCCCGCCGCGCGCGAGGCCGTACTGGACGAACCGGCCGCTGAAGCGGGGCCACCGCCGCTCCGGCCGGCGCGGTGGCGGGGCGCCTTGCAGCGGCTCGCGCTGTTCCTGCTTCTGGTGGTGGTTTCGCCGGGCGGCAGTGCGGCCCAAACGGTCACGTCGCCCAAGCCGGCGGTGGCGCGGGGCGGTACGCGCGCCCAGGCACCGGCGGTCACGGTGGCGCCGGTGGCCCCTCCCCGAATCGATCTGCAATTGGGAAACGGCGCCGACGGGCTCAAGCTGAGTGGGGCGGTTGGGGTCACCGTCTTCCTCGGATTCCTGACCCTCCTGCCGGCGCTCTTCCTGCTCACCACCAGCTTCACCCGCGTTCTGGTCGTGCTGCACTTTCTGCGCAGCGCGATCGGTACCCAGACCGCGCCCCCGACGCAGCTGTTGGTGGCCGTCGCGGTGCTCCTGACCGGTGTGATCATGGGCCCGGTGCTCCAGGAAGCGAACCGCGAGGGTATTCAGCCCTATCTGCGCGGCGAGATCGGCCAAGTGCAGGCGTACGAGCGAGGGGTGCAGCCGCTTCGGCGTTTCATGATCGCCAACACCCGGGATCAAGATCTCGCCACTTTCGCGCGCATCAGCCGGCAACAGGAGGCCGACAGCCTCGAGCAGCTGCCCACCACGACCGTCGTCGCGGCGTTCGTCACCAGCGAACTGCGGACGTCGTTCCAGATGGGGTTCGTGATCTTCCTGCCCTTTCTCGTGATCGACCTCGTGGTGGCATCGGTGCTGATGAGCATGGGCATGTTCATGCTGCCGCCGGTGATGATCTCGCTGCCCTTTAAGCTGCTGTTGTTCGTCCTCGCCGACGGTTGGTCGCTGGTGATGCAAAGTCTCGTGGCGAGCTTCCGGGGCTGACATGACGCCGACCCTCGCCGCCGAACTCCTGCAGCGCGCGCTGGGGCTCACCCTGACGGTGGCGGGGCCCTTGCTCCTTGCGGCGCTCGCCACCGGCGTGCTCGTGAGCTTGGTCCAGGCGCTGACGCAGATCCAGGAACAGACTCTCACGTTCATTCCGAAGCTCATCGTGATGGCGGCGGTCTTCGTGCTCGGGCTCACCTGGATGATGCGCGGTTTGGTGGAATTCACGGTGCAGATGCTCCGGGCCTTGCCCGGGCTCGCGGGATGAATTCCGCTTCGCTCGTCGATGCGCTGCAGCCGGCCCATTGGCCGACCATCGCGCTGGTCAGCGCGCGCGCGGTCGGACTGATCATGGTGGCGCCGCTCTGGTCGTTCGCCGCCATTCCACCGTTGCTACGGGGCGCCATCGCGATGCTGCTCACGCTGGCCGTGCTCCCGTCGGTCGCGACCGTGCCGGATTCAGGGGCGCTCGTCGTCGCGCTGCCCGCGGAGCTACTGCTCGGCGTGGCGCTCGGCCTCACCGCCGCGGTCTTCTTGCATGGCGTGACGATCGCCGCGGAAGTGCTGAGCCTGCAGATGGGGCTCTCCCTCGGCGCCGCCCTTGCCCCCGGGTCGGACCTCGGCGCGCCCGGAATCGGCGAGCTCACGATGCTCATGAGCCTGGCGATTTACGTGACGGTGGGTGGCCACCTCGCGCTCGCCGAGGCGTTTGCGCAGAGCCTCGTTGCCATACCGGCCGGGTCGGCGCTGCATGTGGCCGGCGGTGGGCAGGCGGCGGTTGCGCTGGCCGGGACCGCCTTCGACGTCGGGGTTCGGGCGGCGGCGCCCGCGATGGTGGCGCTGCTCGTCACCAATATCGCGCTGGCGCTCATGAGCCGCGCCGTGCCGCAGCTCAACGCCATGATGGTCGCGATTCCGGTGACCATCGGTGTCGGGCTGCTCGCCATCGGCACCGCCCTCCCCACTCTCGCGGGTTGGATGGCCGGCTGGGCCACGAGTCTCGGCTCCGCCGCCGATCAGATGACCCGCGCCTTCCGCCCCCTTCCGGTGCCCTGACCGGCCGATGAGCGATACGCAACAGGCTCAGGAGCGAACCGAGCTCCCGACCGTTCGGCGGCGGCAGACCGCCTTCGACGAAGGCCGGGTCCCCCGGAGTCCGGAGCTCGCGGCGGCGGCGGGGCTCTTGGCCGGGGCGCTGGCCCTCGCGGCGGTCGGCGGCCGAGTCTTCCGAGAGACGGAGGACACGCTGACGGCCGCGTTCGGGGGCCTAACGAGTACGCCGCTCACGATGCCCGCGGCCGCGGCGCTGGTCCGCGACATGGTGGCGGCCGGGCTCCGCGCCATCGTGCCGGTGGCGCTGGCCATGTTCGCCTCCATTGTGCTGGTGGCCGCGCTGCAGGCTCGCGGCGTCTGGTCGGCCAAGCCGCTCGCCCCCGATCTGTCGCGGATCAGCCCCCTCTCCGGATTCCGCCGCCTGGTGAGCGGCCAGAGCGTCTTCACCCTGTTCAAGGCGGGGCTCAAGTTGACGGTGCTCGGCGGCCTCACCTATGCCGCGCTGCACGGGGCCTGGAGCGAGCTCGCCGGACTCGGTGGTGAAGGCGCGCCGATCGTGGCCGCGGTGATCCGCGGGCTCGGCCTCCGCCTGGTGGCGACGGTCGGCGTCGGCTTCCTGGTCGTGGCCGCGCTCGACTACGGCTTCGAGGTGTGGCAGCACGAGCGCAAGCTCAAGATGACCCGTCAGGAAGTCGTGCAGGAACTGCGCGAGCAGGAGGGCGATCCGCTGCTCAAGAGTCGGGTGCGTTCGATGGCCCGGTCGATGGCGCGGCGGCGGATGCTGCATCGGGTTCGCGAGGCGCACGTCGTGGTCGTCAACCCGATTCACGTGGCGGTGGCGCTCAAGTACGATCCAGGCCACGACGGCGCCCCGGTGGTGCTGGCCATGGGGCGCCGCAAATTGGCGCAGCGCATCAAAGAGCTGGCCCGCGCGGCGGGCGTGCCGCTGGTGGAAAACCCCACGCTGGCGCGGGCGCTCATCGCCACGGCCGCCGTCGGCAAGCCGATTCCGCCGGCCCTCTACGTGGCCGTGGCGGAAGTGCTGGCGTGGGTCTATCGGCGGCGGGGCCGGCGGCTTCGGTCTCTGGCCGCGGCGGGTAGCGCATGAGTCCGCCGCCGGCCGCGGCCACCGCGCCGATCCGGATGCGGGTCGCCGCCGAGACGTGGTTGGCGTTAGGCGTGGTGGTGATCATCGCGCTGCTGGTGGTGCCGCTGCCGCCGATGCTGCTCGACGCGCTGCTCGCCACCAGTCTGGCCCTGTCGATTCTCGTCCTGCTGGTCACCCTCTCCACCGGCGATCCGATCGAGTTCAGCAGCTTCCCGAGTTTGTTGCTGCTCCTTACGCTGCTTCGGCTTGGCCTCAATGTGAGCAGTACGCGGCTGATCCTGGGGCAGGGCTATGCCGGCAAGGTGATCGAGGCCTTCGGCGGGTTCCTGATCGGCGGCAATTTCGTCGTCGGGCTGGTGATCTTCCTGATCTTGGTCGTGATCAACTTCATGGTGATCACCAAGGGCGCCGGCCGCATCGCGGAAGTGGCGGCTCGGTTCACCCTGGACGCGATGCCCGGCAAGCAGATGGCCATCGACGCCGACCTGAGCGCCGGCACCATCGACGAGGCGGAGGCGCGCCGCCGGCGTTCCGAAATCGCGCGCTATGCGGACTTCTTCGGCTCGATGGACGGTGCGGCCAAGTTCGTCCGCGGCGATGCCGTCGCCGGGTTGGTCATCACCGCGATCAACCTGATCGGCGGCTTCATCATCGGGATGGTGCAGGCCGGCCTGAGCGCCACCGAATCGCTCCAGCGTTATACGTCGCTCACCATCGGCGACGGCCTGGTCACCCAAATCCCGGCGCTCAGGT
>JABFSM010000012.1 GCA_013140635.1 Gemmatimonadales bacterium
CTCCAGGCGGCCGACGTCGTCCGGATGCTGGCGCTCCTGGCCGAACGGCGGATCGATCCCTCCGCGTCGGCCAGCGCGCGCCTCGTCGTGGAAACGCTGCTCCTCCGGTGGACGCTGATGGACCGTCTCGTCGAGATCGAGCAGGTGCTCTCGGACATGCCCCCACGGGGGAGCGGGCCGTCGGCGCCGGCTGCCAATCGGGCGCCGGCGCTTCGCGACTCCGCTCCAGTGGCTCGCCCATCACCGCCGCCGACCGCTCCGCCGGCGGCTTCGCGGGCCTCGGTTCAGCAAGCCGATCCGACGCTCGCCGCGCTGGTCGAGGCCTGGCCCGATCTGGTCAATGCGGTACGCGAGCGCAGCTTTCTTCTCGGACAGGCGCTCGACGCGGCCACGCCGGCCGCTTTCGCGGACGGGGCTCTGCGTCTGACCCTCTCCGGCGAGCACGCTTTGCAGATGGAGGGGATCCAGCGCCAGGTCGCCATGGTAGAAGAGTTTGTGGCGACCCGTTTCCGCGGTCCGATTCGCGTCACCGTCGGTATAGAGGGGTCGACCACCGCGCCGCCACCGGCTCCCAAACGGATCACCAACGAAGGGCTTCGCGCCGAGCGGCTGGACCGTCTCCGGAAGCTCGATCCCGCCCTCGACGCGGCGGCCAATGAGTTAGATTTAGAGATCGTGGACGAGGGTCCCCGGTCCCCCTGAATCGGGGCGGCCGGGGACTCCTGTCAGGCAGGGTGAAGGAACCACATGGCCGATCTCCAGCAGCTCATCCAACTCGGGTCTCAGGTCCAGGGCCGCCTCCAGCAGCTCCAGTCCGAGCTCGCCGATCGGAGCGTCGAAGCCACCGCGGGCGGTGGCCTCGTTCGCGTGCGGGTCGACGGCCGCGGCCTGGTGCGCGCGCTCACCATCGATCCCGAAGCGTTCGAGGGGAGAGATCCCGAGCTCCTCGCCGACCTCGTCCTTGGCGCCGTGGCCGATGCACAGCGGCGCGCCGGCGAGTTGATGCAGGCCGAAATGCGGAAACTTCCCTCCAACCCGCTGTCGGCGCTCTGAGGCCGGTGGGCGCAATCGACGACCTGGTGGCGGAGCTTGCCCGGCTTCCCGGCATTGGCCACAAGACGGCGCAGCGCCTGACCTTTCACCTGCTCCAGCAGCCGCGGGAACGCGCCGAACGGCTCGCGGCCACCCTCGGGGCGGTGGCCACGCGTGTGCATCCCTGTCCGGAGTGCGGCACTTTCACCGAGGATGCGCGCTGTACCGTCTGTGACGATCCGCGGCGCGACGCCACCCTCCTCTGCGTGGTCGAGGAGGCCTCTGCGGTGCCGGTGGTCGAACGGGCGACCGGATTTCGGGGGCGCTACCTGGTGCTCGGCGGGCGGCTGTCGCCCTTGGAGGGTGTGGGGCCCGAACAGCTCCGGATGGCGCTGCTCCGCCGCCGCGTCGCGTCGGGCGAGGTTCGCGAGGTGATCCTCGCGACCAATCCCTCCCTGGAGGGGGAAGCGACGGCCACCTACATTCACCAGTTGCTCGACGGCACCGGGGTCAAGGTCACGCGCCTTGCCCGCGGGCTGCCGGTTGGCGGCGACCTCGAATACATCGATGGGGTGACCTTGAGCCACGCGCTGGACGCGCGCCAGGAGGTTCCATGACCGCGCCGCGCCCGCTGCTCGTCGGTCTCGCGACCGCGGCCGGCCTTGCGGTCGGCTGGGTGCTGGCGCAGCAGTATCTCGGACGGAATCGCCAGGCGCTCTTTAGCCCCGGCGCACGGCGGCGGCATGCCGCGCTTGGCGCCCTGGCCGGGAATCCCTCGCCGGAGACCGTGCGGTTGCTGCGCGACTATCTCGCTTGGGAGCCGAATGCGGGGCTCAAGCGCCGCGCCAAGCGGGTTCTTTGGGAGATGGAGCACGCCCTCTGATGTCCGGGGCGTCCAGTTGGTCCTTTCGCGAAGAGGACGCGGCCAAGATCGGCGCGTTGCTCAACAGTCTTCTCCGCGAAGCCAACGCCCGGACGGCGCTGCTGGTCGACCGGACGGGGCAGATGTTGGCGACGGTCGGTGAGGAGCCCCGCTTCGATCCGGTGGCGTTTGCCTCGCTTACCGCGGCCGATTTCAGCGCCAACGACCAGCTCGCCCGCATGCTCGGCGAGAACGAATTCGGGGCGCTCTTCCATCAGGGGGAGAAGGACTCGCTCTACCTCGCCGACGTTGCGCGGCGGGTCATCCTCGTTGTCCTCTTCGACAACCGCACCACCCTCGGGCTCGTGAAGCTCCGGGTGCGCGGAGTCGTGGAGTCCCTGTCCGCGCTCTTCACCGCCATGTTCGCCCGCGAAGCGGCGGGCGAGCGGCGGGTGGAGAGCGGCTTCGTGGGTGAAGCCGAGGACGAAATCGACAAACTCTTCGGACGCTGAGGCCGGGTCGGCATGTCGCTCATCAACTACGCCTCGCGGGAAATCAACTGCAAGATCGTTTACTATGGCCCCGGGCTGGGCGGTAAGACGACCAATCTGGAATACATCTACGAGAAGGTCGCGCCGGCCAGCAAAGGGAAGATGATCTCCCTCGCCACGGAAACCGAGCGCACCCTCTTCTTCGATTTCCTTCCGGTGGACCTCGGCACCATCCGCGGCTTCAAGACCCGCTTCCATCTCTACACGGTGCCGGGACAGGTGTACTACAACGCTTCGCGCAAGCTCATCCTCAAGGGGGTGGACGGCGTGGTCTTTGTGGGCGACAGCCAGCTGGAGCGGATGGAAGCCAACATCGAGTCGATGCAGAACCTCTACGACAACATGGCGCAGCACGGACTCGACCTCACCCGGATTCCGTTCGTCGTGCAATACAACAAGCGCGATCTGCCTAACGCCTCGCCGGTGCCCCATCTGCAGGAAGCGCTCAACCCGGGGTGGGTGGTGGAGGATCCCGCGCGCCAGAAGCCGCTGGCCGACCCGAACCGCCAGGGGGAAATGCTGGTGCAGGAAATGGACGGCGCCTGGGTCGAGCGGGCGCCCTATTTCGAGGCGGTGGCCCTGCGGGGGGACGGCGTGTTCGATACGCTGCGGGCGATTTCGAAGCTCGTGTTGAAGACACTGGGGTGAGGCGTGAAGCGTGAAGGGTGAAGGGCGAGGCGTCCTCGAACTGGCGACGGCCTCACGCCTCACGCCTTGCGCTTCACCCGTCACGCGACCATGACCTGGACTCTCCCGAACATCCTCACCGTCGCCCGCATCGCCATCACCCCCGTCGTGGCGGCGTTGCCGTTCATCGACGGCTATTGGCCGAAGCTCGCCTGCTTCGTCATTTTCATCCTCGCCGCCATCACCGATATCCTGGACGGGGTCATCGCCCGCCGGAGCAATCAGGTCACCGACCTCGGCAAGAAACTCGACCCCCTGGCCGACAAGCTGCTGCTGCTCGCCACCCTGGTGCCGATCTGGTGGATCTCTCAGCAGCGCCACGATCTCTACGACATTCCCGTCTGGGGGAGTATTCCGCTCTGGGTCTGTTTCCTGCTGCTCGGGCGCGAATTCGCGATGACCATGTTCCGCGTGTACGCCGAACGGCGAGGGGTGATCATCGCCGCTCACGGCACCGGGAAGCTCAAGACGGTATTCCAGAGCATGTTCATCGGCGGCACCATCGCCTGGTTCGCCTTTCGAAACGCCATCAAGCCGCTGGGTTGGGAACAGGACCGCGCCGCACTCTGGTGGAACCAGTTCCATGGCGGGTTCGTCGCGGTCACCCTCGCCATCGCCGTCATTCTGACCGTGTCGTCGTTCCTGACGTACCTCTACCGGTATCGCGGGCTCTTCTCGCAGCGGCCGTGACGGGTTCAGTCTGTCATCGTGAGGGCGAGCGAGGAGTCATTGCGAGGGCCGCTGGCCCGAAGCAATCTCCCGAGATCGCCACGGCCACTCCGTGGCCTCGCGATGACAACCGGGTCGAGGGCCCTCACAATGACTAGTCTGGAGCTCGTCACCATCGGCACCGAGCTCCTCCTCGGCTTCACCGTCGACACCAACTCCGCCTTCCTGGGCCAGGCCTTTGCCGAGGCCGGTGTTCGCGTCGCCCGGCGCACCTCCGTGCCTGACGATCCCGAGGCGGTGCGCGAGGCCGTTCGCGAGGCGCTGGCCCGAACCGGCTTCGTCGTGACCACCGGGGGGCTCGGCCCCACCCGCGACGACCTGTCCAAGAAGGTCGTGGCCGATCTCCTCCGCCTTCCGCTCGTGTTTCGCCCGGAGATCTGGGACGAGCTCTCCGCCCGCTGGGCCCGCATGGGCCGAACGATCAACGACCGCAACCGGTCCCAGGCGGAAGTTCCCCAAGGCGCCACGGTGCTGCCGAACCGCTGGGGAACCGCCCCGGGGCTCTGGATCGCGGCGGCGGAGGGAGTGGTCGTTATGCTGCCCGGGGTTCCCCTGGAGATGCGTGGGCTCGTCACCCACGAGGTCGTCCCCCGGCTCGCCTCGATGGGGCGGGGGCTGGTGGTAAGGTCGCTGACCCTCCGGACCACCGGCATTCCGGAGTCGCTCCTCGCCGAACAGGTGAGCGCGGTCGAAGACGGAATCGCACCCCTTACCCTGGCATATCTGCCAAGCCTCGAGGGTGTGGACCTTCGCCTCACCGCCTGGAATCTTCCTCCCGAGGCCGCGGCGGCGGCCCTCCAAGAGGCGGCGGCTCGGTTCCGCGCGGTCGTGGGTAACCAGTGCTACGGCGCCGGCGACGACGATCTGGCCGCCGTGTTGCTCGCGGCGTGCCGGTCGGCGGGGCTGACACTCGCGCTGGCGGAGTCGTGCACCGGCGGAATGATCGCCGAGCGAATCACCGCGGTTCCCGGGAGTTCGGACGCCTTTCTTGGCGGCGAGGTCTGCTATGCCAACAGCGCAAAAGAGCGGCTCGGCGTCCCGCCCCGAATCCTCGAGGAGCATGGTGCCGTAAGCGAGGAGGCCGTTCGGGCAATGGCACCCCTCGCTCGGGCCAAGTTTGGCGCGGACCTCACCGTTGCCGTATCAGGGATTGCGGGACCCAGCGGGGGGAGCGCCGAAAAGCCGGTCGGAACGGTCTGGTTTGCCTTTGCCGATGCCGGCGGTGTCGAGACGCGCCGGGTCAACTTTCCAGGAACCCGCCATGAGATCCGCGCGAGAGCCAGCCAATATGCTCTATTCGGCCTGCTCAGCCGCGCCAAATCGGCAGGCGCGGGGGGTATGGGTGTTGCTAGATTGAACACGACTTTACCCTGACTATCTGCTTCTTGGAGCTCGGTAAGTAACGATGGAAAGACCATTTGAGGAAAATGCACTCCCTGAGGATGGCCCTGCCCCGCCTGGAGTGGACGCGGAGATAGGGGCGCATCTTCCGGCGGAGCCTCCGGAGAGCGCGGTAGGCCGGCTAGAGTCGCAGTTGCGGGAGTCGCAGGATCGGTATCTCCGCCTTGCCGCCGAGTACGACAACTTCCGGAAGCGGATCGCCAAGGAGCGGATCGAACTCACCGACCGGGCTCAGGCTGCGCTGGTGCTCAAGCTTACCGATATCCTCGACGATGTTGACCGGATTGCCGCCAGCGACCCGAGCAGCACCGGCCCAGCTTTGCTCGAGGCGATTACCCTCGTCGACAAGAAACTCCGGAAGGAACTCGAGGCCGCCGGGCTGGAGCGGCTCGATCCGGTGGGCCAGGCCTTCGATCCGAAGATCCACGAGGCGGTTTCGGTGCTCCCGCCTCCGACTCCGGACAAGGACCATAGCGTCGCAGCCACCTTTCAGGTCGGTTTTCGCTTCAAGGGCAATCTGGTGCGGCCCGCTCGAGTCCAGGTGTATTCCTCCGAGGGGCACGCGTAAGTGGCCTCGAAGGACTTCTATCAGATCCTCGGCGTTTCCGACAAGGCCACGCCGGAAGAGATCAAGAAGGCGTACCGCAAGCTCGCCAAGCAGCACCACCCGGATGCCAATCCGAACAATCCCAAGGCGGGGGAGACCTTCAAAGAGGTTTCCGAGGCGCACGGCGTGCTCTCCGACGCGGACAAGCGGAAGAAGTACGATCTCATGC
>JABFSM010000222.1 GCA_013140635.1 Gemmatimonadales bacterium
GCCACCCGCGGGCGATGTATATGGCCGCCGCGATTCTCGCCGGATTGGCGCTGCTGCCAGGGCTCCCCGCCTTTCCGTTCCTTCTGCTGGCGGGAGCCGCCGCCGGCCTCGGGGTGGTGTCCCGCCGGGCCGAACGCAAACCTGCTCCGCCGACGAGCCCTCCCCCGCGCCCCGGCGATCCGCCGGCCACCCAGCAAGCCCGTGATTTCCTGCAGATGGAATCGCTCGAGCTCGAGCTCGGCGTCGGGCTCATTGCATTGGTGGATGAGGGGCAGGGGGGAGACTTGCTTCAGCGAATCAGCATCATGCGGAGGCAAATTGCCCTCGAACTTGGCCTGATCGCGCCGGCGGCCCGGATTCGGGACAATGTGCAACTGCCGCCCACCGAGTATGCCATTCGGCTCCGTGGGGTCAAAGTCGCGGGGGGCGAAGTATTGCCCCGATACCTCCTGGCGTTGGACGTGGCCGGCGGACTCCCGCCGATCGAAGGCATTCGCACGAAGGATCCGAGCTTCGGCCTGCCCGCTGTCTGGATTTCTCCCGACCGCCGTGTCGAGGCCGAAGCCTCCGGCTACAGCGTGGTGGAACCGCAGACGGTGCTCTCCACCCACTTGATGGAAACCGTCAGGCGACATGCTGGAGAGCTGCTGAGCCGGCAGGGCGCGAAGGAGCTCCTCGACGCCCTTCGCGAAACCCATCCGGCGCTGGTGGACGACCTCGTGCCGGGCAAGCTGCCGCTCGGCACAGTCCACCGCGTCCTCCAGCGCCTACTGCGGGAAGGGGTGCCGACCCGCGACCTCGCGACGATTCTGGAAGTGCTGTCGGACGCGGCGGAGTCGACCAAGGACGCCGAGGCGCTGACCGAACAGGTGCGTCGCTCGCTCGGCCCCGTGATCGCGCAGCTCTACGCCGATCACGACGGAACCGTTCGAGGGATCACGATCGGCCCGCGCCTCGAAGCGGCGCTGATGCAGTTCTTCACGCCGAGGCCGACGCTGCAAAGCTCTCCGACGCTCGACCCGGAGCAACTCACCGGCCTCCTGCGCGGGCTGACCGAGCTGGCCGCGGCACGGCCGGAAGGCCGGGTGCGGCCGCTCATTTCGCCTCCCGCGCTTCGGGTCGGCATCCGCCGGCTGATCGAACCGCTTCTCCCCGAGCTGCCGGTGGTGTCGCTCGGCGAACTCCCCCCGCAAACCGCGCTGCTGAGTTCCGCGCTTTGGGAGATCCCCCGTGCCGCATGAGACCTTTACGGGGGATGCGATCGCCCCCTTGCTCCGGCAGGCCCGTGAGGCGCTGGGCCCCGATGCGCAGGTGGTCCGGGTCAATCGGCTCGGAAATCGATACACCTTGGTGGTCTCGACCGAAGCGGAGGCCGCTCCGGCGCCGGCCCCGGCGCCCGCGTCCGCACCCGACTTTCGCGCCACGCTGGACAGTCGGCTTCGGGGCATTCCGGAGGAGCCGCTTCCGGCGCGGCCGAGAGGGCGGCCCTTGGTCGTGGCGCTGGTCGGCCCGACCGGTGCCGGAAAGACGACCACCGCCGCCAAGCTCGCGATGAGCCGGCATGCATTCGGCGGGCGTGAGATAGGGCTGATCGGGCTCGACACCTACCGGGTGGGCGCGGTGGAGCAGCTCGCGCTCTGGGCGGAGGTCGCGCGCGTTCCGATGGAAGTGGCCTGGGGCCCTAACGACACGCGCGCGGCGCTGCGCCGGTTCCGCTCCTGCGACGCCGTCTTGGTGGATACGCCGGGACGCGGGCCGGGCAACGCAGCCGATCTCGACGCCGTGCGCCAGACCCTGGCTGCCCTGCGGCCCGACGAGACCCACCTCGTTCTTCCGGTGGGCCGGATCTGGCGCGTCGTGCGCCAGACGCTTCGGGACTATCGCGCCTTCGGGATTACCCATCTGCTCGCGTCGAAAGTGGACGAATGTGCCGACGACTGGGGCGTTTTCGAACTGGCCCTGGCCGAAGGCCTTCCGATGCGGTGGATTGCGGACGGGCAGGCGGTTCCTGACGCGCTTCGACCCGCCGCCGACCGTCTGGCCGGTGCGGCGCTCCGGCGGCCGCGAGCCGTGACGGAGGTAGCGTGAGCATCACGGCACCGGCGCTCGTGGTCGGCAGCGGCAAGGGCGGCGTTGGGAAATCCGTGGCCGCTATCGCGATGGCGGCGGAGTTTGCCGCGCAGGGGCGCCGCGTGCTGCTCCTCGACGGCGACCAGAACCTCGGCACCCTGCACGTGCTCCTCGGTATCGTCCCCGCGCTTCCGCTCGAATCATTGCTGGACGGATACACCTCACCGGAAGCGCTGGTGGCGCCGGTGGCGCCGAACCTCTGGCTCCTGCCAAGCAGCTCCGGTTCGGAGGCGATGTATGGACTGAGCCCCACCGACCGGGCCCGTCTACAGCGCCAACTGAGCGGGCTGTACGGCAACTTCGACGTCACGGTCATCGACGCCGGCGCGGGGCTTGAGAGCGTCGTTCGTTGCGTGATGATGCGCGCCACTCGCCTGGTGCTCATCACCACGCCCGAACCCGCCGCGCTTACCGACGCGTATGCGGTGGTCAAAATCGTGTCGCTCCAGGCGCCCGACTTGCCTATCGACGTGGTGAGCAACCGGGCGGGCGCCGAGGCGGAGGGCCGGGCCGCTTATGAGCGGCTCGCCGCCGCGGCCGAGCGCTTCCTTCGCCGTGGGCTTCGCTATGTCGGCTCGGTGCCCGAGGACCCCGGCATGCGAGCCGCGATCGAGCACCCCGCACAACTGCTCGATCCGAATGGGCCCGCCGCTATGCGGGCGATTCGCGCCTTGGCGGCGGCGCGGATCGATCTGCCGCCTCCGCTCCGATTGGCGGGCGCCGGTGACTGACGACGCGATGACCGCGACCGAAGGACTCTGGCGCCGCTACCGCGAGAGTGCCGACCTGGCGGCGCGCGAGGCGCTGATCGAGCAGCACCTGGGACTCGTGCGCCATGCGGCGCACACCCTCTCGGCGCGGATCGGCGATGCGGTGTCGTTCGACGACCTCGTGAGCGCCGGTTCGCTCGGCCTCTTGCAAGCCGTCGAGGGATTCGACCTCTCCCGGGGGTTCGCGTTCACCACCTACGCGCTGCAGCGGATTCGCGGCGCGATGCTGGACGAGCTTCGCGCCGCCGACTGGCGCCCCCGCTCGGTCCGGGTGCGCGGCCGCCAGATCCAGGCGGCGGAACGCGACATCGAAGCGCGCACCGGCCGCCCGGCCGCGCCGGGCGAGGTCGCAGAGACGTTAGGCGTCGATCTGCCGACCTATTGGGAATGGCGGGGGGATGCCGAGACCGGCGCGATGGTCGCGTACGACGACGTGCGGCAGGGTGCCGACCCGCAGACACCGACCCTCGCGGACCGGCTCGCCGACCCCGAGGCCGCCACGCCCGTCGACGCGCTCGAACGGGCCGATCGGGAAACGCTCGTGCGGCGCGGGCTCGAACGGCTGTCGGCGCGCCACCGATTGGTGGTGACGCTGTCGTACTACGAAGGGCTCTCGAATCGCCAGATCGCCGAAGTCCTGCACGTGGGCGAATCGCGGGTCTCACAACTCCGGAGCGGGGCGCTCGCCAAGCTGCGCGCGCACCTCGAGGAAATGGAGGCGCTTTGACTCCGCTCATCATGCACCCAGCCGTGGTTCCGGCTGTAGCGGGCCTGCTTCTGGTTCTTGTCCTGGCGCTGTTCTACCGACGAGGACGAACGGCACGGTGGCGCCGCCGCCGGTGGGCTGAGGTTCCTCGGCTCGCGGACAATGGCCTCTCGGTGGGTGCCATTGCGAGGCGAATCGGCATGGCCCAGGACGCAATCCGGTCGGTGCTCCTTGCCGACCGGAGATGAGAGGTCAGGAAGGGCTTGCCGGTTGGTTCTGCCGCTTCGGCCGGCTCCGCCGAAGGCTGACAACTGTAACTGATTAGTCTGTAACAGTTTACTAGGTGGTGACTCGGGGCACGTCGCTTGCCAATTCGGTGACTGGGAGGGGCCATGCCACTTCGGAGTATCCTGCAGACCGCTCACGCCTTGTCCTATTATATGAGGCGGCAGGAAATCGTCGCCAATAACCTCGCCAACGCCTCCAGCACCGCCTTCAAAGGCGACCGGATCGCCGCCCATCTCTCCGCCGACGGACCTTGGCCCGAGGCGGTGGCCAGTCTTGACCTCCGGCAAGGCAACCAGCGTGAAACCGGCCGCCCCCTCGACCTGGCACTCGAGGGTGCCGGCTTTCTCGTCGTTCGCACCCCTGAAGGTGACCGGCTGTCGCGAGGAGGGAGCCTCTCTCTCGACCCGGGCGGGATTCTCACCGACGGGCATGGCCATCCCGTGCTCGGCCAGGACGGCCCCATCGTCCTCGCCGGCACCCACATCAAGATCGAAGCCGACGGCACGGTGCTGTCCGGCGGCGAGCCGGCCGGCCGGCTGCGGCTCGTGACCGTTGCCGACCCTGCCACCCTCGCGAAGCGGGGAAGCGGCCACTTCGCCACCGAGGCCGCCCTCCTCCCGGCGGATGCCGTTATGGTCAGGCAAGGGATGCTTGAAGAAGCCAACGTCGAGCCGACCACCGGCATGGTGGATCTGATCTCGATTCAACGGGCATGGGCGGCGAATCTCGAAGTGGTGCGCACGATGGATAGCGTCCTCGGCACAGTCACCGGCGAAGTCGGAAAGGTCTGAGCGATGAACCCCGGATTGCACACCTCGGCCAGCGGCATGATCGGCCAGCAGAAGATGGTGGACGTGATCGCGAACAATCTCGCCAACGTGAATACGACGGGCTTCAAACGAAGCCGGGCGAGTTTCGAGGACGTCCTGTACGAAACGATCCAGGGCGCGCGGGTGGCCGATGGAAACGCGGTGCTCGCGCCGATTCAGATCGGGCGCGGCGTTCGCCTGGCGGCCGTCAACCGCATTCACACCGCCGGGGCGCTTCAGGTGACCCAGCGGCCCCTCGATCTCGCGATCGAAGGCGAAGGATTCTTCCAGGTCCGGCTGCCCGACGGCAAGATCGGCTACACCCGCGACGGGTCCTTCACCATCAGCGACTCGGGACAGCTGGTGACGCAGAGCGGGCATGCGGTCATTCCCGATTTCGTCCTTCCCGCCGACGCGTCGGTGGTCACGATCGCCGAGAATGGCACGGTCACGGCCGGAACCTCGAGTTCGGCGCAGCAGATCGAGCTGGGGCGGATCGAGCTGGCGCGCTTCGCGAATCCGGCGGGGCTTCTCAGCTTGGGCGGCAACCTGTACGGTGAGACCGCCGCCTCGGGACAACCGGTGACCGGCGTACCGCACGAGGAAGGATTCGGCCGGCTCCTTCAGGGCGCGCTCGAGTCCAGTAACGTCGAAGTCGTACAGGAGATGACCGACATGATCACCGCGCAGCGCGCCTACGAGATCAACGCCCGCGCCATTCGCGCCGCGGAAGACATGATGCGCTCCATCGATGATCTCATTCGCTAGCACGCTACTTATCGCGGCGGCCGATACGGCGCCCCCGCCGCCGGTCGCGGCCCAGATCGCGGCGCTCGTAGCGTCGGCATGGCACCTTCCGGTGGAACGGGTGCGGCTCGCCTTCGGGCAACTGCCGCCGGCCGCGATCCCTGAGTCGGCCCAGGTGCGGCTCGTCGGCCGGGGCGCCGACGGGTGGTTCGTTGCCGTGACGACCGGGGAGAAGCCGGTCGCGGTGCGGGTGCGGGCGGGCGTCGACGACAGCGTGATGGTCGCGGCGGCGCCGCTCGCTCCGGGGCATCACCTCGCCCCGAGCGACATCCGCCGAGAGCTCCGAGTGCGCTGGGGCCCTCCCGTCTCCGGCGCCCCGGTCGTCTCGGTGGGGTGGCAGGTACGGCGGGCGCTCGCGGCCGGCGAGGCGCTGCTGCCGCCGATGGTGGCGCCGCCCACTCTGGTGCACGCCGGCGCCCCGGTGCGCTTTGTCTGGCGCCACGGGACGGTGGAGGTGGAGGTGAGCGCCACGGCGTTGCACGATGCTGCGTTAGGCTCTGTTGTCCGGGCGCT
>JABFSM010000308.1 GCA_013140635.1 Gemmatimonadales bacterium
GTGCCGCTGCGCTGGCGACCATCCCCGTCACGCCCAATCCGGCGAGTCTCGGAACCGGTGCGACCCAGCAGTTCACGGCGGTAGGCACCGATGCCTTCGGCAACGTGGTGACGATCGCGCCGACCTGGTCCATTTTTGCGGGCGGCGGAACCATCAATGCGGCTGGCCTCTTCACCGCGGGCATCGTCGCCGGCACGTACGTCAACACTGTCCGGGCCACCCTGGGCGCCATTGTGGGCTCCGCGACCGTGACCATCACGACCGGCGCGCTCGCGACGATCACGATTTCGCCGAACCCGGCGAACGTGGCCCCGGGGGGAACGGCGCAGTTCACCGCGGTGGGCCGAGACGCCAGCGGCAACACCGTTGCCATTACGCCCACCTGGTCCATCGTGGCGAGCGGCGGATCGATCAGCGCCACCGGCCTCTTTACGGCGGGCCCCGTGGCCGGCACCTTCACCAACACGGTCAAGGCCTGCAGCACAGCCCTCTGCGCGGGCGGCAGCATTGCCGGCTTCGCCACGGCCACGGTGAGTTCCGCCGCGCTGGCGACCCTCACGGTCACACCGAATCCGGTGAATCTCGGAACCGGTGCGGCGCAGACGTTCACGGCGGTGGGCACCGACGCCTTCGGCAACACCGTGGCGAACCTGCCGAGTCCCGTCTGGACCGTGCTCCCAGGAAACGCCGGGGGAACCATTCAGGCAGCTTCCGGTGCATACACCGCTCCCCTGGCGGTCGGTGTGGGATTCGACTCCGTTCGGGCAACGATCGGGGCCATTGCCGGCTCTGCCCGAGTCAATGTGGCTCTCTCGGGCGCGCTCGTTTCCATCGTGGTTACCCCCAACCCCGGCACCGCGGTGGTCACCGGCACGGCCCAGTTCACGGCGACCGGTTTTGACGGCACCGGTCTGATCGTTCCGACGCCGGGGCTGGCCTGGTCCGTCGTGCCCGCCGTTGGCGGGGGGACCATCAATGCCGGCTCCGGTCTCTTCACCGCCGGCTCCGTGGCCGGAACGTTCACCAACGCGATTCGAGCCGTCAGCGGCGCCGTCTCGGGCCTCGCCTCCGTCACGATCAGCGGCCCGCCAGGCCCTGGGCCGTCGCTTGGCGCGGCGGAGACCCACGGATTGCTGGCCGGCACGGCGTTCACTTGCATCACCGGCGGCACCATCAACGCCGACGCGAGCGTTTGGCCCGGAAGCGCGTTCACCGGCTTTCCGCCCTGTGTCATTACCGGTGCGGCCCACGCCGCCGATCCGTTCGCGCAGGCGGCGCAAGGGGATCTCACCACCGCCTTCCTGGCCCTTGCCGCCCTGCCGTGCGGGGCCACGATCACCGCCAACTTGGGCGGAACCACGCTGGCGCCCGGCGTCTACTGCTCCAGCTCATCGGTGGGGGTGACGGGAACCGTGACGCTCGCCGGAGACGCCAACGCCGTCTTCGTGATTCGGGCGGCGAGCGGGCTCACCACCGCGGGCAACGTCGTGATGAGCGGGGGCGCTCTGGCAAGGAACGTGTACTGGTGGGTCGGCAGTTCCGCCACCCTGGGTACTGCGAGTCAATGGCAGGGCAACATCTTGGCGCTCACCTCGATCACGCTGGTGGATAACGCCACGCTGGTCGGCCGAGCATTGGCGCGCAATGGCGCCGTGTCCCTGGGCACCGGCAACACCATTACGCTGCCATAAATGGACGTTGTGACTCTAGCGATTGGAGAGAATCCAGATGTGTAACCGCCTCCTGATCATGGCGTGCACCTTAGCGGTGGCGAGCCTGCCGACCGCCGCAACAGCCCAACAGTCGCCGAGGGTCCGTGGCGATGGGAGCTGGGAGCTCAGTTTGGGTGGAGGAATGATGTTCCTGGACACCGCGCTGCGGGACTTCTTGGCGAGCGGAGCGCCCGAGTACCGGTTCGCCGGCAGCGCCTCGCCGAGCCGCGGTGTTCCCACTGTCGTGGCGCGTCTGGGCTATAGCTTCACCAGGAACGTCGGGTTCAGCATTGGCGGCGGAGTCGCCAAGAGCTCAGGCGTGACCTACCTGACGCCGTCCGCCGCACTCACCTTTTCCGGAAACCTGAACGCCGGAACGAGTCCCTTCCTGCTCATCGGGACCCACTTCACCCGGATCGGCGGCGGCAACGACCGGCTCACCCATTCGACCTGGGGTCTTCACGCCGGTGTGGGAGTCCGCAGCATGATCGGCGACAACCTCGCCCTTCGACTGGAGGGCCAACTTCGCTTCGAAGGATACAACGAAGTCCCCATGGCAAAAGAGACGGTGATGAACCCGGTCATCACGCTCAGCCTCTCCTACTTCCTCGGCGGCCGCCGCCCACCTCACACCATGCCGATGTCGATGCCGATGCAGCCGGCGCCGGCCTGTCCAGTCTGTCCGCCTGTCCTCCTACGGGTGGATACGGTGCGCGTGAATGTGCCGTTCCCGAGCCCGCCGCCGCGCATTATCGTCCTGCGCGACACCCTGGTGCTTCAGGGCGTCAACTTTGGGTTCGACGACTCCGCGCTGACGCCGGAGTCTCATGAGATTCTCGATCGCGTGGCCCGGGCGCTGCTCGAGCCTGCCTGGTCGAGGGTTCGTTTCGAGATCGCGGGCCACACCAGTTCGGTCGGCACGACGGAGTACAACATGGCTCTGTCGGAGCGCCGAGCCGAAGCGGTTCGCGCATATCTCGTACTCCGGGGGGTCGACAACAGCCGCACCACGGCGCGGGGTTATGGCGAAACGCAGCCGCTCGTTCCTAACAGCACGGAAGGGTACGCGTGGCAGAACCGGCGCGTCGAGCTCCGGCGGATCCGCTAGGGACGCCCTACACAAGTCATTGCGAGCCGCCTCTGGCGGCGAAGCAATCCGGGAGATCGCTTCGGCCCTACGGGCCTCGCGATGACTTCTGCAGAGCTTCCCTAGCCGGCCTCGTCGGGAGTGGCGGTGGCCTGCGCACGACTTCATAGTCGCCCGGCCGGGTGCCGGGCCTGATCGTCCAGCCCGCCGCCATCTTCAGTTCCCACCCTTGGCCGGTGGCCTTGTGTGCGGCGTCGTCGATCGTGATGCCGGCGGCGGTCACATAGGCCGAGCCCAAGTCGCTCGCTACCAGCAGGCCGCCCGAATGAACGGTGAGCTCGCCCCACTCCGCGCTCACCGTTCGCCTCGGGTATACTAGCCCCTCGGCGCCAAGCGGGACGATCGTATTGGGATTGAAGGCGCCACCCAGGCCGCGCTGCTGGAAGATGACTCTCGGTCCATCGATCAGCGCGCTCCGGTACGCCGCAAGGCGGGCAGCGCGCGCCGTGGCCCGCCGGTCTTCCTCGGCAGCAATGACAGCGGCGTCATAGAGGGCCGCGCGCGCGCGGCCGCTGTCCAACATGAGGGTGGGCGGCGTCCAATTGACGGCGCGTGCCAGCTCCAGGGACAGTGACCGGATCGTACCGGCCCGACCGCGCCAACCCGGCGCGAACCGGTCGAGCGCAAGGCCAAGCGCGGGGCCGGCGCCATACCCATACGAGCGGACGTAGGTGGATCGCGCCTCGAAGCTCCGGCGCGCCGATTCGACGGCGACATACGGAGGCACGCTGTCGATGCGCGCGGCGACGAGAATGCCGGTGTATTCCGCGAGCCCTTCGCTGAGTTCGAGTATCGCCTCGAGCGTATCCGTTCCGGCAAACTGTCGATGGCGGATTTCGCCGAAGAGCAGCGCGTCGGATAGTGCGGTGCGCGCGCGGGCGTCGCCACTGTCGAGCTGCACCGCGCTCAGGGCGCGCAACTCGAGGCGCAGCCAGTACCGGGCATCGCGTTCTTCCAGTTGCGTCACCACGGCGTTCGCCGCCGAGACGCCGAGCGCCGGCTGAATCCGGTGAAACGCCTCGTGGGCCAGGAGCCGCCTCCGGTCGAACGGCTCGTCGGGGAGCGGGAGCATGACCATCGTCCATCGCTCATCGCGCCAGTCGATGGCGGTGTTGGCAATCCACATCTCCGCCGGCAGCGTGCCGACATACATGCCGTCCCGTTCCGCAAACTCGCCGGTCGGCGGCCGTCGGTTGGCGATGGCGCCTCGACTCTCCGGATCGACCAATACCATCGGACCGCAGAGCGACACCCGCCAGACGGCGGACGATGGCAGCGCACAGATCCGCGCGAACTCCGATAGCGCCTTGACCCCCTGCGTAACCAGACTGTCGGGCATCTGGGCGGTAGCGCTCTGAGCGGAGAGCGCGAGCAGCATGGCGATCGTGCGGGCTTTTCTCATAGGCCGGAAGGTATGCATGCATGCCAAATTCCAGATGAAAGCCGGCTTCGACATCCTTCATTCTGGTTTCATCGTGCCTTGTGAAATGGTCTTCGCTTCATCGATGACGGCGAAGGGCATGCACCTGCACGCGCTCCACGTCCAGACTATCTGTCTGAGTACCGACGAGGAACTCGGCTCCGGCGCGATGTAGCCAGAAGCCACCTGGAAGCTTCACCGGACCAAGCCAGCGCCCATCGGGGCCGATGACATCCCAGACTCGCCCGCCTTCCCCCGGGAGCCGGTAGCGCTCCACCCAAAGATGGCGGGTCTCGTCGACATACAGGCGTTGATACGCCGGCACGACTTCCGGCAGGGGGAGGTCCTGATCGTAGTAGTGTTGCCAGAGGCGCTTCTGCTGGGGATCGGGTGTGGCCCCCAGGTCGCCCGCCACCAAGCGCCGGTAGAGCTCTGGCGTGATCCGACGGCGAGGCGGGCTCCAAGCGATCCGCTCGACCAGCTTCCCGGCGGGATCGTATCGCTCGATCACCGGTTCCCCGCGCCGGAGGAGCAGCACCGATTGGCTATCGGTTACCACCAACGGGTCGACTGTAAAAGGCAAATACGGAAAGTGCATCATGCCGCCCAGCTCGTGCGCCATATGCGGGGCCATCTCGACCCGGAGAAAGGTGCCGAGAATACCGCCGTTCCGGTCGTAGCGAAGGTACTGAGCGTAGGAACGAGAGACTCTGCCGGGCGCCTGACGGTCGTCCGCCTCTGAAGCGCTCGCCACGTAGCTCCCATCGGCAAAGGAGCCGATGGCGGTCGGTCGCGCTGCGCTGTCCGGCGGCGTGAACGTTACGGTGCGGCGGAAGACTCCGGTCGTGTCAAATACGTTGACCCGAAGCAACGATGGGTCTCGTACCGCCAACTCGCCGCCCGGAAGGCGCCACATCTGAAGATCTGAGAAGGCGCCAAACTCCCCCGGCCCGGCGCCTTCGCGTCCGGTCCGTCGAACAAACTGCCCAGCGGTGTCGTAGAGCCGAACATCGTGTCCACCGGCGTTCCCGACCACCAGCGTCCCGTTTCCGAGCAGGAGCGCATCCCAGATCCACGAAATCAAGTACTCCTCCGCCCCATCCGCCGCGCCCACCGCAATGCGCGGCGAGTCAGCCACGCGCCATATGGCAGTCGGGGTCCACGAGGGCGCGGTCGACGTTACCAGGCGCACGCCGGCGCTATCAACCACGCCAAACGTTGCCGTGGGGATGGTATCGACACGGCAACCTATGGCCGCAAGGAGGTAGCATGTGCAGCGGATCAGGTAGTGTCTACACGTCATGGCGCCGCTACCTCCAGAAGACCGTGCCGAGCCGACAATGCGCCCAGCTTGACACAGGGGAGCCCGCTGCCCATCCTCCTATAGGAGGTGAGCCTATGCGGCGGCCGCTGCAGCGAATCGTGGGGATCGGGATGCTCGTCCTGGCAACCGGCTGCTTCTCCGGATCGGGGGGCGCGGCGGGGCTGCCGCGGGAGAGGCGCCCATATCCGGTGATTCGCTCCCCCGAAACGGCGACCCTGGCCCGCGAACCCGGGGCGAAGTGGGAAAGGAATCTCGACGCCGCCGTCGCGCGAGCTCTGTCGCCGGCCGTAGACTTCTCATTGTTCGGACTGGTGCTGGTCGCGTTTTGACGGCGCTACCAGAACGCCTCGTCCTCACGGTCACGCACATCCCGGACGCGTCGTTCGGCGATCTTGCGAACCAGATCTGCCGGTAGTGGCTTCTTGTAGGGAATCTGCAGGCTCCCCTTGGTCGTCTTCTGCTTTTCCAATTCCTCGCGAAATGGCTCCAGCCCCGCCGCCGTCGGCACGAAGTTGAGGTGTGCCTTGTGCGCGGAGAAAGCGAACAGGAACCGGGGCTCCACGAAGAAGGGGGTTCCCCACTTGATCGCCTCCTCGGCCTTCGGGGCGGCCTTCTTGAGGATCGCGTAGAGCCGGCGTAAATGCGGCTGGCCCTCGAGCGGGGCGGCTCGGATATACTCGGCGATCGTAGTCGGACGCTTGCGTGGCATCTCTCAGGACTTCGCTTTCTTCGAGGCTTTCGACTTGCCCGCACCGTTGAGGGCGACCGCCTGGCGAATGAGCGCCTTGAATGCGGACTCGTCGACTTCCTCTCCTTCGTGGATGTCGATCGCGCGGCGGACCTTGCCGTCGAGGCTCGAGTTGAAGAGATGGGCGGGGTCCTTCAGAGAGGCGCCCTTGGCAAAGGTAAGCTTCACGACACTCTTGTACGATTCGCCGGTGCAGATGATGCCGTCGTGCGACCAGACCGGGGTGCCCGGCTTGGTCGGCTTGACCCACTTCCATTCCTCGACGACCTCCCGGTCTGCCTCCTTGATGAGCTTACGCATTCTGGCGAGGGTCTTCCCGCGCCAGTCGCCGAGGTCGGCGATGATTTTCGAGATGAGCTCCGATGCCGATTGGCCTTGGCTCGCGCCTGATTTTGTCATCTTCTCGTCTCTCTTTGGGGCACGCTCCGGACCCAAGTGCTCGCATAGTCGAGGCCGCACCCCCAGAGCGTGAATAGGATGCCGAAGCCGAGCCACGTGGGGCGCGCCCCGTGCCGGACAGAACGCATTACCGAGCGCAATCAAGACCGTGGGTCAGGCCGGACTCGAGGGACCGGTCGCGATCGGCCGTAAAGGTAACGCGAAGGCGCCGAACGGTACCGAATGGGGAGAGCGAATCGGCTCGCCAGGCCGGTCCGCTCACCCAAGCCGCAATCGACCCCTTCAGACTGCCGTCCAAGGCGAGATCCAGCATGACCGACCCGGAGTCGGCTTCGACAACCGTGTCGGGCGCGATGACCGCTTCGAGGAAGAATGGGCCGGGGGAGGCCGCGATCCCGGTGGTGTCGAGGGTCCGGTCGAGCGCCCAGCCCCGGCGCAATGGATGGGTTCCGCGCGGAGGGGTCCCCATAGGATGAACGGTAATGCTCGATCGTGGGATCGAGTCGGTCAGGAGGAAGATGTGGAGCCGGTTCAGGCACTGCCCATAGACCGCACGACCTCCCCAACCGTTGCGACGGCCGGCAAGCTCGGCGCGGAAAGTCCCCAGCATCACCGGTGCGGGCGGTGAGACGCGCTGACACGAGAGGAGGAACACCAGAGCGATCGTCCAGAAGCGGTTCACTCGGCGCCGGTGTCGGCCAATGGCCACGGAAGCATGGCACCCCTTCCAAGCGCCCCGCCTAGTAGTGCGTTAGGCCGAGCAGACGGTGGCAGTGTGGACAGAAATAGGCAAGTCGCTTGCCGGCCATCAACTCACGAATCTGCCGAAAGAAGAGCTTCTCCAGCGGCTCCGCGCAATGCGGGCAGACGGGAGCCAGATCGTCGCGTTCCTCGAGCTTTAGAGCCAATGTCGGCCTCCTTGGAGGAGGGAGTTGCTCCGGCAGTTGCCAAGACGATCGCGGGCGTTCGCAACGCAAGGGCCGCCGCGAGAAACATAGCGGCCCGGCCAGGCCCCGATAGTGGCTTGCCGACTCAGCGCCGACCCGAGCTGACGGGACCCGGAGCGCTTACGCCGCTCGACGCACTGCACGGGCTGCCGGTGCCGGGCCTCCGCGACCAACAATTGCGCCGATGACCGCCCCGTACACGAGGTGTCCGATGAGGCTTCCCATGGCCGCCATCACCGACCCCGAAAAGAGGGGCATGCCCATCATCGGCATCACGACCACCTGCGCCATGAGCCACGGCGCGACGGCGAAGACGGCGCCGCGAAGGACGGCCGGCCCAGCCAGACGAGCGGCAACCATGGCATACCCGAGCGCCAGCACGATCCCGATCATGAGGTGCAGAGCCCAGCCCGCCGCGAGACTGCCGCCCATAGCTCCCGCCAGCATGTTTGCCGGATTCATCGGGGCGAGACCCATCATCGGGGCTCCCCACACCCCCACCATCGTCATTGCGGCGGTACCCGCGACTCCGGCAAGCACGATCTTTCGGTAATCCATGGACATCTCGATGCCTCGATTCGATGAGTGGTCAGCGCGCGAGAACCCTTCTCGCTGGCATCGGTTATTGTTCTGAGATGTCGTTCCATTACACCCGCCTATTGTCGCGGTCCCTTCGGTGACTGAGAGACCGGACTGGACCGAAGGAATCCGCCGGGGCGATGCGGTGATTCTGGATGCGGTCGTGCGCGCCGCCTTGCCGGGGCTCCTCCGTGCCGCTCGTGCCGCCGGCCTGCCGCCGGACGAGTCTGAGGACGTCGTGCACGCGACCCTGCTCGTGTTCCTCCGAAGGGCATCCGACTTCGATGGGCGAGCGCGCGCCTCCACGTGGATGCACGGCATCCTTATCCGGAAGGTCTCCGAGGCCAGGCGTGCCTCCCACCGTGAGGAGCCCGCCGATGACATCGACGCCATGTTCGAGCAGCAGTTCGATTCCGAGGGCTCCTGGGTGCGCCCGCCGGCCGGACCGGCGGTCGACTTAGCTCGTGCGGACACCTGGCGTCTCCTCGCCGCATGCCTGGAGCGGCTACCGCAACGACAACGCGACGCCTTCATCTTGCGCGAAACCGACGGCATTCCGACCGAAGAGCTCTGTAAGATCATGAGCGTAACGCCCAATAACCTTGGCGTGCTGCTCTTTCGCGCCCGGAATCGGCTGCGCCACTGTCTCGAACATCACGGTATAACCGGGAGCGCCGATGCTGACGTGTAGGGAGGTAAGCCACGATCTCGCCGCCGACCTCCTTCGCCATGCGGGGTTCGGTCGCCGCTTCGCCATTCGGGCGCACCTACTGATGTGCAAGAGCTGCCGGAAGTTCGCGCAGGAGCTGGAGGGGATGGGAGAGGCGATACGCCGGCTCGCCGCCTCGGGCGAGCCGTGGGCGTCCGATGCCTCGGCAGAGGAACGGATCCTCGCGCGGCTGCGGGATTCGCGAGCTCGTGACGCTCGCGGAGGCGCGGCGGATTAGCGCACCCGCTCCCAGACGGCGATTGGGCCCGGCGTGATCCGGAAGAGCGGATGGGCCTCGGGGAGCCTCACAGAGCCCACGGCCCGGAGCCACGCGGGGCTTCGTTGGCGCAGCTTCCGGCGCAAGTGCGACCACTCATAAAGGAGTTGCCCGCGGCCCTCGGGCAGGTGCGACAGGAGCCCGGTGCGGCCGAGTTTCCCGGCGTCGAAGCAGTACCCGCGATCGAGCGCCTCGGCGTGGACGACGGCCAAGTAGGCGTTCAGGGCTCGAATCGGATGTGGTGACCCTCGAAATCGTTGAAGTTGAGGGTGGCTGCGGTACCCGCGCGTCCTCCCTCGGAGCACCGCGCGGGCGAGCAGGGCCTCGCGCCAGAGCGCGACAAGGCCTTGCGCGTCGAGATACCGTGGATGCAGGGTCCAAAGGCGCATGAGGATTGCTCATTGGCCTTGAGGCGGCTGCCATAGCTCGACCTTGTTTCCCTCCGGATCGATGACCCAGGCAAACTTCCCATACTCGGAGTCGTCAGTCTTCTCGAGCACATTGCACCCTTCGTCCTTCAGGACCTTGACCAAGGCGAGGAGGTCTTCCACTCGGTAGTTGACCATGAAGGGAGCCGAGCTCGGAGCAAATTGATCACCTCCTTGCGGACTGATGCACCAGATCGTCGTGCCCGCAACCGGCTTGCCCTCGGCGTCGGTCCAAGTGAAGGCGGCTCCGCCCCAGACTTGGACATCGATTCCTAAGTGCCGCTTGTACCATGCCTGCAGTGATGGCGCATCTTTGGCCTTGAAGAAGATACCGCCGATGCCAGTGACTCGTCTCATATGAGCTCCGATGCGCGGTGGTGGTGAGAGGATTATTCCTTCTGCCAAGGGTTAGCCGAGCACGCCCTTCTTGCTCATCGCACGCCCATAGGCCCACAACGGGAACGATTTGAAGCACTCGCTTTGCTACGGGGGAAACCGGCTCACGACAGCTTCGACGCTCTGGAGTCGTCGTCCCCCTTAGTCTTCTGCCACCAGCTCGGCCGGGTCCCAGTCGCGGCGGGCGTGACGAATCGTGAGCACGACGACACGACCTGGATCCTGCCGGCAGATGATCCGGTAGGCCCCGTAGAGGAGTTCTCGAACCTTCGGCCGATTGATCTCAGGGACCGCGCGACCGCACCGGGGGTGCGCCTTGAGAGTAGCCACGGCAGCGAACACCGCATCCACCCACTTGGCCGCGGCACCCGGCCGATCAAGGGCGATGTGGGCCGCAATCTCACTTGCCCGCGCGATGGCGCGCGGGGCCCAGATCAGTTTCATGCACGCAGGCGCGCAAGCACGGCAGCCTTAGCCTTGCCGTGTGCGATGCCTCGTCCCACCTCGATTTCAGCTTCAGCAGCGCGAACATCGTCCAGAAGCTCGGCCCGATCCACCAGCGCTTCGTACTCGGCGGCATTGACCAAGACAGCCGCACTCCGACCGTGCTGGGTGAGGATGACGGGCCGCTTCGTGCGCTGAACCTGGCGGAGCACGGAGGCGAGGTTCGCGCGAAAATCGGCGAGCGGGCGGATGTCTTCGGTCGGGCGGATGCGGGCCACGGCGGCGTCCTAGAAAGTGTACTGAATAATGTACACAACGGCTTCCGAAAAAGCCAGAGCCCGACACGACGGGGGGCCTTGCTGCCTGACGTACTGCCCTTCTGTTGCGGGGCAGCGACCGCCTCGATCAAGCCCGCGCCACCCCGCCAGCAGCAAGGGCCGGTTATGCAGCCCGTGTCTTGCGTCGTCGTGGACGCGGCGTGCCCCCCTGCCCTAACTCCTGCCGGACCACCCGCCGTACGACGACCTCGAGAGGTTCGGTCGGATTGTCGATCAGGCGGCGGAGCGCTTGATTGATGAGGGTCTGATAGTTGCCGCCACCAGCCTCATTGACTCGGGCCCGAAACCAGTCCAAGAGATCGGTATCCAGACGGATGGTGATTCGGGTCTTGCCCTTGGATACCGGAAGGACCGGCCCGCGACGAGCCTGTGAAAAGTCGTAGTGCTTACGCATGCTCATTCCCCTCCTGATAGAGGCGGCGCTCACTAGGGTTGGCCTTCCGAGCAGAGATGAGCCGGATGTCCTCCTCCCGCCACGTCCAATGGACCACCACAAGACGGCCGGTGAAGTCGAGACCCAACGTCACATAGCGATCCTCGTCCGGGTGCGGGTCGTCGAACGTGAGCGCCTCAGGGTCCTCGAACACGCCGCCAACGTCGGCAAAGGCGACGCCGTGCTTCTGAGCGTTGGCGCGCTCCTTGGCCTGGTCCCACTGAAACGCCATGCCCTAAATGTATGTACATACGTGCACCGCGCAAGGGGTCCCAGTCACTTGCCCATGGGATCCTTGTCAGAGGCTGGAATGGTGAAGTTGGGACGGCAGCGCTACCTGACGACCGTACGCCCTGCCCCTCTGCTGCGGGTCGCCGGTGCGGCCCCGCAAGCGGCTCGGCCGCCGCACCCCGGAGGAACGCTATGCGCGATGAACCCCGCCGAAAGACCCGCTACCGCGGCGAACGTTGCACTACAAAGTTGACTCTAAACCCACCGCACACCACCTATCGTGGGCCTGCCTGGTGCGATTGCCTGTGCTACTCCTCCACCCGGAGCGTCGCAGCCGGATCGAGCCGGCTCCCCGCGCGCGCGGGAATCCCGGTCGCGACCGCGGCAACCGCCAGAATCAAACCGCCGACAAGGAGTAGAGTGACCCCGTCGCTTGGTCCGACCCCATACAGCATCGCTCGCAACATCCGGTTCGCCAGGAGTGCTCCCGCAATTCCGACACCGACACCCACGCCGGCGATCGTGAGTCCGCGCCACAGCACTATCGCCCGCACATTCGTCGCCGTGGCGCCCAAGGCCATTCGTACCCCCAGCTCCCGGCTGCGCTGCTTCACCATCTGCGCCATCACGCCGAAGAGCCCTACCGCTGCCAGGGCCACCGCGCCCACCGCGAACACACCGAGCAGGAGCGCGTTGAACCGGGGCTGTGCCAGCTGAGCCTCCAGGTACCTGCCGAACGGCGCCAGCCGCACCACCGCCACGCTCGGGTCCACCGCGCCGAGCGCTCGCGTGAGCTGGGGAATCAGCTCGGTGGCGGGAAGGGCCGTGCGAATGGATAGGCTGGTCGGGGCAAAGGGGAACGGCGACTGGGCGAACGGATAGTAGATGCTGGCCCGCGCGGTTTTGAGCTCCCGGTACCGGGTGTCCCGCACGATCCCGATGACGCTCGCGGTGTCGTTGCCCACCATGAACATCCGCTTCCCGATGGCGTCTCCTTGGGGCCAGAAGTACCGTGCCGCCGATTCGCTCAGCATGATCACCTTCGGCGCGCCCTCGCGGTCCGCGTCGCTGAAGCCGCGGCCCCGCAGCACCGGCATCTCGAAGACCCGGAAATAATCTGGCGTCACGATTTCCATATTGAGCATCGGATTGCCTTGCGAATCTTGCTCCGATTGACCCACCACTGAGGGTCGGCCGTCCCAGCCGCCCGATCCGGAAAAGGGTACCGCGTTGACCGGGGAGACCGCCACGACCCCGTGGACAGCGCGCACTGCCTCGGTGATCTGGTCCAGCAGCGCCACCTGCCTGGCTCGGCCCTCGAGCGCGTCGATCCGAATCGTCAGATCCCCGATAAGCAGGCGCGACGGCTCGAAACTCAGCTCGGCGTGCTCGAGTTTGAGCAGGCTCCGGCCCAGCAGCCCGGCGGCGGCGAGCACCACCACCGCGAGCACGACCTGAGCGGTCACCAGGCCCTCGGCGACCCGCCGCCCGCCTCGGCTCCCGCCCTGGCGGAGGCCCGAGCGCAGGGTCGCCAGCAAATCGACCCGTGACGAGGCGACCGCGGGCAACAGGCCGAACAGCAGCAGGGCGCCCAGCGCGATCGCGAGCGCTGCCGCCAGTGCGGTGCCGTCGATCCCGATCGGCCCCACCCTCGGCAGACCGACCGGCGCGAAGGCGCCGAACGCTTCCACCGCACCTCGGGCGACTAGCACCCCCAGCCCTCCGCCAGCCAGGGCGAGCACCGCGTTCTCGCCGAGGAGGTGGAGCACTAGGCGGCTGCGCTGCGCGCCCAGAGCGGCACGGACGGTGAGCTCGCGGCCGCGGGACAGGCCCCGCACCAGCACCAGATTGGCGACGTTGATGCAGGTGATGAGCAGGAGCAGCGCTGTCGCGAAGGAAAAGATCAGCACGGCGGGCCGGACCTCGCCGGTGACTAGACGGGAGAAGCTGGTCGCCACGGCGGTGACCGTCCCGCCCCAGCGCGAGTACGGCTCCCGCCGGAAGAAGACCGAGAGCTCATCTCGCACAGCGGACGGGGAAACGCCTGGCCTAAGTCGCCCGATCAGGGCCACGTCGCCGTCCTCTAGCGCACCGCGCTTGGCGAAAGCCGGAACAATCGGGCTCCACAGATCCGCGCCGCGGGGGTAGTCCAGGCCCGGCGGCATCACGCCTACGACGCGGTACCGCATGCCGGTGACGTGGAGCTCGACCCTTCGGCCCAAAACAGAGGCATCGCCCCCGAAGTCGCGCTGCCAGGCGGCGTGGCTGAGCACCACCACCGGGTCGGCCCCCACAACGTCGTCCTCCAGCTGGAGCGCTCGACCCACTAGCGGCCGTGCGCCGAGCATCGAGAAGTAGTTTCCGGAGACGTAGGCGAGCGCGAGGGGAATCAGCCGGTCGCCGTCCCTAACCGGCGAGATCCAGGAGCCCTCGTAGGCAAAGAAGGCGGTGGTTTCGAGGGTGCGGGTCTGCCGCGCAAACTCGCGCGCGTGCCTGATCTGGAGCGGGAAGTTGAGAAAGGTGCGGGCTTGGTTCTCACCCCAGAGCGCAATGATGCGATCCTGGTCGCGCACCGGCAGCGGTCGGATCAGCATGGTGTGGGCCACGCTAAATACCGCTGTGGCCAGGCCTATGCCGAGGCCGAGGATAAGAATGGAAGTGACCGCGAAGCCGGGGGAGCGGCGGAGCGAGCGGAGAATCGGCATATCGTGATTCCACGAAAGTTTGGAATGCGGTCTAACGCCCTGCCCTTCTGCTGCGGGGCCGGCTGAGGCCGCCGCGGCACCTGCATTGAATATATCTCGCGACGGCCGAAGCGTTTAGGGCCTCGTCTGCCGCAAGGCCGGGTTAGATCGTTTGCGTGGCAATACATACTGCGGTATACTCGTGGTATGAAGACCGCCATCTCTATTCCCGATCCGGTGTTTGCCTCGGCCGACGCCTTGGCTAAACGCTTGGGGATCTCCCGCAGTCAGTTATATGCGACCGCCTTGGCAGAGTACGTGGCCAAGTTCCAGGCCACCAAGGTCACAGAGCGGCTCGACACCGTGTATGGCAAGGAAGGCAGCCGCCTCGAGCCGCGCTTGGCCCGCGCCCAGGGTCGGGCCCTCAAGCGCGCCGAGTGGTAATTCAGCGAGGGGAGGTGTGGTGGGCCGAGCTGGAAGCGCCGCGAGGTTCGGAGCCAGGCTACCGGCGCCCGCTGCTCATCGTGCAGGCCGGCGCCTTCAACCGTAGTCGGATTCAGACCATGTTAGGGGTGGTCCTCACATCCAACCTGCGGTTGGTTGAGGCCCCGGGAAATGTCCTTGTGCCCAAGCGCGCCTCGGGCCTTCCGAAGGATTCGGTGGCAAATGTTTCTCAACTCGTAACCGTGGATCGCGACATGCTCTCGGAGCGGGTCGGGAAGCTAGGTGAGTCAGTGATGAATGCTGTGGAGAACGGACTCCGGCTGGTTCTGGATCTGTAAGCAAGTCCTCCTAATCCAGGGCGAGCACAGTGTGCGCGAGTGAACTCAGTCGCGCGCGTGTCTCGGGTTGCATGCGCGCAGCGAAGTCCGTCGCGGCACGCCCTCCCAGAGGAATGAACGCGCCCTGGATGGATCGACGTGGCCGATTCGATGTATTTGCGGTGTGGCCGTGCCAGGCGGACCCGTTGAAGACAAGCAGCGAGCCGGCAGCTCCGCACGCCAGCACCTCGGCTTCATGTGCGGCGCGCACATCCGACATCGTGGCCTCGGGCGTCGTCAACCACCGGTGAGAACCTGGGACGAATCGGGTCGTGCCGTTGTCGGGCCGAAAATCATCTACCATCAGGATGAAGGCGAGAAGCGGCCAATCGGCGGAATTCCGTGGAACGTCCACGTGGAGTTCCTGTGCGTGCGCGCCCTGCCGCAGCGTTCTCGCGTGGAACGAACTCAGCTTGAAAGATGCACCGATGACTTGGCAGCAGGCCTCGAGCAGCGGCGGCAATATGTAGAGGTTGTCGAACGCCGCGCCACGATTTACGAAATCGCTCACCTTCGTCGACGTGCTACCGACCCTGATGTCCTCGCTGGTCGCTGATGTCACAGCCTCGGTGTAGGCCATGATCAGTCGCTCCATACTCTCTGGCGCGACCATGCTGGGCAACACCACGAAGCCGCGCTCCTCGAGTTCCGAGGCGGCGCGTAGCGGGAGTTCATTCCCCGCGGCCAGTGTACTGACCCAGTCAGACATTTGTATCTCGCAGGCGGTCTAACGTGCCAAATGAGCCGCGCGCCACGGCGACATGATGCCTGCGACCCTTAGGCGCGTCGGCTCCATAACGTCGGCAACCACAAGGCCGGGCTCGAGCTGCTTCGCGGTCTGTAACACGATTCCGTTTCGATCGACGATACCGGACGAACCGTAAGACACCAGGCCGTCAGCGCGGCCAGCGACATCCGCACGAATTATAGACACGCTGTTCTCCTTCGCCCTCATGATGTCGGTGTTTCGCGCATGCCCGACGAGTTCGGCACCGCCCTTGCCTGGCGGCAGGCCATTGTTCGTGGGCACGAATAGGGCCGTCGCTCCGCGCTTGGCCATGATCCGGACGAGATCGTCGTACATTGAGTCTCGGCAGATGACTATTCCGAAGGTGAAGCCACCGAGGTTGAAGACCGGAGTGTCCGTGCCGGGGTGGTAGACGGACCGGTTGATCGCCGGATATAGTTTGCGATACAGGCCGCTGACCGCCCCTTTGTGAACGACAGCCGCCGTGTTGAAGAGTCGACCATTGCTGCCTATTTCCGTGAACCCAACAATGGTCGTGACGGTCTCGCTCGCGAAGGGCGCGACGACGGCTTCCAGTTCTCCCCCCTGTACGTCGATGGCTATGTCGGTGGGGCGGCTCGCGTAATCTGCTAGACCGCCCAGAACTCCCTCTGGGCAACAGAGGATTTCGACGCCGGCTGCTTCGCACGTTCGCACCTGATCGGCAATCAGGTGAACCGCTTTCATCGAACCGCCGGCAAGAAGTGGAGCCTGGTAAGCGGCGATCTTCACAGTGTGACTCGAGTTGACTTTGGTCTAACCCCTGGACATCAGCGGCGAACCTCCGACCGAGCGAAGCGAGGGAGGATGGTCGTCCGCTGCCTTTCCTGGTTATGCCGCTCCCGATCGTCGAATTCTCATGTGCTCCTCGGGGCCGAATCTATCGACAATGAGATGAATGATCTCAGCACCCGGTACCAGCCAGCGATAGGACGGGAACCCTTCGGTCCCGGGCTGGGTCTCTGTCGGAGCACCGAACGCAGCCTCGAAGTGTCGCTGGAAACCCGTGAACGATTCCGCCTGATCGTCGTACGAATCCCGAAAGAACTCCAGTTCTGAAAGCTGGCCGCGATTGCCACGGAAGTGGAAGCCGAGGTTACACTCGAGACCACCCAAGACGCGCACCCGGGCGGTCCAGTACTTGGCCGTCACGTGTCGCAGGACGGGGCCGAAAAGGTGTCCAAGCTCGTTTTCAGAGACGCTCCACGGAACCATCACCGGTGGCTCATCTATGCGAAAGCCGTCGCTGAGATCCATTCGCCCCCCTGTCGACATAACGCTCTGCCCTTCTGCTGCGGGGCGGCGACCGCATGGACGGCCGCCTCCACCTACCCTGATCTTAGCGGAGCCGCGCGGGCGGAGCCCGCGCCGCCCCGCCAGCAGCAAGGGCGGGTTATGCTGACCGTGACCGCCTAAAGGCCGAGGAGCACGTGGTAGACTCTCTCAGCACCTGGAGAGGCACTAATCAACTTGCCACGAAGCCACACATCCTTTGGATCCCGTCGACGATGCCGAGTGAGCGCTTCGCGCAATGTTCGATCGTCTTCTGTGAATGGTCCCGTGAAGTGGTCCACCGCTCGAGATAGCTCTTCTGGCTCAACAGCCAAGAAGTGAGGTTTGACAGATTCACTGACCCAGGTGTGTGGAAGCCATCCCTGGAACTCAATGCCCAAATTCTTGGGCGGATCCCAACGTAGCCGGATGTGATGGTGCTCGTCGTGGCGACCGCCGCTAGCGTCGAGTCCGGCGTCAATAATCACTTGGCGAAGAAGTGTTTCCGTTGACCGCAGGAAGTACCAGACAACGTCAGTCAACTCGGCGCAGTGGGCAGTTGTTGGGGGCTCAGCGTCCTGATGCTCTATGCGATTGCGGAGGTCAATGAGCCGCGCGATAAGGAGCGGGCGAATGATGCCCAAATAGCTGAGCTGGGTCAGCCTATCTTCCGGCATCGCGGGTAAGGGGATGCGGCGGAACGCATATATCTCATTCAGCGGCTTGAGACGCAACTCGACCGCGCGTTTTAGGGTGGTGACAATGTCAATACGGTGGAATTCGCTTGAGGCGCCCGCAAGTAGAACATCGGCGTGTTGCCAGTGCTCATATGGTCGTCGTGCCTCAGAGAAAGGGCGTGTCCGATAGGACTCGATGAATGGCGCCCACTCCAGAATAGCTGGAGAGATCCAAACTGTCATGAGAACCGTTGTGTAGGTCAGTCTAACGAAATGGCGTTCTGCTGCGAACGCTTAACAAAAATCGCGGCGAGCGAGCGCCAGCGAGCCCGCCACTTCCGAAATCACCTGCGTTCGTCAGCAGCAACGCCGGGCTAGGCACCGCTCCCTCGGGATTACATTCTCAGCCGCTCGCGCGCTCGACCGAGCATTGGCTCGCAGCACACGGCGATCTCTGTTGACAAATGCGATTTGCGGCCGCGAAATGTAACGTGAATGGCACGCTGGTGTTCTGCACAAACAAGATCGCGGATCTTGTCGAGTTGGACTTGGCGAAATGTTTGCCCTTCCTCGTCGCGGCCGTTTAGGCCTACAACGTATACTGTGACTTCGGGCCTCCACGGAGGTGCGCGATCATCGAACGAGAGCGCTTCATACTTCTCGGCCCATTTCTTGTTGGCGATGCTGCCCCACCCGACCCACGCAATGCCGCCCGGATCCTTCTGTCTTATGCCCGCCGCCGTGGAAGCAACCTGACCGACTCTCTCGGCCTGCTCGTCCAACCAGGCGAACGCAGCTGTTCTAAGATGGCCGTTAGGGCGCGGTGTCTGCTCGAAAAGCGCTTGGGTTTCGTGATAGCGCGAGCGGAGTTTCTTATAGCTTGCTCTCACTTGCCGAGAGCTATACGCGTGAGCAAGCACCACACCCGCCTGATTCGAGCGACCACTAATCCGGAATAGTTGTGCCTTGAGCTGAACATTAATCGACGCGTCTGCCGTCAATGACGATGCGTAGAGTTCTTCAAGCAGGGCCTTCCACTCACCATGAAGCGCAACAATATCACCAAGGACCAAGCGCTGCGCTGTGCGCGCGTTGGCGCGCCGCTCGCGTGCCGAGTCAAGCGCATGCGCAATAGCGGCACCTAGGATGGCACCTACTACGGCGGCCAAGACGTTGTCTGTGAGCAACGTGTCCATTACATCAGTGCCTTTGACATGTGCCGAACGCCCTGCCCTTCTGCTGCGGGGCGGCACCTATGTGAAAGGCCGTCCCAACCTGCCAAGATCTTAGGTGGGCAGCGCCGATGGAGCCAGCGCCGCCCCGTCAGCAGCAAGGGTGGGTTAGGCATCCGTGCCAGTAGCCCGCTCTGCACTCCATTTGGCGACGGTGGCTCTCGGTACCTCGAAGCTCTCAACGCCATACTTGGCGCACAGCGCCTTCATTCCAGGTGCTATGGAATGTGCTACCAGGAATGCCCGGCTGTCATGAAGTTCGCGCTTCATGGTAACCTCGAGCATGCGTCGATACTTGATGGCTTGCAGAATGCCTTCCAGCTGGTCCTCACCAACATCCAGCTCGACTTCGACCCCGATAGTCCTGCCAAGGCCGTCCTCCAAGACGATATCGGCCCGGTCTGCGGTGATGAAGGGGTATTCGGTAGCAATATGGACGAGACCCTCCTCGAGAATGGTGGAGGCTTGGGCTGCAATGCACTCCTTCAGGGCACGATGCGCTGGGGACTCGCCCGTCTGACGCCGCCTCAAAAGCTCACGCTCCGTCTTCTTCAAATAGGATTGTACGTCAGGCTTCGTACTCCTTCGGTAGGCTGCCTCCAACGTCCTGAATTGGTCGAGTGATAGCCTCTTTAGTCCCGATTGCCGATCCCCGAATCCTCGCATGGTCCAGTTGGGCTTGTATCCAAGAGCCAGGCACACTTCAGGGCGTGAGACGTACCCCGATCGGTTAAGTATCTCAAGCGGTGCGCGCCACCGCCACCAAATTGAGGTGCCGTCGGCATACGATTCGCGTTGAGTCGACGGATCGGCATGGACGGGGGCTGTGACTCGCCCGACCGCGATCAGCCCTTGCGCGCCACGAAGGGTAGGCACCCGGGTCGTGCGGCCATCTAGGGACTGTGAGAGTTGATCCCTGCCCCAACGTGACTGATAGATCAGCACTAAGTCGCGGACTTGGACATCGCGACCTGCCTCCTCGCGACCATCCGGAAGCCAGACTGCTGTATTCTGGCTCGGCGCCTCGCCGCGCCGCGGAGGCCAGTGAGTAGTGATCCAGTAGTTCAACCGAGCGCCCTCAAGTAAACCGTTGATAGATGCCTAACGACATGCCCTTCTGCTGCGGGGCGGCGACCCATTAGGAGGGCAGCCTTGACGTTGCCTAGATCCTACCTCGGCAGCGGCAGCAGAACCCGCGCCGCCCCGCCAGCAGCAAGGGCGGGTTAGCCAGCCCCGGCTTTGCTCCCGCGCCACGAAAGCGCCAGGCGGCGTCCGTGCGCGGCGCAGTCGCGAAGATACAGATTGATCAAGCTCTGATACGGAAGTTCCGTCTCTTCGGCGAGACGCTTGAAGTAGGCAATCGTCGCTTCATCCAGCCGAATCGTTACGGGCCGCTTCAACCGCTTGGCATAGGGGTTGGGGCGAGCGGTTGAGAAATCATAGTGTTTGCGCATTAGGAGTTCCTTGCCACGTAGAGCTGGCGTTCGAGGCGGTCGGCTTTGCGCGCGGAGATCAGCCGGATGACCTTGTCTTGACCGCGGTAGCAATGAGCGACAATCAGAATTCGCAGCCGGGCACTCAGCCCAAGAAGAACAAACCGATCCTCACCGTCCACGGGCTCCGGGTCGTCGAGAAGCAGGCCGCCTTCGTCGCTGAAGATCGTCCGCGCTTCTTCGAAGGAGACTCGGTGTTTGGCAAGATTGGCGGACGCCTTTTTCGGGTCCCACTCGAAGCGCAGCTCAGCCATGTACAAATATATGTACGATATACGTACATGGCAAGCAGGCCTGTTGGGGCGGGCTAACTACTATCAACCTGCACAGCCCCCGCACAATAATCTCAACTTTCGGTTGCAGCCGCGCGGTCTATTCACCTTATGAGCGCAGCCAGTTTCTCTCGGTCAGCACAGCCCAACTGAGCCGGCGAGTCCATGACCCTGTCTCCGTGGACCGCCGGGTCCATTCCTCCAACCTCCGCCGCATAAGTCGTTCCGACCCATCGACTACGCCTAGTTCGACAGCGCTGCATATCGCGATTGAGATCTCGCTCTCCCCGAGAACCTAAGCGATTCGTGGGGTGGCCGTCGCCGGCGTCGGTGCCCAGTGTGCCCGATCCGCCCGAAACGCTCGTTCCTTCGCTCCCTCCCGCGAGAGACATTAAGACACTCGTCACGCGACGACCTCACCCCACCCGGTAGCTACCCGCTTGCGCCTGGTGCCGGAGACCCCTCGCCAGATTCATGAAGAACGTCGCCCCGTTCGGTTTCCCCGCGAGAATGTACGTCCTCTCGTCACGCGGTCGTGACATCACCTCGAGCCGTACGCCCGACACCCCGCGAGATTGCACCTTCCCTCACAAAGTTGAGGTTCTTCCTCACCTATTTCCTCCTCCGCGCCGTCACTTCGATCTCGATCTTCATCCGCGGGTCCGCCAATCCGGCAGAGATCATCATCGCCGCCGGACGCACCTCACCGAAATATTTCCGAAGGACGGGCCAACAACGCTCGAATTCCGCCGCTTCGGGCACCACATAGGTCACCCGGACCACATCCGCCAAGCTTGCTCGAGCCTCCTTGAGCGCCGCCCCAATGTTCACGAAGCACTGCGCGGTCTGCTCAACGATGTCCCCAGATATCGTCATCGTGGCGTAGTCGAACCCAGTCGTCCCGGAAACGAACACCCACTTCCCGTCCACCACCGCGCGGGAGTACCCGATTTCCGCTTCGAATGTGGACCCTGAACTGATGAGCTTTCTCGCCATTGCAGCTCCGCGCCGACGTTAGAGACAATCAATCCATTGGCGCACAATACTTCGCAGCGCCTTCTGCTCCGCCCTCACCTGCTTCAAGTCACCAAACCGGGCCACTGCCCGGTCCTTTCCCAACCACTCCAGCATCCCCCCCGGGTCACGAATGGCCGGCTTGGCCACGCCCGGTTTGACCTTGGCGCCCAGATGGAAGACGATCATCACCACGTCCTCCATCTTGGCCTTCTTATGAATGTTGACGGTCGCGAAGTAGGCGCCCGACTCCTCGACGTAGAAGCTCGGACAGTTCCACTTGATCCCCTCGGCGATCTTGGGACTCGCCGCCGCAACGATCGTACGCACCTTGGCCAGCGCCGGCTTGAGCGGATGCTCGAGCCGGCGCATGAATTCGTCTGGAGTAGCCGGCGGCTTGGCAGCCATCCCCGCCTACATCGTCGGCGTGAACATGATATGCGCCTTCGGGGTACCCGGGAACATGATCCACGGCGCCGACCCGACCGGCCGATCCGGTAACCCCGTTGACGCCGCCGTGGCCCCCGGGATGTAGGCAACGTAGAGCGCCCGCGCGCCGACGATCTCCTTCTTGACCGGATCGTAGCTGCCCCCGAAGAGCTGGTAGAGCATGGCGGGACCCTGCGGCATCTTGATCGTCCCCTCCTTCACCTCCTTGAACCGCACCGAATCGACCTTCGCCAGAACGGTGATCCCTGCCGCGCGGAGCGAGCGCCCCCGCGCCATGAACGGCTCCATGCTCCCGTGGTAACAGGAGACATGCAGGTCCTTCTCGGCCGGCGGGCTCGCCAGGCAAATCATGTCGTTGGTCCCCACCCGAAGCGGGACCAATTTGCCGTCCTTCCCATACCCCAGCACCGCGGCACCGGCGCGCTGACTGGCGGGGAGGGGAAAAACCGCGGCGCCGATCTGGTCCTCGGCGGAAGGAATGACGGGGGCCGGGACCGGGCCCTGAGCGGCTAACTCCGTGGCGGCCAAGGTGATGGCCAGCATGGTCATAACGTGTCGTCGGGGCATGTCGGGAGCTCTCGGAGGAGAAAAAGGATGAAAACTTGTGGGTTTCCACAGTTCCCAAAGGGGCAACCGCGCTGTTGACTTGAATCTACCTCCCTTTCGGCTCCCGGAGGAATTCCGGCGCGCGTGGCCGTCTAAGGCGGTGGCAGCAGGAAATCCCCATCAGGAGATGTCACCCATGACGATCGGAGCGTGGACGCAGGTCATCCTGTTCGGAGGGATGCTCGGAGCGATCGGGCAGGCCATCCGGGTGATCGTTGGGCTCAAGAAGCTCAACGATCAGAGCGACGCGAGCGGGAAGAGCTTCAAGGAACTCATCGTGCCGAGTGTCATGGTCACGAGCCTCCTGATCGGCTTCGTGGCCGGGACCCTGGCCGCTATAAGCCTGGGTCTGGTCCTCGGCGCCGACTACGACAAGAAGACAGTGCTCGCCCTGATCGCCGCCGGGTACTCCGGCGCCGACTTCATCGAGGGGATCATCAGCAGCTACCTCCCCAGCCGCGACCCCGGTGGGGTGATGGCCCCCCCCGGCGGCCGGCCGAGCGGGGCCGGCGCCGCCGCCGCCGAACGAATGATTGCCGACCGCGCGGCCCGACTCCCGGCCGTGCCCTGAGCCAACGAGAGGATATCACCGTGCCCGCACCCAAGGAAATCGCGATCGATCCGGCGCAGCCGATCGACTTCTTCATCGAAGCGGAAGCGAAGGCCAGCATCACTTACAAAGTCTGGCTCCAGCGAAACGGCGCCTGGACCGTCATCGGCCCCGAGAGCACCAGCGACAACAAGTCGGACCACTGGATCTTTCACTCCCCCACCCCTTCCGGGAGCGAGTTTGCCTTCTGGCTCGGCGTCTGGGGAGAGGCCGGCAAGGACTGGCGCGCCAGGTTCACGGTGTCCCAGCAGCCGCCCGGTCAGGGATGGGTAACCAAAGCGAGTTGGACCGAGACCGGCGCCTTCAGCGACTTGGGGAACGGCTTCGGCGTCGACTCCACCGAGATCGTCAAGGTGACCCTCAGATGAGCCGCCTGATTCGCCTCGCGCAGATTGCCGCCCTCTTCGCGGCTGGGCCGGCGCTGGCGCAGGCTCCGGCGGCTCCCCCGCCGGCTCCCCTCAGAAAAGATGTGGCCGACGCGGCCAAGGAGCGTGCCGCTCTCACCAACCTGAGCGTTCCCGATATCCCGGCATTCAGCTTCCTCGGCGCCGCCCCCACCACCATCGCGCGGCCCTCCGGGGCGCGAGCGCTAGGCGCCGCTCTCCTCCAAGGGATCGATGGTGCCGGCAAGGCGAAGCAGGGGTTTGCGCTCGAAATTCTCCCCCTTCTCCACATCGGCCGCCCCACCAGCCTCAGGGACTATCAGAACAGCCTGTGGGCCCGGATCAGGAACAACCTGCAGCTCTCGATCGGCACCGCCCGAGCCACGGGCGATTCCGCCGATACCGACGTCGGCATCGGCCTTCGCCTGACCCTCTTCGACGCCGGCGACGCCCTCGCGGACCGCGGATTCGTGGCCAAGGTCGATTCCGCCATGGCGCTCTGCGCCCCAACCGGGGTGGGAAACGCCCCGCCGGTATCGGTCGACCAAGCGGCCGTCGAAAGGTGCATGGGAGGGAAGCTCAAGGCGCTGGTCGACACCCTCACGGCCAAGAGCTGGAACTCCCTGCGTTGGAACGCCAGCGCGCTTGCCGTGGCAGTTGCGGTGGGAAGCCGCCTGACGGAGTCGCGGTTCTCCGAGCGCCGCGCCCTCGGCTGGCGCGCCTGGGGCACCTACGCCCAGAGGGTTTCGACCTGGGGCCACCTGCTGCTGCACACCGCCATCGAAGACAACCGCGCCGGGGGGCCCGACTCCTCTTTCAAGGCGGCTACCGGTGGCCTTCGGCTCCTCGTGGGCGGCTCGAGCCTCAACGGCTTCGTTGAGGTAACGCAGCAGAAGAAGTGGGACACCAAGGCCGCGATCGAAAAGAGCCCCGCCTCCTGGTCGGGAGGACTCGAGTTTCCAGTGGCAAAGGATCTCTGGATTTCCACCGGCATCGGCAAGGCGTACGAACAGGTCAAGGGGCCGGACCGGGTCCAGCTCTTTGCCAATATCAAGTGGGGCATTTCGGGAAAGAGCCGGCTCGATCCGAGGTGAGTGAGGAGGCCGCATGACCGAAACGAAACGGCGCCAGCGCAACGCCGAGAAACAGGCGGAGCTCTATCCGACATTTCGGGTCCGCATCGGAAGCGTGATAACGGCGCTTGAAGACCAGGGGATCCGGCCCAGGATTCAGGAAGCCTACCGATCGCCCGCCGACCAGCTGACCGCATGGCGGAGCGGGCACTCGAAGCTCAAGTTCGGTTTTCATAACGTGACCGGAGCCGCCGGCGCGAAGGAGGCGCTCGCCGTCGACCTCCTCGACGACGACCAGCCCACCAACCCCAGCGTCGGCTATCTCCTCCGCCTGGCCGCCGCGGCGGAAGCGAATGGCCTCGTCACCGGCATTCGGTGGGGGCTGCCGCCCAGCCTCTCGGCAGCCATCGACGGCGCGCTCGCGAGCTCTTCCTTCGGAGCCCCGGTCAAGGTCGGCTGGGATCCGACCCACATTCAGCCGACCGGCATTACGGTCACCGAAGCGAGGGGCGGCAAGCGCCCCCTGTAGGCTACTCCGCCGGCCTGGCCGACCGGAGCCGGTTCGGCGCCACCGTTCCCACGGTTACCGCACTTCCGGTAACGATGCGGCGGTGATAGTCGATCTGGCCGAGATGATAGGCGGCGTGGCTCAGCAGATGGGTCAGGAATTCACCGGTATTGAGGCGCACCTTGGCGACAGGCTCCTTGTATTCGGCGGCAAGATCCTCCGGCCGCAACCGAGAAAACACCTGTTCCACCACGGCGATGGCGTCATTCAGTTGATTGACGAGCTCGCCCCGCGGCATATTCCGGGTGGCAAACTCCGCGTCGCGGTCCCGGCGATAGCCGGTCCCGCCCTGGATGGCCCCCACGAAGTGCCGAATATTGCCCGCCAAATGCAGCGCGAGATTCCCACCGGAATTGCTTATCCCCGGCACGACCAGCCAGATATCGGCCTCTGAGGGATAGGCCTCGATTTCCTGGCGCGCCGAGGTGAGCTCCCGCACCAGCATACCGCCGAGCGCTTCCGCCTGCGAGATCATGGCGCCTCTCCTGTAAGAGCGCGAAGGGTTTCACCGTGAACCCGGTGGCCGCCGTCGAACCGATGCACCTGCGGCGGCACCCCGGCCGCGGTGAGCCGCGCAGTTTCTTTTTCGAACTCGGCGATGGGGTGCAGTTTGTCCCGCTCCCCGCCGATCATTGTGAGCCCCGCCTGCCGGAGCGCCGCCCCATGGCGCTCGAGCGGAAGATCGGGTGGCACCCCTCCGCCCCAGAGCACCAGCCGGTCGGCCCGGCGCCCTCCGAGCGCCACCCAGCGGCAGGCGGCGGCGGTCCCCTGCGAAAAACCGTGGATCTCGATCCGGGGCGACCCCGGTACCGCCGCCAGCATCCGGCCCGCCAGCAGGT
>JABFSM010000077.1 GCA_013140635.1 Gemmatimonadales bacterium
GTCATTGCGAGCGAAGCGAAGCAATCTCCCGAGATTGCTTCGGGGGCTTCGCCCCCTCGCACTGCCCGCCGCCTGCGGTCCTCGCAATGACCGCCGCCTGCGGTCCTCGCAATGACCGCTGCCTGCGGACCTCGCAATGACCGGGTTACGCCCCCCGAAACGCCGCGGCCCGCTTCTCCAAAAACGCCGCCGTCCCCTCCCGGAAATCGGCGGTGCCGGCGCATTCGCCGAAGCGCCGGCTTTCGAGCCCCAGCGCCTCCTCCAACGGGAGGCCCTCTTGCTCGTCCACCATGCGGAGGCACGCCGCCACCGCCAGCGGCCCGTTCGCCAGAATCGCGCGAAGGAGCCTCTCGCTTTCCGCCAGCAGCTCGCCGCCCGGCACGACCCGGTTCACTAGGCCGATGCGGTACGCTTCCTGGGCGTCGATCATAACGGCCGATACCAGCAATTCCACCGCCCGCCCTCGGCCGACCAGCCGGGGCAGCCGGACGCTCCCGCCGTACCCCGGCAGGATGCCAAGCTTGACCTCCGGCTGTCCGAATCGGGCATTCTCGGCGGCCAACCGGATATGGCAGGCCATGGCGAGTTCGCAGCCGCCCCCCAAGGCAAAGCCGTTGACGGCGGCAATCACCGGCTTCGTGGAGAGCTCGATCCGCCGGAAGGTCTCCGAGCCCTTTCGGGAGAGGGCGTGGGCGCGAATCGGGTCGGTGGCCGCCAATTCGCCGATATCCGCCCCCGCCACGAACGCCTTCGGGCCGGCTCCGGTAAGAATGACGCCCTGAATAGCTGAGTCGCCCGCGATTCGCGCGGCGGCTTCACCCAGCTCGGTGATGACCGCGTCGTTCAGGGCGTTGAGTTTGTCGGGGCGGTTCACGGTGACCGTGGCGATACCGTCCCGGACATCGAAGAGAAGGGTCGAATAGGTCATAGCCCGAAAGGTAGCTGCGCGCGCTCTATATTCACCAAGCTATGGCATCGATCTTGGCCCTGGATCAGGGCACGACCAGTTCACGCGCCCTCGTGGTGCACCAGGACGGCACGGTGCTCGGCCACGGGCGGCGGCAGTTCCCTCAGCACTATCCCGAACCGGGGTGGGTGGAACACGACGCGGAGGATCTGATCACTTCCACGGTCGACGCCGCGCGTGAGGCGCTCGCCGCGGCGGGGGAGCGGCCGGCCGGCATCGGCATCACCAATCAGCGCGAGACCCTGGTGCTCTGGGATCGCGTCACACTCCGCGCGGTTGCCCCCGCGATCGTCTGGCAAGACCGCCGGACCGCGGCGCGCTGCCGCGAGCTCAAGGATGCCGGAGCCGAAGGGGCGGTCCGGTCGCGGACCGGCCTCGTGCTCGATCCCTACTTCTCCGGCACCAAGCTCGAATGGCTCCTCCGCGATGCCACGCTCCGCCGCCGCGCCGAGCGGGGTGACCTGGCGGCTGGGACGGTGGACAGTTGGCTCATCGCGCGGCTCACCGGGGGGCGCGAGCACGTCACCGACCACACCAATGCCTCCCGGACCCTCCTCTACGCGCTCGAAACCGGGGAGTGGGACCGCGATCTGACCGCGCTCTTCCATGTGCCCGACGGCCTCCTTCCCCGTATCGCCCTCTCCAGCGGGGTGGTCGGCGAAACCGATCCGGAGATCCTGGGAATGGCGCTGCCGATCGCCGGGATTGCCGGCGATCAACAGGCCGCCCTCTTCGGCCAGGGGTGCGTCGAACCGGGTCTGGCCAAGAACACCTACGGGACCGGCGCCTTTCTCCTGCTCTACGCCGGCGCCCGTGCCCCGGTTCCCGGCCGGGGTCTCCTGGCCACCGCCGCCTGCGACCGCCGAGGCGGCCGGGGCTTCGCGCTCGAAGGGAGCGTGTTCATCGCCGGTGCCGTTATGCAGTGGCTCCGGGACGCCCTGGGCCTCCTCGCCGACGTGGCGGAGTCGGCCGAGCTTGCCGCCTCGGTGGACGACACCGGTGGGGTGCACTTCGTGCCGGCGTTCGTAGGCCTCGGGAGCCCGCACTGGGAGCCTTTGGCCCGCGGCACCATCACCGGCCTCACCCGCGGAACCACCCGGGCCCACCTGGTCCGCGCCGCGCTCGAGTCGATCGCCTACGGGTCGAGCGATCTCCTGGTCGCCATGCTGGAAGGAAGCGCCGTTCCCCTCTCCCGGCTGCGGGTCGACGGTGGGGCCGCCGCCAACGACTGGCTCATGCAGTTTCAGGCCGATCTGCTCGGCGTTCCGGTCGAACGGCCCGACAACGTCGAAACGACGGCGCTCGGCGCCGCCGCCCTTGCCGGGCTCGCGCTCGGAGTCTGGCCCGATCTCGACACCTTCCTCGCCACCCGCCGCATGCATGTCTTCGTACCGGGGCCTTTGGCGGCGCGTCGGTCTGAGCTGCTTCGGAAATGGCATCGGGCGGTCGGCGCCGCGCTCCATTGGGCGCGGGAGGGGAGCGAGGGCTAGCGCTGCGGAATCGCGGTTCCGTGGCAGGCAATGCAGAGCTGCGGATTCTTGCGGAGCAGCCGCGCCGGGTCGAAGCCGGGGCCGTGCGGGCTGAAGCCCCGGCCGCGCACCACCGAATGGCACGTCAGGCACTCCCGTTCCACATGGCAGGAGGCGCAACTCTCCAGCGCCTGCCGCGCCGCTTGGCCGTGCCCTAGTCCGAACTGCCGATTCCCGTCGTGATAACCCCCCGGCCCAAGCAAGGTCCGCCTCGAGGAGAGGCCGGACTGCTTATGGCAGCTCTGGCAGAACTCCCCCTGGTTGTGGCAGTCGCTGCAGCTTCCGGTCCGGTTGTATGCGTCGGCGGGATGCCGAGTGAGGTAACCGCTCGGATGGTACCCGTCGCGCCGGGAAGCGTCGGGGCGATGGCACTCGAGGCAACTATCGCGGATGTGACAGCTCGTGCAGGTGCGCATCGCCGCGGAGGCGACCGGCCCATGGCGCCCCTCCCACCCGGCAACGTGATTGGTCGGCGGGCGGCGCGTTGTCGCGGCGCCCGCCCCTCGGCCCGGCCCGGCCTGATGAAGCCCGAGCACTGGGCGGGGCGCCTCACCGCTGTGGCAGGCAAAGCAACTCTCCTTCGTGTGGCAGGTGCCGCATGCCGCCCCCGCCTTTCCAGCGGCGGCGCCATGGGCTCGCTCGAAGGTCCGATCGGCGTGGCCAACCGGTGCTTTCAGCTGGTGCGGAATGGCCAGCGAGCGCGGATCGGGAGCCAGCGCTTGAATCGCCGGAGTCTCGGGCGCGTTGACGTGGCAGGCGGCGCAAAAATCTCGCGCGTGACAGGTGGAGCAACTCTGCGCCGATTTGGCTTGGACGCCGTGACCCCCCGTGCGCATGAAGACCGGTGCCCGGTGGGTCGGCGGCGCCGGAAAGCGGGCAATCCGGTCCCGAGTCAGCGCATCGGCGCGCGCCAGCGGGAGGTGGCATGTGGCGCAGGTGGTATCGGGAACCGTCAGGTGCTCGGCTTCCACGCGATGGCAGCTCAGGCATTGCGGTGCGCTTGGGCCTCTGATCGTCATCCAAGGGTTGGTTCGTTCCGCATGACAATCGGCGCACGACTGCGCGGTGTCGCCGCGCTCCCGGCGAACGGTGGCATGGCCCACATGGTCGAAGCGCAGGTTCGAGGGGCGCGGTCCAACGCGTGGCCGCCAATCGGTACGGCGATGGACGGTCCCGTCGTGGCAAGCGGCGCAGCTTTCGGGGGTGGGAAGGAGAGCCGCCCCCGCCTCTTCGGTTCCTACGTGGCAGCTGGTACATGTGACGAAGAGTTTGGCGTGACTCGGGTGGTCGAACGGGGCTGGACGGTCCTGTCGCATGGCGGCCGCGGCGGCAAGCGCCACCGAAGCCGAGAGAACGGCAACCACCCGGCCAGTCCGCCGCGTCATGGAGTCGCCTCACGGGGGCGGCCCGGCGGCAACGCCCAGCGGTCCGCATCGGAGCGGAGCGTCAGCGAAACGCGGGCGCTCACCCGCCATTGATTCCAGTCGAACGATGCGGCATCGGGACGGTCGCGGGACTCCCAATACCGATCGACCGACATTCCGAGCGACCAGCGTTCGCCCGAACGCCAAGTGGCCGATCCCCCGGCCCAGATTACCCCCGCGTCCTGAAAGCGGAGTTCGAGGGGACGCTCGAGGCTCCCTCCCCGGGCCGACAGCGTAAGGGCGTCGTTCGGGCGCCAGGTAAATGCCCCGTCGAAGCCGCTCGACGAGGCGCCGGGACGTGCCTCCCCATGAACTCGGGTCTCCGCCTGCCACTGGGTGCCGGGCGCATACGTCGCATCGACTCCCCAACGCCAGCCGCTGTCTTCCAGCGTGACGTTCGGTGTGATGACCTCGGCGGGGTCGTAGCGGAACCACTCTCCCCGGGCGCCCACACGGACCCCTTTGACCGGGCCCACGGTCAACGATCCGTTCACACCGGCATACGGCACCGGATTGAAGACCCCCCAGACGGTCCAGAGGTCGAAGAAGGGGCGGTAGCGGCGCGCGCCGAGCGTGGCCCAGAGCAGGTTGCCGGTATAGGCCACCGATCCCTCGGCGCTTCCCCAGCGCCCCTCCGCGATGTTGTAGTCGGCGCCCGCAACGACCCTGACCCGGGGCAGCACCCCGCCCTGAAGGCTGATGGCGGCGCGTTCGGAGACGAAATAGTCGGTGAAGGGATCGACTTCGCGCCGGTACTCCAACTCCGCGTCCACCTCGCCCAAGTGGAGGCCGGCAAGCGCCCCCGCCACGAACTGACGCTGTTCCGGCTGATACTCGGCGAGCGGATTGACCGCCGGGCTCGTGACCGGCAGCGTCGTGCCGCGGGCCAGCCCCCATCCCAGGTACCCGCCAAGCAGGACTCCTCTCGGCGCGGATTGCCAAGTGGCGCGCACACCGTCCAATCCGCCGGTTCCCGCATTGCCCAGCCGGCCGAGCTCGAGCAACCGCCCCATCCGTCCGGTGAATCGGTCACGGGTATATTCCGCGAATCCCTCGACCAATCGTAAGGCGGGGGTGGTGCCGGGCCAGAGCCGGTTTCCGGAGAGGTCGCGGAGGAGCCTGGCGTTCACTCGGATTCGAAGGCCGGTGATGCCGAGCCCCCAGAGCGTGAGGTCGGTGCTTCCGCTCGCCGGAAGGCCGCTCCGGATGCTTCCGGGGCGGTAGAAGCGGCAGAATCCGTCGCCGTAGCAGTAGGCGGCAAAGCCGTCGGAGGTGACCGGCCCGCCGGTCGGTCCGGCGACGACCCCCGATTCGGGAACGCTATCGGCGGTGACCCCGCGAAACGACACCCGCTGGGCGGCCACGTCGAATCGGAGCCGCCACGACTGCGCGGCGGCGGGCTCGGCCGCGACCACCAGGAGCAGAGCGAGCGCCCTAACGCCGTGTGGGTTCATCGGGGCCGCCCGCCGGTCAGATGGCGGCGGTACTCCGCCGGGCTCCGCAGGAAGTGGCAGGTGCTGCACTCGCCCGCCGGCCAGTGGTCCCGCTGCGCGGTGTGGCAGGTTAGGCAGAACGGCCGGTTCGGCACGAGCGCGGCGATCCGAGCCGGAGTGTGGCAGGCGTCGCAGCGGACGTGCGTGGCGCGGGTGTGGGCCGTCGTGGTGGTGCGGACGTTATGACACTGGGTGCAGTCCCGGGCGTCGACATGGTGCTGCTGATGGCAGGCCTGGCAGGTCCGGACGCTATCCGGCGGAACGGTGGCCGCGGGGAGGTGGCACGCTTCACATGTCACTTTCTCGTGCCGGTTATGCCGGAATCCCACTTGTCGCGCCACCGGAGGCCGCGTGCCCGTCCCCACCCGGACCTCGGCCGGAAGCGCCGAGGCGAGGCGCTCCGTTCGGTGGCAGGCGGCGCAGTCCCGCGCTTCGATCTTCCCGGCAAGAACCTTCTGGTGGTGGCAGAGGTCGCACCCGCGCGGAGTTTCGAAGGTCAGCCCGCCCTTGGATCCGGTCGGTCGATTGACGGCGTGGCAGGTGAGGCAGGGGAGCTTGGCGTGGCGGGGGTGCGGA
>JABFSM010000106.1 GCA_013140635.1 Gemmatimonadales bacterium
CTTGGAGCCCGTCGGCCACGCCGCCGGGGCTTCCCGGGAGGTTGATGATGAGGGTTTTCCCGCGCACCCCCGCGAGCCCGCGGGAGAGCGCCGCGCGGAGAAAGCGCGGCAGCGCGCCCGCCCGAAGCGCCTCCGCGATGCCCGGCGCCTCACGGTCGAGCGCCGCCCGGGTCGCCTCGGGGGTGAGGTCCCTGGGCGTGAGACCGGTTCCCCCGGTGGTGAGGATCAGATCGGCCCTTCCCCCGTCGGCCCACTCGATCAGCGTCCGGGTGATGGCCAGCGTCTCGTCCGGAACCAGCGCACGGGCCGCCAACGCGTATCCTCGAGACGACATCCACTGCGCGATCGCGTCGCCGCTGGTGTCGGCGCGCGAGGTGCGCGCGCCGGCGTCCGAGACGGTCAGCACGGCAACTCGCATCGGGGGCCTCAGGCCCCCTTCTTCACGCTGCCGCCGGTGTAAAAGGGCCGCCGCACCACTTCGGCCGGGAGCCGCTCGCCCCGGCACTCGACCTCGAACTTGGTGCCGATCTTCGCGGCATGCGCCGGGAGCATGGTGGTCCCGATCGCGTAGCCGAGGGAGGGGCTCTGCCCGCCGCTTCGGACCTGGTCGACCTGCTTCCCGCCGAACCAGACCGGATAGCCATGGCGCGGAATCCCCCGGCCCTCCAGCTTGAAACCGACGGTCTTCCGGGTGACGCCGCGCTCCTTCTGGGCCTTGAGCGCCGGAAGGCCGGTGAAGGGGGCGCCCTTGTCGAGCTTCACGATCCAGGCAAGGCCCGCCTCTAAGGGGGTGATCGTCTCGTCGATTTCCTGGCCGTAGAGCGCATAGCCCATCTCCAGCCGGAGCGAGTCGCGGGCGCCGAGGCCGATAGGCGTAGCGCCGGCCAGACTGCACGCCTCCCAGAGCGCCACGGTGTCCTTCCACCGGCAGTAGACCTCGAAGCCGTCCTCGCCGGTGTAGCCGGTACGGGAGATGAAGCAGCCGACCCCCGCCAGTTTGCCGGTGGCGCAGCGATAGTAGCCGATGCTGGAGAGAGGAAAGCTTGCCAGCGGCTGGAGCATCGCCTCCGCCTTGGGCCCCTGCACCGCCAGGAGTCCGGTGTCGTCCGAGATGTCGCGGAGCCGGATGTTCGCCCCGCCGGCCTGCTTCTGATCGACGATGTGCTCCCACGCCTTGGCCCGATTGGAGGCGTTGACCACGATCATGAGCCGGTCATCGAACCGATAGACGGTGCAGTCGTCGACGAAGGTTCCCTCAGGAGAGAGAATCGCCGAGTACTGGACCCCGCCGGCGTCGAGCGCGCCGACGTCGTTGGTGGTGACTCGGTTGACGAAGGCGTTCCGATCGGGGCCGGTGACCTCGAATTCGCCCATATGCGACACGTCGAAGATGCCGGTTCCGGTCCGCACCGCCTTGTGCTCGGCCAGGATCCCCGTGGGGTATTGCACCGGCATCTCCCACCCGGCAAAGGGGACCATTTTCCCGCCGAGCGCCTTGTGATGATCGGCCAGGGGAGTGCGTTTCAGTTCTTCGGACATGGAATCCTTTCGGGGTAGTTCATTGTGAGTCGGCAAGTCGGCAAGTCGGTAGGTCGGTAAGTCGGTAGGTCGGTAAAGCACTGCTGCCCTACCGACTTACCGACCTACCGACCTACCGACCTACCGACCAACATCACCAGCAGCGCCTTCTGTACGTGCAACCGATTCTCGGCTTCGTCCCAAACTCTCGACTGGGGGCCCTCCAACACCGCTTCGTCCACCTCTTCGCCGCGGTGAGCCGGGAGGCAGTGGAGGAAGATCGCGTTGGAATCGGCCTGCTCCATGAGCTTCGTCGACACCGTGTATCCCTGAAACGCCTGGCGCCGTCGCTCGGCATCGCCCTCCTGCCCCATCGAGGCCCAGACGTCGGTGCTCACGACATGGGCGCCGGCCACCGCTTCCTCGGGCTCTTCGGTAATCGTGATCGTGGTCCGCGCGGCGTTCCGCTCGAAGAGGGTGCGATCGGGTTCGTACCCCTCGGGACAGGCCAGCCGGAGCTCGAAGCCCAGGAGCCCGGCAGCGTCGATCCAGGCATTGGCCACGTTGTTCCCATCGCCCACCCATGCGACGATCTTTCCCTCCCAGGTGCCGAGCGACTCGCGGATGGTGAGGAGGTCGGCGAGCACTTGGCAGGGATGGAGGAGATCGGTCAGCCCATTGATCACCGGCCTGGTGGCGTATCGGGCCAGTTCGACGGCTTCGGCATGGCCATGGGTCCGAATGACGATCGCGTCCAGGTAGCGGGAAAGGACGCGCGCCGTGTCCCGCATCGTCTCGCCCCGGCCCAGCTGAATGTCGCGGAGGGAGAGGAAGACGGGGTATGCGCCGAGTTGAAAGGCGCCCACCTCGAAGGAGACTCGGGTCCGGGTGGAACTCTTCGCGAAGATGAGGCCGACACTCTTCCCCTCAAGACCCCGGCTCGGAACGCTCCCACCCTTGAGCCCGGCCGCAAGCTCGATGAGCGCGGCGGTCTCCTCTCGCGAAAGGTCTGAGATGGCGAGGAAGTCTCGTTTGGAATCCACGGGCACCAACCAGCCGGGAATGTCAAAATGGCAGTAGCAGTCTAGCATGAGCGCCTTCAATCCGGCAGCCTTCACCACCGTCGTAGCGTTGGTCGGGCTGGTGATCCTGGTGGCGAGCCTCGCCTCCGGGATGATCGAGCGGCTGGGGATTCCCGCGGTGGCCGTCTTCCTGCTGATCGGGACCCTCCTGGGGCCCCATGGCCTAGGCCTCATCGACTTCGGGATCGGGTCGGGCACCCTTGGCGGGATCGCGACCCTCTCCCTGGTCCTGGTCCTCTTTACCGACGCCCTCAGCGTGGATCCGGCCGGTCTTCGAAAGCACCTCCGGCTCGCCGCCATCGTCCTGGGGCCGGGCACCCTTCTGACGGCGGCCCTCACCGCGGGCGCCGCCTGGTGGCTCCTCGACCTCCCCCCCGCCGCCGCCGCGATCCTCGGCGCGGCCCTCGCGTCGACCGACCCGGTGATGATGCGCGGCCTGCTCCGGCTCCCCGAGGTGCCCGCCGCGGCACGTTATGCGCTCAAAGTCGAGAGCGGCCTCAACGATGTCGTCTTGCTCCCGGTGGTCCTGGTCGGGATGGTCTTCCTTGCCGCCGGGGGGATGCCCCCCGCCGGCGAGATCGGGCGGGTCGTCGGATCGGTGTTCGTGCTCGGACCCCTCGCCGGCGCGGTCATCGGCGTCCTCGCCGTGAAGGCGATGGTCTGGGCCCGGGGGTGGATGGGGATGCGGCGCGACTACGAATCGCTCTACGTCTTGGGCGTGGCATTCACGGCGTACGCGGCGGCGGAGTCGATGCACGCGAGCGGCTTCATGGCCGCCTTCGCGGCCGGCCTCGCCATCGCCACCATGGACGTCGAACTCTGCGATTGCTTTCACGACTATGGCGAAGCGACGGCGGAAATGCTGCTGCTCCTCTCCTTCATCGCCTTCGGCACCTCGCTGGTGTGGACCGGGCTCTCGATCGTCGACGGCCCAACCCTGCTCGTGGCGGCGGTGGCCCTTTTCGGCCGGGCCGCGGTTCTCTATCTCACATTGCCGCGGAAGGGACTCGATCCGGTGGCCCGCGGGCTCATCGTCTGGTTTGGGCCGAGAGCGCTCTCGACCTTTCTGCTGATATTGCTCCCCGTATTCGCCGGGATTCCGCAAAGCGAACGGCTCTTTCCGATTGCGGGGCTCGTGGTGCTTCTCTCGGTAACCGGACACGGCGCCCTCCTGGCCTGGGCCACCCACCGGTTGAAGCGGCGGGAGGAGCGCGAAGAGATTCCCGCCGAGACGAGCGCACTGCTACCGAACTCCGATCTGGTGGCCCACCCCGAACTCATTACCCTGGACGAGCTCGAAGCGCTCCGGCGCGCGGGAACGCCGGTTCGGATTCTCGACGTGCGCACGGAAAAGGGGTGGAACGGGGCGACCGTCAAGGCGGAGGGGGCCATCCGGGTCGATCCGAGCCGGGCGCCGGACAGCGCGGCGAGCCTGGCGCTGCCGCGCCATGACTGGCTGGTGGCCTACTGTGCTTGAATGGACGAGTACACAAGCGTCCGGGTGACGCGAGAGTTGCGCAAAGCGGGTTGGCCGGGCGCGCGAGCGCTGGTCGGCGGCTGGAAGGGGTGGCTCGAGCGGGGGTTTCCTGTGACGAAGAAAGCGGCCGAGACGTGAAGGATCATTCCCACGAAGTGAAGCTCGCGTCGGGCCGCGGCACGCGCACCGCCTACCTGCTCGCCGGGCATGGCTGCGTGATGCTGGGCATCGTCGGGCTCTTTCTCCCGGTGATGCCCACGACCGTCTTCCTTCTAGGCGCGGCGGCATGCTATTCCCGCGCGTCGGGGCGGTTCTACAACCGGCTGCTCAACAACCGGATCTTCGGTCCGGTCATCGCCGACTGGCGCCACCACCGCGCGATGACGGTCCGGGCCAAGGCGACGGCGATCGCTTTCACGGTGGTGGGGATCGGGGCGAGCGTCCTCTTCTGGGTGGACCGGCTCTGGCTGCGCCTCATTCTGCTGGGTATCGCGATCGCGGTCTCGGCGTTCCTGCTTTCCATCAAGACGCGCCGCTAACGGCGGCTACAGGATGTACCGCCTGAGGTCGTCGTCGCCGATGACCTTGGCCAGGCGATCCTTGACCCGGGTCGCGTCGAAGACGATCCGCTTTTCCGGCCACCCGGGCAGCTCGAAGAGCACCTCGTCCATGAGGGTGCTCATAACGGTGTGGAGCCGGCGCGCCCCGATGTTCTCCATCCGGTCGTTGGCCAAGGCGGCGATCCGGGCGATCTCCCGCACGGCGTCCTCGGTGAATTCGAGCGCCGCGCCCTCCGCCGCCACGAGCGCCGCGTACTGCTTGGTGAGGGCGTTCTCCGGCTCGGTCATGATCCGGACGAAGTCTCCCTCGGTAAGCGGGGTGAGTTCCACCCGAATCGGAAAGCGGCCCTGGAGCTCGGGGATGAGGTCCGAGGGCTTGGAGACGTGGAAAGCGCCCGCCGCGATGAAGAGGACGTGGTCGGTCCGCACGTAGCCGTAGCGGGTCTGCACGGTGGACCCTTCGACGATCGGCAGGAGGTCGCGCTGGACCCCCTCGCGCGACACGTCGGGGCCGCTGGTGGCCCGCTCGCCGGCGATCTTGTCGATTTCGTCGATGAAGATGATGCCGTGGTTCTCGGTGCGGTCGAGCGCTTCGGCCACGACGTCGTCCATGTCCACCAGACGCTTCAGCTCCTCGTCGACCAGGATGCGCCGAGCGTCCGCCACCCGCACGGTGCGCCGCTTCTTGCCCTTCGGGAGCATCTGCTGCAGCCACTCGGTGAAGTTGAAGTCGGTGCCCTCCATCCCCTGCGGCGGCTGCATGAACTCCATCGGCTGGGGCGGCCCCTGCGGGGACACCTCGATCTCGACCTCCCGCTCGTCGAGCTTGCCGGCAAGCAACATTTCGCGGAGCTTTTCCCGCGACCGCCGGTGCCGCTCCTCGTCGGCGGAGCCTTCCTCACGCTCGGCGGTGCCTGACGGTCCCACGACGAACACCCCCGCCTCGGCCGGGGCCGGGCGCGGCGCCGCCGGGGGCTTCGGCAGGAGAATGTCGAGGAGGCGCTCGTCGGCCTTCTCCTCCGCCTGGGGAAAGATCTCGTCTTCCCGCTCGGAGCGGACCAAGGTGATCGCCGCATCCACCAGGTCGCGCACCATCCCCTCCACGTCCCGGCCGACGTACCCCACCTCGGTGAACTTGGACGCTTCGACCTTCACGAATGGCGCGCCGGCCAGCCGCGCCAGCCGCCGGGCGATCTCCGTTTTTCCGACGCCGGTCGGCCCGATCAGGATGATGTTGGAGGGGGTGATCTCTTCCCGCATCGGATCGGGCGCCTGAGAGCGGCGCCAGCGGTTCCGCACGGCGATAGCGATGGCGCGCTTGGCCGCCTCTTGGCCGATGATGTAC
>JABFSM010000274.1 GCA_013140635.1 Gemmatimonadales bacterium
GGGGGAGGCGGAGAGGTCGGGGTCCCCATGGCACAGCATGGGCTCGACAACATGGACAAGGGTAAGGTGCGACTGGGTGAGCCGGGCCAAGGTTTGAGCAGGTCCGAGAATCTCACGGGAGCTTCCCGAGAGGTCGAGCGGGACCAGAATCCTGCGGCAGGTCCAGTTGTCGCCCATCGCGCTGCGGCCGGCCGGCGGAACGAGCAGCAACGGTATCGAAAGCTCTCGAATCAGGTGCGAGGAGACGCCCTCTTCCCACAAACGGGCAAGGGGACCCCATCCATGCGTGGCCAAGACCACCAAATCGGGGTGCCGCGCGGAGATTCCTTCACTCAGCGAGGGACCCGGCGCGCCACCGAGAATCTCCGTCAGGCGCGGGTCGCCGTTCGTACCGAGTGACGCGGCGATCTCGGCGAGGTACCCCCGCTCGCTCGCCGATTCCGCGATGGGCACCATACCGAATCCGAGGGACTCCTCCCCTTCCCCGGCGGCCACCATCTCCGGCTGATGCACCAGGGCCAGCCGGATCTTACCGTGGGCGCTCCGAGCAAGGCCCGTAGCGAGCGGCAAGGCGGCCTCGGCAAAGCGGGAACCATCGAGCGGCACGAGAATGGAGTCGAACATGGCGGCCTCCTGGACAGCGGCCGGGCGGAGAGGAGGATAGACGACCTAAGTTGCATCCCTCTCCATGAAGCCCGCGTTAAGTCCGCCGGAACCCGACGTCATGCCGCTAGAATGCCTTGAACTGCTCGAACGGCTGCCGGCAGCCATGGCATGCATGGAGGGACTTGCATGCGGTCGGCCCGAACTCGCTCTGGAGTGTGGTGTTGACCGAGCCGCAGAAAGGGCAGGCCACCGATTTCACCGTTCGGCCGAGCGGCACCAGCTGTTCGGCGGAGGTCGGCCCGGGGGGGGCGATGCCGTAGGCCCGGAGCTTTTCCCGCGCCGAGTCGGACATCCAGTCGGTCGTCCACGCCGGAGCGTACACCGTCTTGATCTCCACCTGCTCGAACCCGCCCGCCCGGAGCGCGGCCACGATCTCCTCTTCGATGACACGCATCGCCGGACAGCCGGAATAGGTGGGGGTGATGGTGACGGTGACACTGGCACCGCTCGCGTCCACGCTTCGGACGATCCCGAGCTCGACGATCGAGAGGACGGGGACCTCGGGGTCCATGACGGTGTTGAGGCGGGAGATTGCTTCGGCGGCTGCGCCGCCTCGCAATGACACCGCTACCATTGCGCCCCCGGATGACTCCGCGCGACGATCTGCATCTCCGCCAGCATATGCCCGAGGTGCTCGGTGTGCCGGCCGAGCCGCCCGCCGGTCATCCGCATCGGCCCGTCAGGCAACACCAGTGTCGCGCGCGCGAACTGTTCTTTCGCCATCGCCTCGAACGGGCCGCGGAGCGCCGCGAGGTCGGGAACGATCCCCTCCGACCGGAGAGCCGCATCGACCTCGTGCTGCCAGGACAGCTCCCCGGTCCACGGCCAGAGCTCGTCGAGCGCCCGCTGCATCCGTCCATGGCTCTCGTCGGTGCCGTCGCCTAACCGCACCACCCACTCGGCGCTGTGCCGCAGGTGATACCGCGTCTCTTTGAGCGCCTTGGCCGCCATACCCGCGAGCGTCTCGTCGGCCGAGGCGGCCAGCGCCCCGAGGTGATGATAGGCCCAGGCGCTCACGAGGAATTGTCGCAGGATGGTGAATCCGTAGTCGCCGTTGGGCAGCTCCACGAGCTGCACGTTGCGGAACTGGGTCTCGTCGCGCCAGTACGCCAGGGCGTCCGCGTCGCGGCCCTTCCCCTCCACCTCTCCCGCATACTTGAGGAACATCGACGCCTGGCCCAGGAGATCGAGCGCGATGTTGGCGGCTGCGATGTCCTCTTCAAGGATCGGCCCGTGCCCGCACCACTCGGAGAGGCGGTGGCCGAGGACGAGCCGGTCGTCGCCAAGGCGAAGTAGATAATTGAAGAGCATCGTTCGCTACTCGCTATTCGCTATTCGCTGCACGTCTCGATCCTCACTCCTGAATCCTGAATCCTCACTCCTCACTCCTCACTCTTCACTCTTCACTCTTCACTCTTCACTCTTCACCCCGCGCGGCACCTTGTAAAACTGCGGATGCCGGTACGGCTTATCGTTCCCCGGATCGAAGAACGGCCCCGCCTCCGCCGGGCTCGATGCCGTGATCGCCGAGCTCGGCACCACCCAAATGCTTACCGCCTCGCCCCGGCGAGTGTAGACGTCGCGTGCGTTCTGCAGCGCCATCTCGGCGTCGGGGGCGTGCACACTCCCCGCATGCTCGTGCGGCGAACCGTCCGCCGGCTGCGTGAACACCTCCCAGAGCGGCCATTGTCCGCTCATGCCGCGCTCCGGGCCGCATCTTTCGCCGCGTGGGCCACCGCCGCATCGCGCACCCAGGCGCCGTCGGCGTGCGCCTTCCGGCGCGCCGCCAGCCGCTCGCGGTTACAGGGGCCGTTGCCGGAGATCACCTGCATGAACTCGTTCCAGTCGATCGGGCCGAATTCCCAGTCCCCCGTTTCCTTGTCGAGCGTCAGGAGCGGGTCGGGAATATGGAGGCCGATGGCGGCCGCCTGCGGCACGGTGAGATTCACGAAGCGCTGCCGAAGCTCGTCGTTCCCTTTCTGCTTGATCTTCCAGCGCAGGAGTTCGGCGCTGTTAGGCGACTCCTTGTCGCTCGGCCCGAACATCATGAGCGACGGCCACCACCAGCGGTCGAGCGCGTCCTGCGCCATCGCCTTCTGCGCCGGAGTGCCCGCGGCGAGGGTGGCCATGATCTCGTACCCCTGCCGCTTGTGGAAATTCTCTTCCTTGCAAATCCGCACCATCGCCCGGGCGTAGGGTCCGAACGAGGCGTGCGCGAGCATCGTCTGATTGACGATGGCAGCGCCGTCGACCAGCCACCCGATCGCCCCCATGTCGGCCCAGGTGAGGGTCGGGTAGTTGAAGATGCTGGAGTATTTCGCGGTCCCGGCCAGGAGCTGATCGATCAGTTCGGCGCGGTCCACGCCAAGAGTTTCGGTGCCACAGTAGATGTAGAGGCCATGTCCCGCCTCGTCCTGCACCTTTGCTAGGAGCGAAATCTTGCGCCGCAAGCTCGGCGCCCGCGTAATCCAGTTCCCCTCCGGCAGCATCCCGACCACCTCGGAATGAGCATGCTGGGACATCATCCGAACGAGCTGCCGCCGATACCGCTCCGGCATCCAGTCCTTCGGCTCGATTGTCTCGCCCCTGGCAATCCGGGCCTCGAATGCGGCAACCTGGGCCGGATCGTCACTCCCCTTCGGCTGAGTCGGCTCGCTCATCGTTCTACCCCCATCCGCTTACTCGGCAAATACTTACGGTATATTCAATATAGCCCACTCTACCCCTGAGATAAGGAACGACACGCGTGAGTCTACTGGACGCCGGCACCATCCGAACCGACGTCGCCGACGGAATCGCCACCGTTACCTTCGGACACCCGAAGGGCAACTCGCTACCCGGAGCGCTCCTCACCTCCCTCGCCGCGGCAATCGAAACCGCGGGACGGAATGAGGCCGCCCAGGTCATCGTGCTCCGGAGCGAAGGGACCGGTCCTTTTTGCGCGGGCGCCTCCTTCGACGAGTTCAAGACGGTGAAGGATGCCGCGGAGGGGAAGCGCTTCTTCTCCGGCTTCGCTCAGGTGATCCTCGCGATGATTCGGGCGCCCAAGTTCGTCGTCGCCCGGGTGCAGGGGAAAACCGCCGGTGGGGGAGTCGGTCTCGTCGCGGCGTCCGACTACGCCCTCGCCACGTCGGGCGCCGCGCTCAGGCTGAGCGAGCTCGCCGTCGGGATCGGGCCATTCGTCGTGGGGCCGGTCATCGAAAAACGAATCGGGCTGGGCGCCTTTGCGGCGATGGCGATCGACGCCGACTGGCGGAGCGCCGAATGGGGGGAGCGGCATGGGCTGTACGCGGAACTGCTCCCGACGGCGGATGAGTTGGACCGTCGCGTCGCGGCGTTCACCGCCAAGCTCGCCGGCTTCAACCCGGAGGCGATGCGCCGGCTCAAAGAGGTGACCTGGGAGGGAACCGCCGGCTGGCCCGCTCTTCTTGCCGCGCGGGCCGAGATCAGCGGGACGCTGGTGCTTTCGGATTTCACCAAGAGGGCCATCGGCGCCTAGGCAGACCTCCACTCCGATGAAAATCCCCTGCGGGAGTATGCGATGATCCTCCATTTTCGTATCAGTCTGATCACACTTTTTCTCACGGCGCCCTTGGCCGCGCAGTCGGCGCCCCCCTGTGCGCAGCACGACATGAAGTGCCCCGCCCCACCGGTGATCGACGCCAGCCCGGTGGGGGCGCCGGTGCCGCCCCCTTCCGACGCCGTCGTGCTCTTCGACGGGAAGTCGCTCGCCGAATGGCGGAAAGGGGACGGCAGCCCTGCGCAGTGGCTCGTGAAGAACGGCTACATGGAGGTGGCGCCGGGCAAGGGCGGAATCCAAACCGCGAAGAGCTTCGGCGACGTGCAGCTCCACGTCGAGTGGGCCTCCCCCAATCCCCCCAAGGGAACTGGGCAGGACCGCGGCAACAGCGGCGTCTTCCTGATGGGCCGGTACGAGGTGCAGGTGCTCGACTCCTACGGCAACAGCACTTACCCCGACGGCCAGGCGGCGGCGCTCTACGGCCAATTTCCGCCTCTGGTCAACGCGAGCCGGAAGCCCGGGGAGTGGCAGAGTTACGACATCGTCTTTCGCCGGCCCCGCTTCGATCCGTCGGGAGCGTTGCTCTCGCCCGCCACCTTCACCGTGTTTCACAACGGCGTGCTGGTGCAGGATGCGGTGGGGCTCACCGGGGTGACGGCCCACACCGGGCGGCCCCCGTACGAAGCGCACCCCGATCGGCTGCCCATCTCGCTCCAAGACCACCAGCATCCGGTGCGCTTCCGGAACATCTGGCTTCGCGAGCTGGAGCGTTGACCGGGCGGGCTGGCGGAATCGCCGGTCCGGTCGCATCTTCGCGGCGGGAGCGCTCGCTCCCGCTTCCTCTGCTCAGTGCCTTCACCGCCACCCCGAGGGGGATCTCGTGCGCAAGTATCTGACGGAATTCATCGGCACCACCTTCTTTGCCATGACGATCGGCCTCGCGGTCATGTCCGGGAGCCCGTTCGCGCCGCTCGTCATCGGCTGCGCGCTGATGGTGATCGTGTATATGGGCGGCCATGTCTCGGGCGGGCACTACAATCCGGCGGTGTCGTTCGCCGCATACCGCCGCGGAGCGCTGCCGGCGAGCGATCTCCTTCCGTACGTCATCGCGCAGGTGGCCGGCGCCACCCTGGGCGCCTATTTCGCGTACATGTTCCTCGACCAGACCTTCGCCCCGATGCCGGCTTCGACGGCAACGACGATGACCGCCTTCCTGGTCGAGACCCTCTACACCTTCCTGCTCGCCCTCACGGTCCTCAATGTGGCGACCTCGAAGCGGACCCAGGGGAACTCGTACTTTGGGCTCGCGATCGGCTTCGTGATCGTGATCGCCGCCTTTGCCGGCGGGCCGATTTCGGGCGGCGCCTTCAATCCCGCCATCGGCACCGGGCCGACGATCGTGCACGCCCTCCTCGGCGGGGGTGGCTGGAGCCATCTCTGGCTCTATTGGGCCGGCCCCCTGCTCGGCGGTCTTCTCGCCTCGGTGGTCTTCAAGATTCAGGAAGAGGCCTAGTAGTCATTGCGAGCGAAGCGAAGCAATCTCAGAGATTGCTTCGGCCGCTACGCGGCCTCGCAATGACATCCGATGAGGCCAGCCACTCCGCGATCACCATCCCGGTTTCTTCCGGCGCCGCCTGCGGAAAGAGGTGTCCTTGCCCGGGCACCGTCCGAGAGGTGGCGCGCGGCAGCCTCTCCTTCATGAGCCGCGCCGCCTCCGGCACGAAGGTGTCCGACCGCTCTCCCCCAACCACCAGCACCGGCAGCGCCGAGTCGAGCTGGTCCAGCGCATTCCAGGTGTCGGCATAGAATGAGTCGTAGTAGTAGGCCTCCCAGTCGCGCGACCAGGTCAGCGTGAAGTCGCCCTGGCCCGTCGGCCGGAGCATCGCGTCGACATAGCGGGTGAGCGCGTCGTCGGACCAATCAGCGAAGAGCGGCTTCTCTCGCCAGTATGTGAACGCCGCCTCGGCATTCTCGAATCGGTCGCGCCGTTTCCTGGCGCCATCGGCCAAGGGCCGGAACGATACCTCACCCCGCGCCTTCCGCTCGCGAATCTGGTCCATGTGCTTGAGCGGGAGAATCGTGGGATCGAGGAGTACGAGCCCAGTAAATCGCGTCGGCTCCTGAACCGCCGCGAGAAGGGTGACCACCGCCCCGAACGAATGCCCGATGCCAACCAGCGGGGGAAGCGCGTGCCGGTGTAGCCCGGCCAGGAGATCGTCGGCGAGATCGGTCCAGCTCCCCGGTGTCTCCGGAGGAGACCCAATGTCGGGCCACATCGCGCGGGGCGGCAGGCTCACCACCCGGTGCGCCTCGAGCACCGGCCGAAGGGCTGGGAGATAGGTGGCGGGAGGAAATCCGTTCGCGGGGGCAAGATGGACCAGCGGCCCGCGGCCGCCCAACTCGATCATCGGCACTCTCATCCCGGGGGAAGGTAGCGCTAGATTTCCCCCATGCGAACACTGTTCCGTTCACCCGTGCTCACCGTCCTCACCATCCTGCTCTTGCCGGCCGTCGCGGCGGCGCAGACCCTTACACCCACCGAGCAGAAGATCCGTGCCTGGGTGGCGGGCCACCACGAAGATCAGATCGCGGTGCTCGAGAAGCTGGTCAATCAGCCGAGCGGCACTCTCAACATGGCCGGGGTGAAGGCGGCGGGGATGATTTTCAAGGCGGAGCTCGACGCCTTGGGCTTCGCGTCGCGCTGGATCGACATGCCCGCCGGCATGCACCGCGGCGGCCATCTCGTGGCGGAACGGAAGGCGCGAATCCAGAACGAGAGCGCCAAGCGGCTCCTCCTGATCGGGCACTTCGACACCGTCTTCGAGGGCGAGGGCCAGAAATTCGTTCGCGCCGACTCGACGGCCCGCGGCGCCGGCACCGTCGACATGAAGGGGGGCGATGTCGTGATGCTCTACGCCCTCAAGGCGCTCCACGCCTCGGGGGTGATCGAGCAGATGGACATCACCGTCCTGATCACCGGCGACGAAGAGGCAACCGGGCGGCCGCTCGACGTGGCGCGGCGCGACCTGATCGACGCGGCCAAACGGAGCGACTACGCCCTCTCTTTCGAAGGAGGCAGCTATTCGCAGGCGAGCATCAGCCGGCGCGGTTCGAGCAGCTGGCGGCTGACCGTAACCGGCCGCCAGGGCCATTCCGCCGGCATCTTCAACAACACCTACGGCGCCATCTACGAGACGGCCAGGATCCTGAACGAATTCCGCGAGCGGCTGGTCGGCGAACCGGGGCTCACCTTCAATCCCGGTTTCATCGCCGGCGGCACCGAGGCGGTCGCCGACACCTCCGGGTATGGCTATACCGTCTCCGGTAAGACGAACATCATTTCGCCGATCACCCATGTGCGCGGCGACCTCCGTTTCATCACCGAAGCGCAGAAGGAGCGGGCCCGCGCGGTCATGCGGGAGATCGTGGCGAAGCATCTTCCCGGCACCCAGGCGCAGATCGCCTTCGAAGACAGCTATCCCGCGATGCCTCTGACCGCGGGGGGCGAGTTCCTCATCGCCCAGTACGACACCGTAAGCCGCGCCCTCGGCTACCCCGCGATCCGCGCCCAAGACGCCACGACCCGCGGCGCCGGCGACGTCTCCTTCGTGGCGCCGTACGTGGCCGGCATCGACGGGTTGGGTGCGTTAGGCGGCGGCGGACATTCGCCCAACGAATTCGTGCACCTGCCCACCCTCGGCATGCAGACCGCCCGGGCGGCGGTCCTCATGCTCCGCCTCGCGGGGATTCGCCGGTGAGCGGCCTCCGCGTGGCCGGGCGCACCGCCCGGATTGCCGAAGACGACGGAGCGTGGCTGGTGCACGACCGCGCGGTCGAGCGCCGCGCCCGGGGGGAGGACATCATCCTCCTCTCCATCGGAGACCCCGACTTCGACACCCCCGAGCCGATTCGCGCCGCGGCGGTGGCGGCGCTCGGCCGAGGCCGGACCCACTACCCCGCGAGCGGCGGGGAGCCGGCGCTCCGCGCGGCGGTGGCGGAGGTCACCTCCCGCCAGGCCGGCATTCCGGTGTCGCCCGACCAAGTGGTGGGCTTTCCCGGCACGCAGGCCGCGCTCTTCGGGCTGGCGCAGTGCCTCTTCGACGAGGGCGACGAAGTCATCGTCCCCGAGCCCACCTACGTCACCTACCCCGGCGTGCTCGGCGCGGCCGGCGCGCTCATGCGGTTCGTCTCCCTCCGGCCGGAGCGGGGCTTCCACATCGATCCCGACGAGGTCGCGCGGGCGGTCACGCCGCGCACCCGCGCCCTGCTGATCAACTTTCCGCATAATCCGACCGGCTCCACGCTGGCGCGGGAGGAGGCGGAGGCGCTCGCCGCGATCTGCCGGCGACACGACCTGATCCTGATCAGCGATGAGGTCTATGCGGCCCTTGCCTTCGATACACCGCACATGAGCCCGGCCGGCCTCCCCGGAATGGCCGAACGCACCGCCATCGTGTCGAGTCTCTCCAAGTCGCACGCGATGACCGGATGGCGCTGCGGGTGGACCGTGACGCCGCCATCCCTGGCCGGGCACCTCCGGAACATCGCGCGGATCATGCACTTCGGCGTGACCCAGTTCGTGCAGGACGCGGCGGCGGTGGCCCTTCGGGACGCGGGGCCGGAGCTCGAGGCGCTGCGGCAGGCGTACGAGCGGCGCGCGCGGCTGGTGGTCGGACGGCTCCAGGGGGTTCGGGGCCTAACGTGCCGCATGCCCGAAGCCGGCATGTACGTCTTTGCCGACGTGCGCGGGACCGGCATGAGCGGCAACGCCTTCGGCGCCGAGCTCCTCGAAGCGACCGGCGTGGCGGTCCTGCCCGGCGAGGGGTTCGGCCCGAGCGGCGCCGGCCACGTGCGCATTACCGTCGGCACCGCGGACGCGCGCCTGGCCCTGGCGTGCGACCGGATCGCGGCCTTCGCCGAAGGGCGTGCTATGCCGGCGGGAGCGATCGCGGGATAGCGCCGGGTGCCCGAACTCCCCGACATCACCGTCTATCTCGAAGCGCTGGCCCCGCGCGTGCTGGGCCGGCCGATCGAACGGATCCACCTCAAGAACCCCTTCCTGCTTCGCACCGTCGACCCCCCGATCACCGCAGCGGAGGGCCGTGAGGTTCGAGCCCTCCGCCGGCTCGGCAAGCGCATCGTCTTCGATCTGGGCGACGAGCTCTTCCTGGTATTTCACCTCATGATCGCGGGGCGTTTCAAGTGGCTGGCGAAGGGCAAGCCCGGGCCCGGCCGCATCACCCTTCTCACGATCGACTTTCCGGACGGCACCTTGGCGCTGACCGAGGCGGGCACCAAGCGGCGCGCCTCGCTCCATTTCCTTCGGGGAGAAGCGGCGCTCCAGACCGAAAACCGCGGCGGACTCGAAGTGCTGGACGCATCGCTCGAGGCGTTCGCGCGGCGGCTCCGCGGCGAGAACCACACCCTCAAGCGCGCGCTCACCGATCCCCGCCTCTTCAGTGGCATCGGTAATGCCTACTCGGACGAGGCGCTGCACGCGGCGCAGCTCTCTCCGTTGGCCCTGACGTCGAAGCTCGGCGATGCGGAAGTCGCGCGGCTGTACGAAGCAACCCGCCGAACCTTGCTCGACTGGACCGACCGATTGCGCCGCGATACCGGCGACCGGTTCCCGGAAAAGGTCACTGCATTTCGCGACGGCATGGCGGTCCACGGCCGCTTCGGCCAGCCCTGTCCGGTGTGCGGAAGCCCGGTGCAACGCATTCGCTACGCCGAAAACGAAACGAACTACTGCGCGCGATGCCAAACCAAGGGACGCCTGCTGGCCGACCGCGCCCTCTCACGGCTGCTCAAGGGAGACTGGCCCAGATCCCTCGATGAGATCGACTAGGAGGAACGATGCAAGGACAATCGATCGTGGCGCATTTTCGCGATGGCCGGATGCTCAAGGGCGTGAGCCTCGATGTCCGGCCCGACAAGCCCGTCTGCCACGTCAAGCCCGAGACGGGAGAGGTAGTGGAAGTGAGGCTTCATACCGTGAAGGCGCTCTTCTTCGTCAAGACGCCCGGTGGGCAGCCGGAGTACCAAGAAAGCAAGGCGCCGGTCGATGGAGACCAGCGCCAGGTGGGGGCGCGGAAGGTGCGGATCGCCTTCGAGGACGGCGAGGAGATCGTGGGCCTGATGAACCGCTATCCGCCCACGACCCCCTTCTTCTTCATGCTGCCCATCGATCCGGGCAGCAACAACGTCCGGATCCTCGTCAACAAGTCGGCGGTCAAGAAGATGTCCGAATGGGCGGCGCCTAAGGCCTGAGCTGCGCCTCGCGCGCGGCCCGGAACTCGTTGCCCGGACGCCATTCGGGGTACGTGGCCGCCTGGGCCACCCGGTAACCTATCGTTAGGTACAGCACGAGGTCCTGCACCGCCCCCGCGAGGTTCCACTCCGGCTTGATCTCGTCGGTCGGCTTGTGGTAGTCCTCGTTGGTGTACTTCTCCCGCTGTTTCATCGCGAAGTCGGCGGGCTGGCCGATCACCTCGGTGCCCGCGTCCGCGTAGAAGGCCGGCACCCCCTGCTTGGCGAAGTTGAAGTGGTCGGAGCGGTAGTAGAACCCCTTTTCCGGCTCCGGGTCGGCCTTGAGTATCCGTCCTTGTTCCGCCGCCGCGTCGCGCGCGTAATCCTCGAGCTCCGATGCGCCCATGCCCACCACGACGAGATCCTTGGTCGGCCCCTCGGTGTTGAGTCCGTCGATGTTGATGTTGGCGAGGGTCTTTGCCAGCGGATAGAGCGGCGAGACCGAGTAGTGCTGCGAACCGAGCAGCCCCTGCTCTTCCGCGGTAACGGCCAGGAAGAGGATCGAGCGCTTCGGCGCCGCGGGCATGGCCTTGAACGCTTTGGCCAAATCGAGCAGCGCCGCGGTGCCGCTCGCGTTGTCGAGGGCCCCGTTATAGATCGAGTCGCCGCCTACCGGCGTGCCGAGACCGAAATGATCCCAGTGCGCGGTGTACACCACGTACTCGTCCTTGAGCGCCGGGTCGCTCCCCTCGAGTTTCCCCGCCACATTGCGCGACGCGACCGACCGGATCGAGTTCTTGATGCTGACCGAGGCGGTCACGTCGAGCGGCACCGGCGTGAATTCGCGGGTAGTGGCGCGCGCCTTGAGCGAGTCGAAATCGAGGCCCGCGGCGGCGAAGAGCGCCTTGGCCCGGTCGAAGTGGATCCACGCTTCCATCTTGGCGCGGGCGCGGTTGCTGTCGGCGGCGGCGAGATCGAACTTCTCTCCGCCCATCCCCTGCACGACCGCCCAGGGATAGCCGGCCAGCGCCGCCTCGTGCACGATGAGCACGCCCGCGGCCCGGTGCTTCATGCCCTGTTCGTACTTGTAGGTCCAGCGGCCGTAGTAGGTCATTGCTTTGCCGCGGAACGCGTTCGTGTCGGGAAGCTGCGGATCGTTGACGAGCATCACGAGAATCTTCCCGCTCACATCGAGGCCCTTGTAGTCGTCCCAGTTGTACTCCGGCGCCTCGACGCCGTAGCCCACGAAGACGAGCGGCGCGTCCTTGATCGAGACCTCCGAATCGACGTGACGGGTCCACGCCACGAAGTCGTCTCGATACTTGAGGGAGGCGCGCATCTTCCCCTTGAGGTCGAGGGTCATGCGTGGATCGGCGGTGATCGCCACCAGCGGCACGTTTTGGATATAGCTCCCGTCGGGATTGCCGGGCGTGAGGCCGATGGCCTTGAATTGATTCTCGATGTAGGCCACCGCGCGCTCTTCACCGATGCCGCCGGGCGCGCGGCCCTGCATCGAATCGTCGGCCAGCGCGCGGATGTGGCCCATGATCGTGGCGGTGTCGATGGCCGCCACCGCCTCGGCGGGGACGGTGGCGGTACCGCCACCGGCGCCACCGCAGGCGGCGAGGGTCAGCGCGACGAGCGAAACCGGGAGAATACGCATATTGGCACAGGCTCCTTTTAGAAGAAATCAGTCATTCAGTCATTGCGAGCGCAGCGAAGCAATCTCCCGAGATCGCCACGGCCCCTTCGGGGCCTCGCGATGACTCGGCCGGCGGCCATGCCGCCCCGCGATGATTCCACACGTCACAACGTCGGCGGCGGTTCCACCGGATGGTCGGGGGACGCCTTGAGCACCCGATAGAAACACCAGAGCGTGAGCCACCAGACGAAGACCAGGGACCCCGTCATCAGAATCCAGCCGGCGGTGGTCATGGCGCGGGATCTCCGTCGGTGGGGGTCCGGTCGTCGAGGTCCATCCCCGCCGCCCGCCAGCGCCGTTCTCCGCGCCGCACCAGGACCGCCATCGCCACAATGGCCAGGAGGATGATCGCCATGGCGAGTTGTCCTGAGGGGCTCCGGCGCAAGTCGCCGATTGCCGCCGGCAGGCTCTGCACGCAGAAGCCGACAAACACCACCAGCAGATAGATCGGCGCCACCCACTTCATAACGAACTTGAAGAGACCGGGAATACAAATCGACGCTCCGTCATGCGCTTCCCGCCAGCCGCGCTCGATCCCGAAAACCCAACTGAAGACGACGATCTGAATCATCGCCATCACGAAGAGAAAAAAGGTGCCGACCCAGAAATCGAGCGTCCCGGTGAAGGTCCCGTTCCGAGTGAACCAGAGCGTGAACACCGAGCCGCCGATGGCGAGGGCCGTGATGAGCGCGGTCGCGCGCTGGTGCGGCATGCCGAGGGCTTCCCGCAAGAAGGCGAGCGTCGGCTGGAACATCGACAGCGAGCTCATCAGCGCCGCGAGGAAGAGCATGAAGAACCAGATCGCGCCGATCACATTCCCCCACGCTCCCATATGCGCGAAGACCACCGGCAAGGTCACGAAGCCCAAGCCGAATGAGCCGCTCTCCACCGCGCCGATCGTGCCGCTCACGCCGAGGAAGACCACCGAAGCGGTGAGGGTGATCATGCCGCCGAAGCCGACCTCGGACGACTCGTTCACCGCGGTGGCGGTCAGCGAAGAGAGCACCACGTCATCCTTCGGTCCCATGTATGAGGCGTAGTTGAGCACGACGCCGATCCCGACGGAGAGAGTAAAGAAGATCTGCCCCGCCGCGGCAAGCCAAGTGGAGAAATCGCCGAGCTTGCTGAAATCGGGATTCCACATGAAGCCCAAGCCACTGACCACGTTCCGCTCCGGCATCGAAGGATCGGGCGTGCCCAGCGTCAGCACCCGGATCAGCACGATGATGGCGCAGATCGTCATGATCGGCATCGCCCAGGTGCAGAGCTTTTCGATCCCTTTGGAGATTCCTCGCCGGAGGAAGTAGATGTTGAGGAGAAAGGTGACCGCCCAACAGGCGAGCGTGAGCCGCGACGCACCGGTAAAGAGCGAGCCGTCGGCCCCACCACCCGACACCTCGCCGAAGAAACGCGCCGAGGCGGCCGTCTGGTCCGCCACCTGTGCGCTGATCTCGACGCCGACCCCGCCGGTCACATACTTGAAGAAATACCCGAGGGTCCATGCCTCGACGAAGAGGTAGTAGAACGACACCACGAGGGAGATGGCCACGCCGAGCGCGCCGAGGTAGCGCGGTATCGAGCCGCGCCCGACGACGCCGAGGATCCCGGGACCGGAGTGAAACCCCTTCTTTCCGCCGTAGCGCCCCATCGTCCATTCCGCCCAGCCGATCGGAATGCCCAAGAGAAGCAGCGCCACGAAGTAGGGGATGAGAAAGGCGCCGCCGCCATGCTGCGCCGCCTGCCCGGGAAAGCGGAGAAAATTCCCGAGCCCCACCGCGGACCCGGCCACGGCGAGGATCACCCCAAAGCGTGTCCCCCACCGCTCCCTGTCAGCGCTCATCGCCGGTACTTTGTAAGTGAGGACGCCCATCGACTTCGGAGAGACCGCGTGGTGAAGCTACGGCCGGCCCCGGAGATGGTCAACCGAGAGCGAAACAGCTACGCGCGGATCTACGCCGTCGTCCGGAAGATTCCCCGAGGGAAGGTGGCGAGCTACGGTCAGGTGGCCCGCGCCGCCGGCCTGCCTGGGCGGGCGCGACAGGTCGGATACGCCATGCACGCCCTGCCGAACGGAACCGCGGTCCCCTGGCACCGCGTGGTCAATGCGCTGGGGGGGGTGAGCCGCCGCGCCGTGCCCGGTGCCGAACTCACGCAGCGCATGTTGCTGGAGCAGGAAGGGGTGCGTTTCAGCACCAAGAACCGAATTCTCCTTTCCCGTTACGGAGCAAGACTCTGATGCTGACGCTCGCCACCGCCCTCCTTTTTGCGTCCGCCCCCGCGGACACCGGCGTGCTCGCCCGCATTCGCGAGGAAGGCCTCCAGCGCTCCAAGGTGATGGAGACCGCGCTGGGACTCTCGGATCTCAATGGGCCGAGGCTCGCCGGCTCCGTCGGATACCTGCGCGCCGCCGAATGGGCCAAGAGCCGTCTGGCGGGCTTCGGGCTTTCCGGCGCGGCACTTGAGCCGTGGGGAGAGCATGCGCCCACGTGGGAGCTCGACGGCTTTTCGCTCGAGATGACCGCCCCGCACTACCTCCGCCTCACGGCCTTTCCGAAGGCCTGGAGCGCCGCCACGAAGGGAGTCGTGAAGGGGGCACCGGTCTTGATACAACTCCGGAACGACGCCGACGCCGCGCGCTACAAGGGCAAGCTCAGGGGCAAGGTGGTCCTGAACGGCACCCTCCTGCCGCTCCGCGGGCGGGAGGCGCAGTCCTTCAGCCGGGTGAGCGACCGGCAGCTCGACTCTCTGGCGCGGCTCGCGGCGCCTATCGGTCCCACCAGCTACGATGACGATGCGGAGGGATATGCGTCGGGGATCGAGCGCCGCCGGAGATTGCGCCAGTTCTTGAAGGCCGAAGGGGCGATCGCGCTGCTCGAGCCAAGCCGGAATGAGGCCGCCCTCGGCGCCTCCGGAGAAGACGACTACTCGACCCCGTTCGGCGGCGGCGTGGCCGAATTCACCGTGGCGCGACAGCACTGGAATCGCCTCGTCCGGATGGTCGAGGCGGGCCAGACGATCCGGCTCGAGGCGAGCCTCCGCGCCCGCTTGGTCCAGCATCCGACCACGGGGTACAACGTGGTCGCCGAGCTCAAGGGCTCGGACCCCACCCTCGCCCCCGAAGTGGTGATGATCGGAGGCCATCTCGATTCGTGGGCCGCCGCGACGGGCGCCACCGACAACGCCGCGGGATGTGCCATCGTTATGGAGGCGCTCCGGATCCTTCGCGCCATCGACGCTCGGCCCCGGCGCACCATTCGGGTGGCGCTTTGGGACGGGGAAGAGTCGGGCGACGACTACATGGGTTCGATGGGATACGTGCGGAAGCACTTCGGCGAATGGAAGACGATGCAGCTCCTGCCGGAGCACGCCCGCTTGTCGGCGTACTACAATGTCGATAACGGCGGCGGCAAGTTGCGCGGCATCTTCCTCCAGGGCAACGCCGCCGCGCGCGGGGTGTTCGAGGGCTTCTTCGCTCCGCTCGCCGATCTCGGCGCGCGCACGGTGAGCATCGCCGGCACCGGGTCGACCGACCACATGAGCTTCGTGGCCGTTGGGCTCCCGGCCTTTCAGTTCATTACCGATGGGCTCGACTATGGCACCCGCAGCCACCATACCGATCTCGACAACGCCGACTACCTCATCGAGGATGACTTGAAGCAGGCGGCGGTCGTCGTGGCGACGATTGCGTATCAGACGGCGATGGCGGACGCGCAGGTGCCCAGGCCCCCGCTGCCGGCGGCGCGGGTGAAGTAGAGATTGCTTCGGCCGCTTCGCGCCCGAAGCAATCTCTATTTCTTCCGCGGCTTCTTCTTAGCCTTGGCGCGGCGGGCTACCTCTACCGCCTTTTCCGCCCACCCTCCAAGCTCGGCGGGATCTTCGAGCACCTCGGCCGGCACTTCGTAGTACTGCATCACTTCGCCCCCTTCGCCGAAGGGACGGAACGGGCCGAGCCCCCGGGCCTCGAAGTCGCCCCGGTTGGAGTCGTCGACCTTGAGATACAGCGTATCGTCGTCGATCAGGGCGAAGAAGAGCTCGCCGGCATAGAGGCCGACGCCGCCGAACATCCCCCGGGACGTCACGCCGCGAAGCACCCGGCCGAGCTGATCCACCACGAAGGCGCGGAAGGTCGGATTCACCGGCATACCCAAAAGTACCGCACCAAGCCGGGACGGGCGAGCCTAACGCTTACTGTGGTTTTCCACAGTGACGGGCTCCCTTCCACGCGGGCGCCGGCATTGCCCACGGGCGCCCGCCGCGCTATATCCCGAACGCCACCGGTGTTGGACCGGCGGTCCTCCGGAAGATGGTGGCGTATGGCGAGTAACCCTCCGAAACTCTCGCAGCTCGGTTGGGTCTACGTGACCGGGGCGGCCTTCTTCGTCACCTTCGGCGCCGGCATCGCGTTCGTCCTGCTGGCCGGCCGCCTGAGCCTGCCCAACGCGCTCTACTACCTCATCCTCCTCCCCTTGGGACTCGGCGCCGCCGCCTTCCTCTTCGGCGCCATGCGCTCCCACGCCAAGTACACCGGCAAGAGCTCCTACGGATCCCTCGAGCTCGGCGGCCCCGTGGTGGCCTGTGCGCTGGTCGTGCTCGGCGGGCTGATGGCCAACCGCGCCGCGTCGTTCTCCCTCACCGTTCGGGTGCACGGCCCCGGCGGCGCCGCGGATCTGATCCGCGAGGGCTCCCTGACCGTGGATCTCGCGGGGGTGCGCCGGACCGCCAGCATCGGCGCGAACGGGGAAGTGGTATTCGCCGAGGTTCCCGCCGACCTGGACGGCGGAACAATCCGGATCATTCCCGAGGTGCCGGCGTTCGAGCTCGCAAACGACGCCGCCGTGACGATTCCTGAGAGCCATGTCATCGACCTCGCGCTCAAGCGGCGCACCTATACCACCACGGTGCGCGGCGTCGTTCTCGACCAGGCCGGGAAGACCGTGCGCAATGCCGCGCTCAGCTTCAACGGTGGGGCGGTGAGCGTGACGAGCGATTCCGCGGGTCACTTTGTCGCCGTGCTTCCGCTGCAGCCGGGCAGCGTCATCCCGCTCACCGTGTCCATCCGCGGCCACGTCGTGTACGACGACAATGTCACGGTGGCGGAGTCGCCGCCGCTCCGGCTCAAGGTCCGGCGGCCATCGCCATGAACCGAGCCACCGGCATCGTCGTGCTGCTGGCCACCGTCGCGGTCCAGCCTGCCTCCGCGCGCCAGACGGTCACCTTTCGCGGGAAGATCCACGTCGCGGGTCGGGGGCCGCTCCCATCCCAAATGAAAGTGCGGCTGGGACCGTTCGGAACCCATGTTCCTAACGATGGTGGGTTCTTTGCCGGCGCGATCCCCGCCGAGACGCGGTCTATCGCGCTCGAAGTGGAGACCGGCAGCCCGAAATGGGTGGTGCGCTATCCGCTTGGCCCGGTGGCGGTCCCGCGCGATTCCGCCTTCGTGACCGACGTCATTATCGGGCCATCGATCGAGGAAACGCTGGCCCGGGCCTACGCCGTGGAGAACGCCCTGCTTCGAGAGCATCTCAAGGGTGCCGGGCTCCAGGACAGTCTCGTGATTGCGGCGCTCGACGGGATCCGCCGTGAATTCCAGGATCGCACCCACCTCGAAGCCGCCGCGCTCCGAGAGGCGGCCACGCGCCAGAACGAACGGCTGAAGGAGTACCCCCGCCTCGCGACCGCCTTCGAGGCCTACGATATCAAGGCGCACAACATCAGAACCGCCTTCACCTACATCCTCGAGCCCGCGTTCGTCAGCGGCGCCGCCTTCGGCGTTCTCAGAAACGCGATTCTCGAGTACAACGTGGCGTTCGAATCGCTCCGAACCCAGCGCAAAGACTTCGAGAACGTCGTCCATGAGCGATGGGAAGGAGAGCGCGTCTACTCGGATGTCGTGGGATTCATGAACTACGCCCTGGCCACGGTGCATGAGGGACAAGTATTGCCGCTCAACGACCTGTTGCCGGACATCAATCGCGTCCTCCGGGGGCAACTGAACGGCGGCGATGCCAAGAGGCTTCGGGACGCGGTCACGGCGCGGGTTCAGACGGCGGTTCGCGACCTCGACCCGTTGCTCAAAGAGCTGGGGCGTCTCAAGGACGTGGCGCTCCTTCGGCTGCAGGAACCATGATCCATGATCGAGGAGGTACACCGATGTCTGGAACGACGTGGCAACGGGCTGTGGCCGGAATCGCGGCGGCGGGGCTCCTCGCCTGCGGGGGCGAGAAGATTACGGAGGCCGATGACTTTCTCCCGACACTTTCCAATCAATGGAAAGACGTCGCGGACGATCTGCACTTTCTGCAGTTGAATTCGACCGACGACAACGAGCCCGCGGGCGCCTTCGAAGGGACCGAGTCACGATCGGGAATCAACGACGCCCCGCTCGCGGGGACGTTCACCAACTCCACGCTGTCGATGACCATCACCCGGCAGGGAGGCGCCGTGACCTTCGCCGGCAAATTCACCCACCAGGACACGCTCCGGCTCACCAGGCAGGGAGAGTCGTTCACCGTCGCGCGTCAGTTCTGAGGGCTCCGGGAAGCTCGCGGCAGTGTGAGGGTAATCGTCGTCCCCGCTCCGGCCGCGCTCGATGCGGCCACCGTCCCGCCGTGCGCTTCCACGAGCGCCTTGACGATCGCGAGCCCAAGCCCCATCCCGCCCGACGCCCGGCTTCGTGAGGGGTCGGCGCGGTAGAGCCGGTCGAACACCCGCGGCAAGTCGTCCGCTGAAATTCCGGGCCCCCGATCGGCCACCGACAGCCGCACTCGCTCCCCGCCGATCGCTTCTCCCTCGATCGTCACCGGTGTCTCCGCCCCACCATGCGTCACCGCGTTCTCGATCAGATTTCGGAGAATCTGCCCCAACCGCTCCCGGTCCGCGTGCACGGCGACATCGTCCGGCAGCAGGATCCGGATCTGTCCCGGCGCCGCTCGGCGGCTCTGGACGAACGCCTCCGCCGCGCGCTCCACTTCGGCCCTGAGCGGGAGCGGGACCGGCGTGATGGCGAGCCGCCCGGCGTCGGCCCGGGCTAGCTCGCCCAAATCGTTGACTAGATGTTCGAGGAGCGCCGCCTCCTCGTGTAGCGACGCGAGCGCTTCCTCATTCGGCTCGCGAAGCCGGTCCTGCAGCGCCTCGATTTGGCCCTTGAGATTCGTGAGCGGGGTCCGCAGCTCGTGCGCGACGTCGCGGATCATCCGCCGGCGCTGATCTTCCGCCCGTTCCAGGCTCTCCGCCATCTGATCGATCGCCGCGCCGAGGCCCTTGAGCTCCGCGATCGTTACCCGGCCCACGCGGGCGTGGTAGTCGCCGCGGGCGACGCGGTCGACCGCGTCGGTGAACCTCCGCACCGGCGAAAAGACCCGGCCGATGACGAGCAGCGCGAGGAGCGCGGTGAGCGTCAAGAGAAGCCCCACGCCAACCCATAACCGGCGATCGAAATCGGTCTTGAACGCCTGCTCCGGATCCACGGACACCGACATCTTGATAGGCAGCCGGAAGACGAATCCGACCGTGTCTCGTGGCGTCGCGAGAACCGGCGCACCGCCGCCCAGCTGGACCACCGACCGGTTCCCGTCGGTCCCCTGCTCGATCCGGATCGTCCACCCGGGAAGCCAGGTCACGGCGGCCCCGCGAAACGGCGTGTGGTCGGTGATGAACGTGCCGCCGTCGCGGCTCACGATCACCGCCGAGCCGGCGCTGTCCGGGGTGGCGGTGTTCTCGACGAGGGCGCGAACCGCCGCCCACCCCCCCGCCGCGTAGGCCTCGGCGATCGCCTCCGATTCCGGCGGCCGGATGGTCTCCACTCGGGAGAGTTCCACCGCGCTCCGAAACACCAACCGCGCCGAGCGCATGCCGTAGAGCGCAAGGATCGTTAGGGTACCGAGCACCGCGACGACCACGAGCGCGAGCAGCTGAATCCGGAGGCTACGCACGCCGGCACGCCTCCGCGGACAGCCGGTAGCCTACGCCGAAGACCGTCATGATGCAGGAGTCGCTCCCGCCCCGGTCGAGCTTGCGGCGCAGGTTCTTGACATGAGCGTCGACGGTGCGAATGTCCGCTTCGCTTCCTTCCCGCAGAATCCGCTCGGCCAATTCCTCTCGTGGAAAGACCTTGCCGGGCGCTCGGGCCAAGACGGTGAGCATCCGGAATTCGGTCGGGCTGAGTTCGAGCGCGCGATCGCCCAACCATGCCTCCCGGGCATCCTGATCGAGGACCAGCGCGCCCACGCGCACCGTATCGCCGCCGCGCTCCTTGGACCCGCCCGCCCGGCGAAGCACCGCCCGTACCCTGGCCACCAGCTCGCGCGGGCTGAACGGCTTGGTCACGTAGTCGTCGACCCCGGCTTTGAAGCCGTCGAGCCGGTCCTCCTCCTCCACCATCGCGGTCAGGATGATGACCGGAACGTCCGCCGCGCTCTTGAGGCGGCGGCAGATCTCCTCGCCGGAAAGCCCGGGAAGCATCCGGTCGAGGATGACGAGATCGAATGGCTCCGCGGTGGCCCGCCGCAGCCCTTCCAGACCGTTGGGGGCCACCGCCACTTTGAACCCGGCGTGACGGAGGTAGAGGGAGACCGTATCCGCCGTCTTCCCGTCATCCTCGACCACCAGGATCGTTGCGGACAGAAGCCCCTCCTTCCGCCGCTCGGTCTAGAGCGGCATGGCGTAGCGCTCGACCCGGTGCTGTCCGTCGTCGTCGACGGCGGCGGCGTAGAGGCCGCCGGTGCCGAAGCCCGCCACCCGGCGGCCCACCGGAACTCGCACACTGCCCACCAGATTGCCGTCGCTACCGAAGACGTCGTACAGCGGTGCTTCGCCGGCCTTTTGGTGGCGCATCACCCAGACTCGTCCCAGGGGATCGACCCGCACCGTCCCGGGGTCGAAGGGCGGCTTCTGTACCGGCCAAGTATAGTCGGCGGCGGAGGGCCTGTTGTCGGCTCGGCCGCGCGAGAGGGACATACTGACTCGGCCGTTTTCCGCCTGCACCTGGATGCCGATTCCGCCGACCAGTTGCTGCCGGTCGATCCACTCCTCCTTCTCGGCCGAACCGATCCGCACCCGTTCGAACGTCACCGGCTTTCCAGTGCGACGCGCGCCTGACGGACCGATCCATTCCAAGTGATAGTCGCTTTGCCGGATCAGGACGATGCTCCCATTCGGAGCTACTCCCCAACCGTCGGCACCGGAGAGAGGAATCTGCCGGGTGTTCGTTTGCCGGTTATTCGCGCTACCGGAGGTCTGGGTCTGGGACTCCGGGAGCTTGGTTCGGCCAAGGACTTCGGTCTTACCGGTGGCGGGATCGAACTTGGTCACGTCACCGGAATCGGCGCCCATCGAGGTGCGCAGGAAGTAGATCTTGCCCTGCGCATCGATCCCGCCCGGCATTACGATCGGGGGCAAGCCGCCGCCGGCCCCGGGATTGAATGCGCCGAGCATCATCGGCGTCGAGCGGGCAAAGGTGCCGGCGGGGCTCAGGATCGTAAGCCGCGTATTGCCCAGGTCGACGATGATCGTGCTGTCACCGGGAAAGGGCCACGCGGCGTCGGGCTGGCGGTACTCGCCGGGCCCCGACCCTTCACGCCCCACCTTCTGCGCGGTCTTGAGGTCGGCGGAGAGAATCGTGACCTCGCCGCCCAGCGGATCGGCCACGACCACTCTCCCATTGGAGAGCTCGCGCACCACGGTGACGAGCCCGAACGGCTCAGCGTGGGCGGCGGTGGCTGGCCCGAGGGTGACTTGCCGCGGGGCCTGAGCGAAAACGGCCCCCGGCGCCAGGGCCAGGAAGAGGAGCGCGGGAGCAACGCGCGAGTGGGCAGTCCGACATTGCATGAGTGTGCCTCCCTCAGGGATACGAGAATCGACGAGTTCGTCCTCCGAACGCATCAATGGATGCCCGACCGATGAAGGAGCTGTGAATTGACGTATGGGCTATTGATTTTCGGGTTTTATTCGGGTATTGTTGGGCGTCGAAATTCTCTCAGGTGCCCCATGAATCGTCTCTCTCCCACCAAATACCGTCGACCAGAACCCTCCCAGCAAGACAATCGCAATCCGCTAACCGATTCCACCATAAGAGTTTGCCCTGAGTGCGCCGGTCCCTTGGCGCGTGCCGCCAGTTGTCTTTCCTGCCAGCACTGCGGCTGGGGACGCTGCGGGTGATCGAGGCCCCAAGCCGGTTGGGCAACCAGCTCCCTCTCGCGCTTGAGGAGGGGGGCAGGTCGTTGCCGGTGCTCGATCAACGGGAGCGGGGAACCCGCTTTCTCCAGCTCCCGATCCGGCGGGTGCTCAATCCGCCGGCCGTCACCGGCATGGGCTTCTGGTCGATCAACCCATACGTGGGCTGCGAGTTCGGCTGCTCCTATTGCTACGCTCGCAAAACCCACGAGTGGACCATGGAACGGATGGGGGCGGAGCAGGCGCCCCCCGCCAGCGCCTGGTTAGCCTTCGAGCAGAACATCCTCGTCAAACACGCCGCCCCCGAAGTCCTGCTGCGAACCCTCGAGCCCTCACGTCTCGGCACTGATGCGCTGGTCATCGGCACCGCCACCGATCCATATCAGCCCGCCGAGCGGCGTTTTCGGCTCACGCGCCGAGTGCTGGAATCGCTGCTCCGGCATCGCGGCCTCCATCTCGGCATCATCACGAAGTCGCCGCTCATCGTGCGCGACCTCGACGTGCTCCAAGCCCTTGCGGCGCGCCACGAGCTTTCGGTCAACATCTCCCTCGCGTCAATGGACGCACCGCTCCTCCGCCGAATCGAGGCGCGCTCCCCGGCCCCGCACGCGCGCATTCGCGCGCTCCATCGGCTCACACGAGGGGGAATCCACGCCGGTGTGCTCATCGCGCCCATTATCCCCGGGATCACCGACGATTGGAAGGGGCTCGCCGCCATCATGGAGGCGGCCAAAGAAGCCGGTGCGCGTTGGGTGGCCGGGCAGGCGCTCCGGCTCGGCCCCGCGGCGCGCACCGGTTTCCTTCCCCTTCTGGCACGCGAGTTCCCCGACTTGGTGGCGCGCTATACCCGCCGCTACGGACGGAGCCAAGGCGCCGGCAAGGACTACGAGCGGGCCCTCAAGCGGCGGCTCCGCGCACTACAGGAGGCCTTCGGGTTTCCACCCCACCGCTTGACAGATTAAACTACAGTTGTAGTATTGCGGAGGTAGGTCACTCCAACCTTCGTGGCACGGAGCCCATCCAATCATGGGTGAACCCCAGGCGCTCACCGATCTGCAGTTCGCGATTCTCCGGGTCCTTTGGGACCGGGGGTCGGCCACGGCAGCGGAGATCACCGATACGTTGCGCGCCTCTCGGGGCCTGGCGCAGCAGACTATCGCGACCATCCTCACGCGGCTCGAGAAGCGCGGGATCGTGCAGCACGAGGTTCGCCAGCGACAGTATCTCTTTCGAGCGATTGTGAGCGAGCCCGACGTCCGAAACACGATGCTCACTGATCTCACCGACCGGGTCTTCGAGGGCGACGTGGCCGCGCTGGTAAGCCAGCTTCTCTCCGCGCGCGAAATGAGCGCGGGCGATCTCGCGCGGGTGAAGGCGCTGATCGCCACCCACGAAGCGACCCGAGGTTCGTCCCATGACTGACTGGCTGCTGACCTACCTGGTCCATAGCACCGTGCTCCTTGGCGTGGCCTGGCTCGGGGCGCGGCACCTCGCGAGTCATCGAGCGCGGGAAGTGCTCTGGAAAACCGCCATGTTCGGGGGGTTCATAACCGCGACGGGACAGCTCGTGCTTCAGCGCACCCCCCTCGCGGGCCCCGTCGTCGTGGCGCCGGCCTCCTTCGCCGCGGGGCCGGTGCGGTCGCCCGCTCCTGAGGCGGACCCCGATAACCCCGCGCTGGCCGAGGCCCCGCTCGAAAAACCCGCCGCCCCGCCGACCGCCTCTCCGTTCGCCCCGCTCGGCGATGCGGACCTCCTCGTGCCGGCTTGGCTGCTCGGCGCGTCGACACTCCTGGCTATCTACCTGACCCGCCGAATCCGCTTTGCGCGGCGGATCGCCGGACGAGTACCGGTGGCCGACGGCCCCGTCACGGAAATGCTCCGTGAGTTGGAGGGCCGGAGCGGCTTGGCCAACGTGCGCCTGACCGCCCATGACTCGCTGCCGAGCCCGGTGGCCCTCGGCGCGCGGGAGATCGTGGTGCCGGAGGCCGCCCTGGTCGATCTCGACCAGGGCCAGCAGCGCTCGATGCTGGCGCACGAGCTCGCCCACCTGGCCCGGAAAGATCCCGCCTGGCTCACCGCCGCCTGCGTGGCCGAATGCATCGGATTCGCGCAGCCGCTCAACCGGCTGGCCCGCCGCCGGATGCAGGAAAGCGCCGAATACCTCTGCGACGAGTGGGCGGTCGGGCACACCGGCTCCGGCGTCCTCCTCGCGAAATGCCTCGCGAAGGTCGCAGAGTGGCTTGAATCGACTCCCGCGACGCTGCCGGTCGCCGGTATGGCCGAGAGCCGCTCGCATCTCGTCGAACGGGTGCGCCGACTGCTCGCCGACGCGCCTTTTCCCACCGCCCCCGCCCGGAGGACCCTGCTCGTGGCTTCGATCTCGCTGCTGCTCCTAACGCTCGTCGCTATTCCCGGGGTGTCCTTTGCGCGCCATCAGTCCGCCGACACCGGTTCCGGCAAGTCGAAGGCCGAGTGGCCGGAATCGAAGGACGGTAAGGACGCCAAGAGCGCCAACGCCGGCCTCCGGGAAACCGCCGATTCGAATCGCGCCATCGTGCAGGCGTTGATCGGCGCGCTCAAGGATTCGAACGTCGAGGTGCGCCGCGCCGCGGTGAACTCCCTCGGCCGCTTCGAAGATCGGACCGCCGCCGCCGCGCTTCGGGAGACCTTGCGCGATGCCGACGCCGAGGTCCGCAAGTCGGCCGCCGAAGCGCTGGGCGATATGCAGGACAATGCCTCCGCCGACGCGATTGCCGCGCTCCTCAAGGACCCGAATGTCGAGGTCCGCGCTCAAGCCATCGAGTCGCTGACCGATCTCGACCTGGTGACCCCGCCCGCAGGGCTGATCGACGCGCTCCGCGATGTGAACGCCGAAGTTCGGCATCAAGCGGCGCACGCCGTTGGGCACTTCGAAGACGCGCGCGCCGTGCCGGCGCTCAAGCTGCTCCTCGACGATCCGGTGGCCGACGTGCGGGAGGCCGCCGTCGAAGCGCTGGCGGAAATCCGGAACGAGGCCGCCATCGAAGCGATCATCGGCGCCCTCAAGTCGAAGGACCCCAAAGTGCGCCAGGCGGCCGCCGAGGCCCTCGGGAAGCACTAGCCATGCGAGCCTCTACCGTAGTGCTCGCCGCGGCCCTCACGATTACCGGCGCCGCCGGCGCGGTCGGACTCGCCCGCGGAAGCGGGGATGCCGTCATCGCCGGCTCCTTCTCGCACGACGACGAGCGGCGTGCCGGGCCGGACAGCGCGCGGGTGGAAGCCTTCTTCCGTTCCCTCCACGCCGCCGACCCGATGCTCTGCGAAATGGTGGCCGATCAGCTCGGCAATTTCTGGTCGTCGATGGGCGACGACATGATCGGCTCGCTCGCCGACGGCGCGCGGCGCTGGGAACCGGTGCGCGACTCGCTTGCCGGCCGGGTCACCGACGCCGCCGCGCGCCGCCGGCTCCTCACGGCCTTGGGCGACGACGACGTGTGCATCCGCCGCACCGCGGCCAAGATGCTCGGACATACCGGGGAACTCGCCGAGCCGGCGCTCAAGGAAGCGCTTCGTTCCAGCCTCCCCCGCGTTCGCGAGGCGGCGTTGCTCGCGCTCGGACATGCGGAGCTCCCGGGGAGCTTCGATGCGGTCATGGACGCCACGCGGGATCCGAGCCCGGAGGTGACGGCCATGGCCACCTGGGCGCTCGGCGAATACGAAGATGCTCGGGGCTTCGGGCGCCTGAACGACCTCACCCGCTCCGGCCTGGCCCGGGTTCGGCGCGCCGCGGCGTGGGGGCTCGGGCAACTCGAGGATCCGCGCGGGGTGGCGGCGCTCGCGCCGCT
>JABFSM010000148.1 GCA_013140635.1 Gemmatimonadales bacterium
AACCGCGTCTCCTCCATCGACTCCGCCACATGCACGGCGATGGGCATCGCCCGATGCTTTGCCCATGCCGCCACCCGAGCGTAGAGCGGGCCGCTCACCGTATAGGGCGCGTGAGGCGAGACGCCAAGCCTGACGCGCGGCCCGGTAAACCGCGCCAGCTCCCCGACCCGCGCCGCCATCCCCGTCAGGCTCTCCTCGCACTGATCTGGGTGGGGTCCGAACACCTCGTGATACACAATCCCGCTGCCACCCAACTCCGCGAGTGCTTCAATAACCGCCCCCGAGTCGCCGGTGTCGGCAATCGTCGTCACCCCCGCGGCCCAGCAGTCGCGAATACCCTGCCGCGCCGCATCGAGCCACTCGTCGCCACTCCGCGCCGCCTTGATCCGCCGAATCGTCTGGATCCACTCGCGGAACTCCCCCTCGGGCGCAGCCTCCTCGAAGCCGGTGAGCTCCAAGTGCGTGTGCGCGTTGACGAGTCCGGGAAGGAGAACGGCGTCACCCAGATCGAGCGATTCTGCGTCAGGCGGACTGGGAATGCTATCGGATGGGCCGATCGCCTCGATCCGCCCATCACTCCCGATGAGCAACGCGGCCCGCTCGATCGGCGGCCGGTCCATCGGAAGCGCCCAGCGGGCGGAAAGGCGAAGCGGCCTCAGTGGTCGCCGCGGAAGGGGCTGTGGAGGGGACACCGGTCGGTCGGCTCGGTGCCGGGATAGTAGAACTCTCGACGCACCCGATCGCGCGGACAGAACGGCGTTGCGAGCGCGTTGGTGCCCTCGTCGATCTCCGCCTGAATGATGCTGTCGGGCATGGCCCACGCGCCCGGCACTCGGCGCCGTTCGTACACTTCGCGCATCATCGCCACCCAGGCCGGCGCCGCCAGAAGACCCCCCTGGGCCCTGGAGTTGATTTGCGTCTTCTTGTCGAACCCCATCCAGACGCCGGTCACCAGATCGGGAGTGAAGCCGACGAACCAGACATCCATGTAGTCGTTAGTGGTCCCCGTCTTCCCACCGGCCGGAATGGTGAAGCCCCCCCGCGTGACGATGGCCCCCGCCGCGCTGCCGGAGCGCACCACGTCGCGAAGTCCGTCGAGCAATAGCCAGGCATGGCCCTGGTCCATGACCCTCCGCTCCCGCACTTCCGGCTCCCAAAGCTTGTTCCCTTGCCGATCCTCCACCCGCGTTACCGCCATCGGCGCGGTGAGAACGCCCATATTCGCAAAGGCGGTGTACGCCGCCACCAACTCCAGCGGAATCACGTCGGCCGACCCGATGAAGATGGAAGGCACGGCGGGGATCTTGGTCGAGATGCCGAAGTTGGCCGCTTCACTCACCACCGCATCCTCACCGAGCCGGAGCCCAACCTTCACCGCGACGGTATTGCGGGAAAATTTGAGCGCGTGGCGCAGCGTCATCATTCCCTGGAACTCGTTATCGTAGTTCTTCGGCTCCCAGATCGGCTGCTCGGGAATCTCCACCGACACCGGTGAATCCTCCCAGATCGACGAGAGGGTGATCCCCGACTTGAGGGCGGCGGCGTAGACAAAGGGCTTGAAAGTCGACCCCGCCTGACGCTTTCCCTGGGTGACCCGGTTGTACTTGTTGTCCTCGTAGTCGCGGCCCCCCACCATCGCCCGAATGGCGCCGGTCTTCGCTTCGATGCTCACCATCAGCCCCTGCAGGTACGGGCTGAACGGATCGGTGTCGGCGTCGGTGGCCTCAGTGCGCTGTTCGAGGTATTGCCGAAAGGTGCGGTGACGGTAGGGACCGAGCGTGCCGTCCTCGATGGCTTGGAGCTGCGCCTCGAGGGCGCGCTCGGCGGCGAGCTGCATGTCGAGATCGAGCGTGGTGTAGATCCTGAGCCCGCCCCGATAGAGGTCGGCACCGAACCGGGCCCGGAGAATTTGCCGAACGTATTCGACGAAATACTCGGCCACCCCGCTGAAGTCGGAGCGGCTGGAGAGCGCGACGGGATAGGCCTTCCACGCCTCGGCCGACTCGGTACTGATCTTTCCCCAATCCTCCATGAGGCTGATCACCAAGTTCCGGCGCTGGACCGCTAGGCGTGGATTCTTGCGCGGATTGTAGATGGCGGGGCCCTTCGGAATGGCGGCAAGCAACGCCGCCTCGGCCACGTTCAGCGAACGGGCCGACTTGCCGAAATAGCGCTGGGAGGCGGTCTCGATGCCGTACGCGCCGTTGCCGAGGTTGATCTGATTCAGGTAGAGCTCGAGGATCCGGTCCTTGGAGTAGTTGCGCTCGATTTCCATCGCCATGCGGCCCTCGCGGATCTTCCGGGAAAGGCCCCGGAACCCGCGCCGCTGGGTCCGGTCGATCTGCTCCGGCCAGAGGTTGCCGGCCAACTGCATCGTGATGGTCGAGAAGCCCTGCAGGCCCCGGCCGAGCGCCATGGCCTTGAAAGAGCCGAGGATCCGGATCCAGTCGATGCCATGATGGCGATAGAAGCGACGATCCTCGACGGCTAGGAAAGCGGCCACCACCGCGGGGGAGATCTGCTTGAGAGGCACCACGGTGCGACGCTGCTCACCGTAGTCGGTGATCAGCCGCCCATCCGCGGCATACACCTTCGACGCCTGGTCGGGGTCGTAATTGATGAGGCCCGCGATCGACGGGCAAGCTCCGCCGGCGCAGACCCGCATCCACGCCCCCGCCAGCAGGGTGGACGTAAAGAGGCCAACCGCGGCAACCGAGAGGAGAACCCTCCGCCGTTGGCGCGGCGAATGCCACCAGCGGGTCAGGCGGGAAAAGAGGGCAACGGCCATCGGTGGAAAGCTAACCGCCCTGTGGGCCGGCCGTGAACGGTTGACGCCTTATCGGCCAGCCCCTACTCTTGCCCGGTGCCCACCCCCACTCTGCTCTCCGTACTGACCGAACGCGGCCTGGTTCACGACGCGACCCCCGGCCTCGCCAACCGGCTCGCGCAGGGCCCGATCACCGGTTACGCCGGCTTTGACCCGACGGCGGACTCGCTCCATGTCGGCAGCCTCGTCCCGGTCATGGCGCTCGGCTGGCTCCAGCGCCTGGGGGGCCGCCCGATTCCGCTCGTCGGCGGCGGCACCGGCATGGTGGGGGATCCGAGCGGCAAGCGGAGCGAGCGGCCGATGCTCTCGGTGGAGCAGATCGACGCCAACGTGGCCGCCATCCGAAGGCAGCTCGCCCATTTCATCTCTTTCGAGGGAGACACCGGCGCCTTGCTCGTCAACAACGCCGACTGGCTCCGGCCCCTCAGTCTGATGGAATTCCTGCGGGACACAGGGAAGCACTTCACCGTCAACTACATGCTGCAGAAGGATTCGGTGAAGTCGCGCATGGAGAGCGGCATCTCCTTCACCGAGTTCTCCTACATGCTGGTGCAGGCGCACGACTTCCACCATCTCTACCGAACCCACCGCTGCGAGCTCCAGATCGGCGGGAGCGATCAGTGGGGGAATATCACCGCCGGCATCGAGCTGATCGCACGGCGGGAGCAGACGCAGGTCCATGGGCTCGTCTGTCCCCTCCTTACTACGGCAGGCGGGGGCAAGTTCGGAAAAAGCGAGGACGGCAACGTCTGGCTCGACCCGGCCAAGACGAGCCCCTATCAGTTCTATCAGTTTTGGGTGACCGTCGATGACGCGGACGTTCACCGGCTGTTGAAGCTCTTCACCTTCTTGCCGCTCCAAGAGATCGAGAGGGTGATGGAGGAGCAGTCGGCCGATCCAGGCCGCCGAGCGGCGCAGCGGCGGCTCGCGCTGGACCTGACCGCCCGGGTGCATGGCGAAGAGACGGCGCGCCGAGTGATCGAGGCGAGCGCCATCCTCTTCGGCGCCGGCGACCTTCGGACCGCAGACCGGGATACGCTGGCCATCGCGGCACGGGAGGTGAAGGTCATGGCGGTCGATGGGGCGTCGTTCGAGAAGGGACTTCCCCTCGTCGATGCGCTGATCGCCACCGGCCTTGCTGCGTCGAAGTCCGATGCGCGCCGCGGGATCGAGGGAAGCGGGTACTCGATCAACGGCGAGAAGGTGAATGCCGAGCGGTCGCTCGGCCCCCAAGACCTGCTGGCGGGCAAATACGTGGTGCTCCAGAAGGGGAAGCGCAGTTTCGCGTTCGTGGTGGTGGAATAGCGGGACCTACTCACAACCGCGGAGGAGTTCTCATGGGCAAGGAATTCATGGGGTTCCTGAAGCAGTACGGCGTGATCGGACTGGCGATCGCGGTGGTGATCGGCGGAAAAGTGAACGCGGTGGTCACCGCGCTCGTGGAAGGGCTCATCATGCCGCTGGTCGGGCTCGCTTCCCCCGGGGGCAATTGGCGCGAGGCCGGCATCCTGCTGACCAGCGACCCGGAAGGCCCCGCGCTCAAGATCGGCCTCTTCCTGGGCACAATCCTCGACTTCTTGATCGTCGCCTCCATCGTCTTCTGGTTCGCGAAGAAGGTGCTCAAAGAAGAGAGCGTCGCAAAGCGTTAGGGAAGCTCCGCAGAAGTCATCGCGAGGCCCGTAGGGCCGAAGCGATCTCGGGTTTGCTTCGACCCTTCGGGTCTCGCAACTTCGGCTTCGCCGCCGGAGGCGGCTCGCAATGACCCGTTCGGTGCTCCCCTAGGCTTTGCAGGCCGATTCGAGGATCTCGGCCACCCGGTTCAGTTCGTCGATCGTGTTGTAACAATGGGGCGCCAGCCGGAGCGCCCCTTCCCGCACCGAACAGACGACGCCGGCATCGCGGAGCGCTTCGAACCCTCCGGGAACATCCTCGGCGGCAAGGCAGAGCATCCCGGAGCCGGCGCCGTTCGTCGGGGAGATCATCCGCACCCCACGCCGCTCGGCCCAGGCACGCACCGGCTCCCCGATGCCGGCCACGTGAGCCTCGATGTTGGCCGGACCCAATTCATCGAGCAGGTCGAGTGACCGATTCATCCCGAGGAAGTCCTGGAATGGGAGGGTCACCAACTCGAACCGGCGCGCGTCCCGATGGAGTTCGAGATCGTAATTGAGGAGGGTGGTGAAGTCGCTGGTGCCGTCGAACGCCATCCACCCGGCAAACGGCGACGCGAGGCGCGGTACCAGCTCCTTCCGGACATACATGAACCCCGATCCCCACGGTGAGAGCAGCCATTTCTGCCCGCCGCAGGCCAAGATATCGACGGGTGTTTCCTTGACGTCGAACGGAAGGTGGCCGAGCGCCTGGATGGCGTCGACGACGAGCCAGGTGCCGGTCGCACGCGCGGCGCGGCCGAGCCGGTCGAGGTCGGCGCGGTAGCCGGTATGGAACTGAACGTGGGAAATGGCGAGGACCCGCACCCGGGGGTCGGCCATCCGCTCGATCATCGCGTTCTCGTCCGGCCAGCCCTCCGCCGTGAGCGGAAGCAACTCGGCGCTCGCTCCGCGGTCGGCTAGGCGGCGCCAGGGAAAGACATTCGCCGGGAACTCCCCCTCGCTCACCAGCACGATGCTGCCGGGCTCGAGCGGCAGCATGCGCGCGGCGAGGTTGATTCCGAAGCTCGTATTCGTGGCCAGTGCGATCTCCCCCACCTCGGCATTGATGAGCCGAGCCGCCACCTCCCGCGCCTCCCGAAGGACTCCTTGCAGCCGCTCGTCGGAGATGCGCATGCCGTCGGCCCGGTCGGCGTTGAAGGCGTCGATCGCGCGGCGCGTTCGTTCCGGAAGGGGCCCGGTGCTGGCATGGTTGAGGAAGATCCGCGACTCGGCCCAGGGAAACTCCTCCTGCCGGAGAGCCGCCAGGTCGTAGCGCGTTGAGAGGCGGGCGGAGAGAGGGGTCATTGGAGTAATATGCTTCCCATGACCGCATCACCTCAATTCTCGCTCGTCCTGGGCGGGGGGGGCCTCAAGGGCCTTACCCATATCGGCGCTCTCCGGGCCTTGGAAGAACGGGGGCTTGTCCCCGAGGCGGTCATCGGCTGCAGCATGGGCTCGCTCGTGGCGGCCGCCTGGGCTATCGGAA
>JABFSM010000140.1 GCA_013140635.1 Gemmatimonadales bacterium
CAGCGCTTGGGCCGCCGACGAGCGCAGAAAGCCGGCGGCCCAAGCGCTGAATCCGAGGGAGGCAAACCGCCGGGCTTCCGCCGCGGCCGCGGCACCTGAAGGGTCTGGAGCAAAACGGAATTGTTCCCGAGCCCCTTCGACGTGTACCACCCCGGGGAATCCGAGATTCGCCGGTAGGTCGAGCTGCACGGAGGCGCGCGACCGAGCGGACTGCCAGCGCCAGGCTGCTTTCCAGAGCTCCCCCGTGCCGAGGGGACTGGCGACCTCGAGGCCCACCTCATTCTGGGCCAGCGCCCGGACGGCGTTGGACGCGGCCAGCAACCAAGCGGGCTCCATCCCCGGGCGTTCGACGACGGCCACGCGAACTTCGACGACTCCGCCGGCCACCGGCTGATAGTCAACGGCCGACCACCGGAGCGCCGGCACATCGGACACGCGGCGCCGGGCAAGCGCAAGGCGGGATCTGGTGAGAACCGCTCCGTGAGGCAAAGAAATGGCGGCGGCAATCCGCTGGAACCGGACCTCCCGCGTGCCATCGATGCGGACGAGATCGATCGTGGGCCGGCCAGCCCGGTTCCAGGCGTCGAGCGCGCCGTTCTCGTCGCCGGTGAGGTACCTGCTGGATGCCAACAGCTGCCAGCCATGCCTGTCGCCAGGGACGAGCGACAGGTACTCGGCGGCAAGAGGAATGGCCTCGACGTGGCGCCCTTGCTTGAACCGGACACCGGCCAGCTCTCGCAGCACCAGCGGTTCCCAGGGGCAGTTGCGGCCGGCCAGCGAGAGCAGGCGGGAAGCATCATCGAGTTGCCGGGCGGCCACGGCGTCGAGCGCATGGTCAAGCCACGGAGCGCACGGCATCGGGTCCGGCGGAGCCCAGTTGGCCGGGGCAACGGGCGGCCCGGAGGTCGGGTCGGGCGCGGGCCGAAGGGCCATAGCCCAACGGTCGGCGGCAGCCCAGCGCGTGAGGAACATCGCTTCGTCCACGCTGGTGAACGGGGCACCGGCGGGATCGTGAAACGTCACCCGCCCGGCGCCCCAACCGACCACCACGACATAGTGGAATCGATTGCGAGCCACCTGGATGAGTGCCACCACCGGCACCCCTTCGGTGAGGTACTGCCGAACCAGATCCGGAGGGCCGTGAAAGACCCGGGCGTCCCATCCCCTGGCTACGGCGGCGGCGGCCAGGTCGGTCGTGAGGATCCCACCCAATGCCGGTTTGACGAGGTTGGCAAAATCCTCCGAGTAGACTCCGCGCCGCCCCCACCATCGCTCCACCATGGCGAGCGCGGCGCCGCCGCAAAGGAGGACCGATTGGGAGAGGTACGGTACATCGAGGGTCGCGGGTGTGCCGGCCGTCAGGCGCATATGCGACGGCTGGGCGAATGCCGAAGCACCGCCCAGTCCCGTCGCAAGGCATAGTCCCGCAGTGAAGAGCCGGGCGGCGGCCCGCAACAGTCTATGCGCCGGCCGGCGTCAACCGACCAGAAGAATGAGTATCAGCAGGCCGATGATGACGGCAGTTGTGCTAATCACGATATTGCCGGCGCCGCCGGCAAGGAGGCGCTCGTTGGCGCGGGCCCGATCGGCAAGAAAGGTGACCGAGCCCTCATCGAGCGTGGCCAGCCCGGCCAGAAGGTCCGCGGTGTTGGCGCCCATCTTGGCGGCAACCTGCCGGGCTTGGGTGGTGGTGAGCATAGTGCGCATCGCCTCACGATTACCGGCTGGGCGAGCGGTCACAGCGGCATCGAGCTCCGCCTCATTGACCGCACTCCTGCCCTGGGCGGCGAGCGGGGCGGATAGGGCGAGTGCGGCGATGGTCAGGACGATAGGCCTATGGAGGCGGTTCGACATGCTGGCTCCTCAAGCAACGGGGACTGGCAGCGTACTTGGGAAGAGTAGACCGCGCTCCGCGGGCCGCCAATCGATCCATCGGATGGATTTGGATGGAGTACCGGGGACTAGATCAATACGGTGGCAACTTCCAACCGGCTGTCGATCGCCAGTTTCGACAGCACCTTATGGACATGGCTCTTGACCGTGTGGAGGGCAATCTCGAGACGGGTGGCGATATCCGTGTTGCTCAAGCCCATCACGATGAGGTTGGCGACTTCCCGTTCCCGGTCGGTAAGGTGCCCGATCTCCAGCCGTCTTGCCGGGCGCCCCGTCACCGTATGCCGCTGCAGCTGCCCGAACAGCGCATGGGTCAGATCCGATGGAAGGACCTTCATCCCTAGGGCGGCGGCGTGGATGGTGTCGAGCAGCACTTCGAACGAAGCACCCGCCATAATGAACCCGGAGACGCCGGCGCGGAGAAAGCTCGCCACGTCCTTCTCCGACGACCTGACACCCATGATGACCACCTGGGACTCCGGCACCTCTCCATGCAAGGCGCCGGCCAGGGTCAGGCTGTCGTCGCCTTCCTGTGGGAGGCTCAACAGTACGAGGTCGGGCCTGGTTTCCCGAACCCTCCGCAACACCTCATCGATTTCCGCCGACGCGGCCAGAACCTGAAAGCCGGGCTCGGCTCGCATCAGGGTCAGCACCCCCTCACGCGACGACGGATCCTCGTCCACGAGTACGATCGAGATACGCGGTTTCACAGCTTGGCAATCTGAAGCGGCGCGGGGGAAGTCTACAATCGCTCATTCGGACCAGGGCGGAACTCGCTCCAAAGAGCCGGTCCCCGATCGAGGCTATTGGGGAGGCGTTCTCGACGATCCGCCAAAGTGAGAAAAGGCGGCCACCTCCATGCGGCTGTGGAGCGCCAGTTTTTCGAGGACATTGTGCACGTGGCTCTTCACGGTGTGTACCGCAATCTGAAGCCGGGCGGCGATCTCCTTGTTGCTGAGGCCTTCGCCAAGGAGGTCAATGACCTGGCGCTCCCGGTTGGTGAGGCGAACCGCCTCCAGAACCCCGGCCCTGGGTCCACCGGAGGCGTTGCGGGCGATCTGGCTGAAGAGGCTGTTCGTCAATGCCTGAGGCAGGACCTCCGCACCACCGGCCACCGCGCGAATCGTGGCGACAAAGTCCGCGAACGATGCATCCTTCATGATGAAGCCGGAGGCGCCCGCCCGGACAAAGTTGGCGATGTCCTCCTGCACAGGAAGCAGGCCCATCACGATGATCCTCGCCTCCGGAACCTCGCCATGGACTGTCGCCGTGAGGCTCAGGCTGTCATGATCCTCCAGCCCGAAATCCAGAAGCACGATCTCGGGCCGGGCCTCCCGTACCTTCTGCAGCGCCTCCTCGACATCGGCGGAGGCAGCCAGAACCTTGAATCCAGGCTGGGAGTGGATCAACGCGGCGAGCCCCTCGCGGAGAAGCCGGTTGTCGTCGATGAGAACCAGGGAGATGGGCACCGGCTCCAGAACGGGCTCGAGCGGTGCGGCGGTGGAACCCTTGGGGCCGGTTTTCTTTGGCATAGGATCGTCATCGGCACCAACGCGGAAGACCCGGTTGGGGCTGGAGTTAGCTGGTTGTACCGATGGCTATTTGCGTCAAGAGAGCATATAGTGCAGCGCTGCATACCGCAAGGCTCGCATCAAGAGTCAGCGCGGCTTCGTTGGGAGGGCGTGCCATGGTACGGCTGCGCGTGCACAAGATCATGAAGGCCCGTCGGATCTCCGCCTACGCCCTCAGCCAGGGCACCAACCTCGGCTACCCCACCGCCTACCGCCTGTCCCGCCCGGATGGAGCGTTTGGCAGGCTGCACGCCGAAACCCTTAATGAACTCTGCCGATTCTTCCGGCTGCAGCCTGGCAAGCTCATCGAGTGGGTTCCCTAGGCGCTCGGCACTACCTGATAGTGACGGTTGCGCCCCCGCAGGGATTGGGCTGTTCCTTCCGGCAGGCACGCACACCCAGGATCCCCGCGCCAATGGCCTGGACCAAACCGGCGGAATCGACCTGCGCAAGAGCCGGCGCGGTGACGGTCCAGATGAACGTCACCACCTCGGACGCCGATCCCCCGCCGGAAGCGTGAAACCGAACGGTATCGCCGACGCCGATGGTGATTCCGTCCGGCACGATGGTGACCGACGCGACATTCGGACTCGGAGGAGGCGGTGACAATGGCGCGATCGCCTCGCGGCAGCCGATACCGAAGAGGGTGGCTACAAGAAGCGCGAGTTGCGGGCTAGTGCGATTCAAGTCCATAGGCATGTCTTAGGGAAGATACATCGCATTCCAGCGCCGGGCGGCGTGGACACCGACGCCGGTCCCGATCCCGCACACGGCGATGGTTCTCACTCAGGCCTCTGCGATCAGGGAGATGCCCGCCGCACCCGTTTGAGCACTGCCGTGAAACGCGGCTGGGAGCCGCGCTCAAGATGATAGGTGAGTGTCAGGCTGTCTGCGCTCAGACTCACCGTCCACACGTTGGTGCTTGCGGCCGGGATGAGTGTCGCCGTGTAGGCATCGGCTGCGAATGACTGGGCTAGCGACGTGCCGGAGAGTCCTGCCATACCGCCGTACATCGTGATGGCGTCCGGCGTGCCGTCCGGGTGGCGATGATCATGCTTCAATTGGAGGCCGCCACCGATGCGAGTGAAGACCCAGGTCCGGGAGCGGTCGGTGCCTACTGCGAATGGCACCCGCAATGCCACAGTAGTGCAGGACGTGACCTCCGCCACAAGAAGCTGCCCGGCGAAGCTGTCCGAGCTGTCGGCAGGGAAGGTCTTGGCTCCTTCAAAGCGTGCTCCGCACAGGCTCTTGAGGGTATCGAAGAACTGGTCCCGAGGGTCCTGTCCATAGACGGCCGTGGCCATAGCCGGTATTAGGATTACCCCGAGACAACCTAGCGCCGCTCGCGACATGTCACCCTCATTCGGTGAAGCCTAACTATCTTGCGCTTCTGCTGCGACCGCCAACACGGGCTAGGCTGCTCTTCGCCAACCTCGGTTGCGACTGTAGAGAACCTGGCAGACCCGATCAGAAATACGCGCAACCGTGTGAAAGCTAAGAGGGTCAACAGACGCCGACGCTGCTGCCCAATCCGCGCCCCCTGAGTAGACATATGAGTCAATCAAGAGAAGGATTCGTGGTCGCCGAAGTCTACGCAGGCGATGTTCCTTTTCCACAACACGCTCGCAGATCAACACGGCAAGATCCTTTCGGGCTTCGGCGGCCCACTTGGGCCCACCCACCAAGATCAATCCTCCCACTTGGTTGATGGCGACGCCTGCCTTGGCGATCGTCAGAGCGCGGCCCTTGCCAAGGTCTCGCCCATCTTGTCCACAATTCCCTCCTGGCAATCTAACGCTCTGCCCTTCTGCTGCGCGCCGCCGGGGCGGCCCGCCGGCAGCAAGGGCGGGTCAGACCGTGCGTTGTTAGGCGATGGGCTGGGTGGAACGGCGGACCCAGTCGAGAAGGCCCTCACGAGCAACGGTTCCGTCGGCGACGCCGAGGATGATTCGTTCAGCCTCTCCAACGGAAGCCCTGAGTTCGTGCCCATTCAGCACCAAGAACGTTTCGAGTGCCGCGCGGCCGATTCGCTTGTTCCCGTCGACAAAAGGGTGGTTCTTGATCAACGAGAAGGCCAGGGCGGTGCACCACCCGTTTGCTCGAGGAGGGCTTGGTGAAGGGAGAGCACCTCGCCTAGGCTGAGGTAGCGCACCTAAGCGAGGCGGCGATAGAGCTCTCGATTCTTGTCGAGGACTCGCTGTGCCGCGCGTTCAAAATCTTCCGCCGGACCGGTAACGAAGTCCCGCACCGCCGCGGCCGCAAGATCGGCCACAGGAACATGGAGCCGATTCGCCGCTTCCTTTAGCCGCCGTTCCGCGTCATCAGGGAGCTGGATAGACAAGGTCATTGTGCACCTCCTCCCCTAAACATAGTGGTTGCACACACTTGGGACCACTTTGCACGGTCTAACCTCACAATATCCTGCGCACCCGCACGTGCCCCCTAGGGACATACCCTCCCGCCCCGCTTCGGGT
>JABFSM010000189.1 GCA_013140635.1 Gemmatimonadales bacterium
GTCGCGACGGTGGAGCCCGACCCCGCGGCACGGCTCCAGAGGCTGGTCTCCGCCATGGCGCCGCCCGTCGCGAGCGCCCTTCGTCTTGCGGGGCTCGACCGCCAAGGCGCCGAAGTGCGTCTGGCGCTCCATCGCGAACTGGAGCGGACCCGCTTCGGTCCCGACGGCCCCGGCGAGGTGGCGCCCGACCTCCAGCGGGAAATCGGCTCCGCGCTGACTCGGTTGCCCAAACTGCTCCGCCGCGCCGCCGGCATTGCCGCGGCCGGTATTCTCGTCGCCGGTCATGGCGCCGCGGCCTCCGCGGCGCAGGAGTCGCGCGATGGCGTCGCTCTCTACGCCGAGGGAGCATACGGTCCGGCGGCGGTCGCGTTCCGCGCCGGGACGCTCGTGGCCACCGCCAGCTCCGCCGATTTCTACGACTTGGCGGCGGCGGAATACATGCTCCGGCGCGATGCCCATGCCGCGGCGGCGCTTCTGATCGCGCGGGAACGGGCGCCGCGCGATCCGCGCGTCGGCGCGCTCTGGAACACGCTGGCGCGGGAGCACGACCAGCTTCGGCATCTGGGAGGGGGGTGGCCGATGAGCGCCGAGGAGGCCCTGGTAGGGGCGCTCATCTTGCTTTGGGTTGCCGCCATCCTCTACGCCCTCTTCCCGGCGCGCCGGACCTGGTGGGGTGTGGTTGCGGGAGTGGCGCTCGCCGTATGCCTAACTGGCGTGGCGCTCCGTGCCCAGCGCACGGTGCCGCGCGCGGTGCTCACCGGCGGGGCGAGTCTCCGGGTGTCGCCCCATGGGCTAGCCCCCGAACTGGGTTCCGCCCCGGCATTCAGCCTGGTGCGCCTGGTGCGGAGCGCGCCGGGATGGTGGCTCGTGGAGACCGCCGCGGGCGGCGCCGGGTGGATCGTCGACGACGTCCTCGCGCCGCTGCCCACGTTAAATTGACGCGATGACCTCACCAGCTCTCCGCCGCGTGGCCATTCTTCCCGACGCGGTGGCGAATCAGATCGCCGCCGGCGAGGTAGTGGAGCGACCCGCCTCGGCGGTCAAGGAATTGGTGGAGAATGCGATCGACGCCGGCGCCCGCCACGTCCGGGTCGAGCTGGAGCAGGGTGGGAAGACCTTGATCGTCGTGAGCGACGACGGGTCGGGGATGAATCGCGACGATGCGGTGCTCGCCCTCGATCGCCACGCCACGAGCAAGATCACCAGCGCCGCGGAGCTGGTCGGTGTGCGCTCCTTCGGCTTCCGGGGCGAGGCGCTTCCCGCCATCGCCTCCGTTTCCCGGTTTACGATGGTGACGGCGGAAGAGGCGGAGGGGACGGAGGTCGTGGTTACCGGGGGGCGTCTCGATAGTGTGAAGCCCGCCGTGCGGCAGCGGGGGACGACCGTCACCATCCGCGGCCTCTTCTTCAACACCCCCGCCCGCCGCAAGTTCCTCCGCTCCGTTCCGAGCGAATCGCGCGCCTCGGTGGAGGTCGTTTCGACGCTCGCGCTTTCCCATCCCAGCGTCGGGTTCGAGCTCCAGGTCGATGGCGAGACCCGCCTCCAGGTGCCTCCGGGCCAGGATGACCCGGGGCGGCTCGCCGGGGTCTGGGGCCCCGATCTGGCGGGGACGCTGGTGCCGGTGAACTACGCCTCCGGGTCGGTGCGGGTGACGGGATATGCGCAGCGTCCCGGCGATGCGGCCCCGACCGGCCGGCGCACCCAGCTCTTCGTCAACGGCCGTCCCTTCCGCGACAACTTCCTCGTCCGCGCCGCGGAGGCGGGGTACCGCTCCGCCATCCACCCCGGTGACCGGCCGAGCCTCCTACTCCGGTTCGACGTGGACCCCGCCGACGTGGACGTCAACGTGCATCCCGCCAAGCTCGAAGTGCGCTTCCGGGACCGCTTCACGGTCGAGCGGGTGGCCGAAGAGGCGATCCGCGAGGCGTTAGGTGTCTTGGAGGCGGCGGCGCCGGTCGGCGATTGGCGCCCGATGCCGTCGGCGGGCGGGGCGGGGCATTCGGTGCCCGCCTCCCTCTTCGCTCCGCTCGACGGTTCGGACGAGCGGCCGGAGGAAGAGCGCGGCGTGGCGGCGCCGGGCACCTTCACGGCGCCGGTTACCCAGCTCTTTTCCAGCTATCTGGCGTTCGAAGGGCCGGAGGGTCTGGTCATCGTCGACCAGCACTCCGCGCATGAACGGGTGCTCTTCGAGGAAGTGATGGCGCAGCTCGCCGTCGGAGGGGCCGCCAGCCAGCGCCTCCTCCTGCCTGAAACGCTCGAGCTGACCGACGAAGAGCTGGATGCTCTGGAGCGCCACCGCGAGGCGATCGAGGCGGTCGGCTTTCAGGCGGAACCGTTCGGCGGCAGGTCGGTGGTGCTCCACTCGGTGCCGGCGCCGCATCTGCGGTTCGACGCCGTGGCCTGCTTTCGCGAAATGGTGGCCGACCTGGCGCGGGGCCGCTTCGGCGGCTGGGCCAACCGGCTCGAACGCTTTGCCGCCACCTACGCCTGCCGCGCCGCGGTGAAAGCCGGTATGCCCCTCGGCGAGGCGGAGAGCCGGGCGCTCCTCTTCCGGCTCTTCCAGACCAAGCTGCCGCCGCACGACGTGCATGGCCGGAGCACGATCGTCCAGTTGCCTCGGGATGAGTTGGAGCGCCGGTTTGGGCGCCGGTAGCCTTTCGCTTCCGATTCTCGTAGGGCCTACGGCCGTCGGCAAGACCGCGGCGGCGCTCGCGCTGGCGGCGCACCTTCCCCTCGAGGTGATTTCGGCCGACTCGCGCCAGATCTACCGACGGCTCGACGTGGGGACCGCCAAGCCGACCCGGCGCGAACGGCAGAAGGTGGCGCACCACGGCGTCGATGTGGCGGAGCCGGGCGAGCGCTACAGCGCCGGCCGGTTTGCCCGCGAGGCCGCCACCTGGGTCGAAGAAATCCGGAGCCGCGGGAAGCTCCCGTTCGTGGTCGGGGGCACCGGCCTCTACGTCCGGTCGCTGGCCGAGGGGCTCTTCATCGAGCCCCCGCTCGATCCCGAACGGCGCCGGGCGCTGGAGCATTGGATCGGCGGCCTTTCCGTGGGAGAGCTGGTCCGCTGGGCTGGGCGGCTCGACCCCGGGTATGCCGGGGGGGGGCGCCAGCGCGCCACCCGCGCCATCGAGATCGCGCTGCTGACCGGGCACGCGTTGTCGGGGTGGCACCGGCGGGCGCGCGGCGAGTCTCCCATCGCGCCCTGGTATATCCGCCTAACTGTTCCCAGGCCGGTGCTGCACCAGCGGATTCAGGTGCGCGCGGAGGAGATGGTGCGGCGCGGGCTGATCGAGGAGGTCGCGGCGGTGCTGAGCGAAGGGCACCAGGCCAATGCGCCGGGCCTCGACGGCGTCGGGATTCGCGAGGCGGTGCAATATCTCCACGGCGCCCGGAGTCGGGAATCGGTGGCCGAGGCGATCGTCGTCAGCACGCGGCAGTACGCCAAGCGCCAGGAGACCTGGTTCCGGCACCAGTTGCAGGGGCCGGTGTTGACCCTCGACGCGACGAGGCCGGCGGAGCAGCTCGCGGCGGAGATTGCGGTGGCGTGGAAGGGGCGATAGGCGGGGGCGCAGTCATTGTGTCATTGCGAGGTCGCGCAGCGGCCGAAGCAATCTTGGTGTCATTGCGAGGCCGCATAGCGGCCGAAGCAATCTTGGCGTCATTGCGAGGTCGCGCAGCGGCCGAAGCAATCCTGGGAGATTGCTTCGTCGCCTTCGGCTCCTCGCAATGACCCGGCTGCTTCGCAGCCTCGCAATGACCGCGCTCCCGCGCAACCCCGCAATGACTGGATAGGAGCACCAATGAAGATCGGCATCACCTGTTACCCGACCTACGGCGGCTCCGGGGCCCTCGCCACCGAGCTGGGCCTCGATTTGGCCCGGCGGGGCCACGAAGTCCATTTCATCACATACGCGATGCCGTTCCGGCTCCGCGGGTACACCGAACGGGTCTACTTCCACGAAGTGGACACCGCCGCGGGACGGTATCCCCTCTTCGAGCACTATCCCTACACCCTGGCCCTCGCCTCGAAACAGCACGAGGTGGCGGCGCGGGAGCGGCTCGACGTGCTCCACGTGCATTACGCCATTCCGCACGCGACCACCGCCTGGCTCGCGCGGGAAATGCTCGGCCCCGAGCATCGGCTCAAGGTGATCACCACGCTCCATGGCACCGACATCACGCTGGTGGGGCAAGAGGAGAGCTTCCACCCAATCACCAAGTTTTCGATCGAGCGGTCCGATGCCGTCACCGCGGTTTCGGCCTTCCTGAAAGAAGAGACGATTCGCACCTTCGGCTGCGCGCAGAGCAAGATCCGGGTCATTCCCAACTTCGTGAACCTCGCGGAATACCGCCCGGCGGAGACGCGGTCGAAGGAAGGGCTCTGTCCCGCGGATCACAAGCTGATCACGCACATCTCGAATTTCCGTGAAGTGAAGCGGGTCAAGGATGTGGTGCGAGTCTTCTCCCGTATCCGGCGCGCCATGCCGGCCACCTTGCTCATGATCGGCGACGGCCCCGAGCGCGACGATGCCGAGCGGGAGGCGCGGCTCCTCGAGGTCGACACCGACGTGCGCTTCCTCGGTAAACTCGACTCGGTCGCGAGCATCCTGCAGCAGAGCGACTTCTTCGTGTTGCCGACGCAGGCGGAGTCGTTCGGGCTGGCCGCCCTCGAGGCGATGGCGTGCGGCGTCCCCGTCGTCGGGAGCCGCGCCGGCGGCCTGCCCGAGGTCGTGGAAGATGGCGTCTCCGGCATCCTGGAGCCCCCCGGCTCGGTCGAAGCGATGGGGCGGCGGGCGGTGGAGGTGTTGCGCGACCCGGCGCGCCGTGCCACCATGTCGGCCGCCGCGCTGGCCCGCGCCACCCGCTACAGCGCCGATCTCATCGTTCCGATGTACGAATCGCTCTATCGTGAGGTCGCGTCGTGACGCTCAGCTGGTGGCAAGGGCTCATCCTCGGCCTGGTGCAGGGTCTCACCGAGTTCCTTCCGATTTCGAGTTCGGGGCATCTGGTCCTGGCCGAGCGTCTGGTGGGCTACCGGCCTCAGGGGCTCTTCTTCGAGGTGATGGTGCATGTCGCCACTCTCATCTCGGTGCTGGTGGCGTATTGGCGCCGGATCGTCGAACTGCTGCAGGGGCTCCTCGCCCGCTCCGGCGAAGCGTGGCGCTACGCCGGCCTGCTCATCCTCGCCTCGATCCCGGCCGCCCTGGCGGGGATTCTCCTCCGCGACTATTTCGAGGCGACCTTCCATTCGATGGCGGCGCTCGGGTGGCAGTTCCTGGTGACCGCGCTGCTGCTCTGGAGCACCCGTTATGCGGCGCCGCGCGCCACCGAGTCGCGGATCACCGCGGGGCGCGCCCTCCTGATCGGGCTCGGCCAGGCGGTGGCGATCATCCCCGCGATCTCCCGCTCCGGTGCCACGATCGCCGCCGCGCTCTGGACCCGCCTCAACGCCGAGAAGGCGGCGGAGTTCTCCTTCCTCATGTCGGTCATCGTGATCGCGGGCTCCGGGGTGCTCGAAGCGCGGCATATCCCCGCCGGCACCGAGCTCTTCTCCCCGGGCCTCGTCTGGGCCTTCCTTGCCGCGATGGTGTCCGGCATCTACGCCATCCGTTTTCTCGTGGGCCTGCTCCGGCACCAGCGCTTCCACCTCTTTGCCCCGTACTGCGCCGCGCTCGGGGTGGTGTGCCTGGTTTGGTACGGCTACCTGGGGAAGTGAGCGAGCGGCGCGCGATGAATCTCGAGTGGCTCGCGGAGTTGCCGTCGACCCAAGACGAAGCCCACCGCCGCGCCGAAGCGGGGGCCCCGCATGGCACGGCGGTGGCGGCCGAAGTGCAGACCGCCGGACGGGGCACCCGGGGGCGGGAGTGGGCGTCGGGCCTTGGAGGCCTCTGGATGAGCGTGGTCTGCCGGCCGGCGGTCTGCAC
>JABFSM010000256.1 GCA_013140635.1 Gemmatimonadales bacterium
GGCGTTGCTCGGGGTTTGCCGGGCCGCTATTATTTCGCCCGTTCCATGGTCCTTCCCGAGTAGCTCAGTTGGTAGAGCAGGTGACTGTTAATCACCGGGTCGGGGGTTCGAGTCCCTCCTCGGGAGTGCGAAGCAACGCAACGACTTCGGCCATTCTGGCCGGGGTCGTTTTCGTTAGGTGTCCGGGGACTTATCCGGGGACACACCAGGGCCAAATGAGGGCCGATCGAGGGCGTGCGGCTCATCTGGTGCCTCCGACAGCCACCTTCAGGGACGGGGTGAGCGCGGGCTCGTTGGCATAGGCCCGGAGCTTCACGGCATCGGCCTCAAGCTGTCCGGGGAGCTCGCCAAAGGTGTAAAGGGCGTCCATGGTGCGCACGCCGTGACCCATGTAAGCGTCGCGGTTGGCTTTGATGATCCCTGCCTCGGCCATCCACCGCGAGAACGCGCGACGAAAGGCATAAGGGGAGATCGCCCCGCCGGTCGCTGCCTTGAGCCGTCGCCGAAAGGTCATCAGGGAGATCGTCGGCTGCGTCACGGTGGACCACCGCGGCACATTGCGGGTCCGGCCGAGCCGCTTCACCCCGCCGACGTGGATCCGATCGGGCCGCTCTTCCCACCCATCCTCCCAGTACTCCTTCGGACCCATGCCGGTGACCGCCATCGTCCAGGCGACCTCGCCAGCCTCCTCGCCGAGCTGCACTACGAGGCGCCGGACCTGATCAGGGGAAAGTTGCGCTCTGGCGGGCTTGGGCGGCCGCTTCGCGGGCCGCATCGCGCTGACCTGCTTCCAGAGATCGTGGTGCTGCCCGAGCTGATCGCGCAGGAACGCCATAGCGTGGGAGCGCGCATGATTGAAAGCATGTGGGTGCAGCGCGGCTCTAGACCGATACCGTTCGAGCACCGCCGGCAGATCTGCGATGATCTCGCGCCCGGTAAGTTGCAGAGCGCGTTGAGTAGTCCCGATGTTCTTCGCGTGATCGTCCGAGCACTGCAGCGCCGTCCGCCACGCCTTGAACGAAGCCTCGAGGGGGGCGATCGTCTTGCCGGTTGGGATCCGATCGAGCGCGTTCTGGCGGAACCAGGTGTAGACGTAGCTCGCCTTCAGGTTGCCGTCCCGGATTTCGACGAGCAGATCGTGGCGGCCCTGGGAGTTGAGGGCGGTTAGCATCGCATCGAGCTCGCGAAAGGTCCGCGGGCTCGAGGTGCCACTGGCGCGACGAATTCGGCCGACCGCGTCGAACACGCGGTCGATGACGAAGGATCCTCGGCCATGGCTGCGATGCGGCGTCATCCGGTGTGTCCCTCCACGAATTTGAGGAGCTCGGTTCGAAGATAACGCACGCGCGTATGGCCGAGCCGCGATTTCCGAATTGGGAGTCGGCGCATAGCCTTCGACGCGGAGAAGCAGTCCTTCACATGCAGACGGAGAAACACGGCAGCCTCCGGCGGCTCGAAGACTTCGAGATCCTTGATGGCCGAGTACTCCGGCAACGGACGAGAGACTTTCGCCGTCATGATCACGCGAACGCTCCCCGGAAATCAGCCATGAAGACACCGTTCGGCAGACGCACACCAAGAGCCAGGTTGACGAGCCAGACTTCGGCCTCGGCCAATCCGCCCCAGCCGTGGAGCTCGTCGCAGGCCAGCGCGTCCTCGCGGAACGTCATCTGGGCGGGCTGCAGTGGCTTCGAGCGCCAGGTGCGACGGTCGAGCGGGTTGTAGTAGGTCCACGGTTGATCGTCGCGATCACGCCAGCGCGCCAGCGGGGCCTTGGTCTCCCACCACGCGAAGCGCAGGAACCGCCGGGCCCGCAGGGCTTCACTCGGCCGAAGCAGCAAATCGGGAAGTCCAACCACCTGGCCCGACCTCCGGTATTGCGAGGTCGACCCCACCCGGAACCCGACGACCGTGAAGAGCCGGACGAGGGTCGCTTGCACCGCCTTCTCGTCGGGCGGGTCGAAGCGCATGCGGAGATCCGGGCGCGTCCGCAGCATCAGGAACGGTCCTTCGGATGGAAAGCGACCGCGCGGAGCCGAGCCACGGCCGAGATCAGGGCAGAGGGGCTCAGGTCGGGCGGGAGCACGGCGTAGAGCTCGAGCTGGCCACTGGGCTGGCGCGTCAGGATGATTGCGCCGGCCGTCGTCTCCCCGCGGAGCGTGGCCTGCCGCCCCTGCACCTGAATCGGGGTCCAACGAATCGCGCTCATAGCGGCCGCACCACGCTGACCTGCACGTTGGGCGGGCTCCCATAGACCATGCCCTGCGAGATCACCAGGTGGCCGTTGCAGGCTTTGACGTCGCATCGGAGGCCCGCCTGGGCCGCCCGGGCGAGCGCCTGGTTGAGCTCGCCGGCGATCGTATGCACGGCGTTGGCGAGCTGCGCGTCGGTCATCGGCTGGCCGGCGGGCATCGGGCCGCTCATGCCGGCCTCCTTTCCCCGGGCCCCACATGCTTGCCCTGCGCGTTGATCAGGATCTCGACCATGTGCGCCTCCACCCAGCCGCGGTCGCCATGCCGGAGTCCCATCGTCGACGCGTAGTACCCGGCCGCGAAGGGCTTGAACCAGGCCGAGTGCTCCCAGAGATAGGCCTGTTCCGGGACCACCCGTGCCTGGAAGCTCAGGTGACAGCGCTGACAGAGTGCCAGCAGGTTCCACCAGACGTTATTCGCCGGGTTGAGGTCGGCATGGTGCACGGTGAGCCCGGCGCCCGGGTCTCGCTCCTCAATGGACAGTTGATACGCATCCGTCACTCCACAGCGGAGGCAGCAACCGCCGGCTTCCTCCTTCACCCGGGCGGCGATCGCCTCCCAATCCGGGGGATACTCTCCCACTGATCGGCGCGGACTCACCACGCCCTCCGCTCGTGTCGGGTATACACCACCGACCGCAGCGTCCGAAACCACCCGAGCGGCAGCTGCCCCAGGGCCCGGCCCTGCGCGGTCAGGGTGATGACGAACGCGCTGTCCATCTCGCTGATCTCTAAGGCCTTCATCGCCGGCTCGAGCGATCCTCCGAACTGCAGACGGAGGAGGGTGAGTTCCCGTTCCTGTGCCTCCCCGGCGCGATCGACGGCCGCCGGCGTGTCGGGCACGAGTCGGTAGCGCACTGCGGTGTGCGGGCCCGGCAGGTCCCGAAAGAGCCCGGGCGGTGCCAGCGTCTGCCAGGGTTGATCAGCCCAGTAGCAGAAGTGCCTGGCGTCCTCCGGGCCGTCGCCGTCGGGGCAGTGGAGCGTTGGCGCGCGCAGGTAGAGCGTGACCTCGCCCTCGTGACTCATCGCCGCCCAGAGCAGCGTGGGCGTGGCGGTTGCGCTGAGCACCGGCCGTCGCAACAGGACGATCGTGGTGAGGAGCCCGGCCACGAGGAGGCCCAGAACGATCACGGCGCGGCGGGTGCTCATCGAATCCTCGCATTCGCGCGGGGGCAGGAGGTGAAGCGAATGGTCGGGCGAGGAGGCGTGGCCTCGGACGCCGCTTCGGCGCGGAGTCCATCGACGGCCAGGTCCGCGATCGCTCCCACGTCGATCAACGCCGCGGCCAGCCGATCGTGGCGCTCATCGCGGGCATAGCGCTGATAGAGCCCGGTCACATTGAGCCGGGCCACGGCCCACCGATCGGCGGCGATCCGGAGCTCGGCGTTCTCGCGCTGGAGCCTGGCGTGCTCCGCCTCGATGGTGGTGCGGGTGACAGTCGTCATCGTTTCACCACGTTGACCTTCATGCCCGGCACAGCGCGGTATTCCTTGCGAGGGCGGCTGCGGTCGTCCTTGCCTTGCTCGATGGTCAGAAACCCAAGGAGTGCGAGGGCATCGAGCTCCTTGTAGACGTTCGCGGGCCCGGGGTCGAGGCCGCGGCGCCCCAGTTCCTTCTGCGCGGCCGGCGCCGATTGGCCGTCGGCGAAGAAGTCGTCTGCGATCAGGCGCGCAATTCGCCCGCGCAGGGTGTCCGCGCGGGCATCGATGACAACGCGCTCGATCTCGACGCGAATCTCGGGCTGCTCCGCCAACACGCGCAGCACGGACGGTTCCCGGAGGAGCCGTGTCTTGAATTCGTGGTAGAGCGCGTCTGCCGATCCGGGCGTCGAGCCCGGGTTTCCGTGGTCACGGTGTCCTGAGACCGGCGCGCTTTCCGGCCCCTTGGCGCTAGACGAATCGGCAGATGTGCGGTGCAGGGCTTCCTCCAGTTCTCTCACGCGGCGACGAAGCTCCACGTTGTCATCGCGGAGCTGGCGGGCTTCGGCTTCGTTCACGGTGGGCTCCTGGAGCTGGCCTCGTCGAGGCGCGGGGGGATGCTCTTCGATGGCGAGAACGCCGCGTGCGATGGCGATCGCATCGAGGTCGTTCACCCAGGTTGGCTGGACGTAGACCTCGGTGATGTGGGTGCCGTGGCAGGCAAAGAAGTGACCCAGCGCGAGCGTCTGCACATCGTCCAGCTTGGGTTTCTTGGTCCCGGCGGGGATCTGATCCAGCGTCCGCTTCACTTCGTTCGATTCGCGCTGGACGCCGAGGATCCAAACGGCGACGCTCTTGAGAATGATCTTCTCGACGCCGGCGATATCCTGGCTGTCCAGCCAGAGATAGTTCCGGAGCGCCGCCGCCTGCCGGATGAACGACTCGGCCGCGAGCTTGACCGGGGTGCCGCGGCCCTGCGGGAGGAACTTCCAGGCCTCGGGCACCACGACGACGGTGTCCTGCTCCTGCTCCTGCACCCACTCGATCGTCGAGCGAATGACCAGGTGCTGCATTTCGACGGTGAGGCCGGTCAGGTCCATCGCGTTGACGCCGGGTCGCAGGTCCACGCGCGGCGCCCAGCGGACCTGGGCGATCTGGGGTACCACCGCGTCGAGGTAGGCATCCAGCGTGAGGTAGACATCCGCGCTCAGCCCCTTCGCCGTCTGCATCGCCCGCTGGACGTTGCCCTGTACGTCGGCCAGCGTGCGCGCACCCTTGCTGGCACGAATGATCCAGGCCCGCTCGAACTTGAGCTTTTCACCTCGGCTGGCCTCGAGGATCGACGCGACGAACTGCCAGTCGGCCTTCTCGCGGAAGTAGGGTGGGATGACCCGCGCCGCGGCGAAGCTGCCCTCCCCGCGCTTCGTGAGAAAGACGATCGCCTTGACGCCGGCGCGCGCGATCAACGCCTCCAGCGCCGTGGTCTTCCCGGCCTCCTGGGTCTGGCCCGTGATGACCATGTGCCGGAGCGGGATCCCGACCGCGTCGCCCGTACCGACCGCATAACCCAGGTGGATTTTCGCGTTCATACCGCCGCCTCCCATCCGCACCGGCAATGCGGACACAGCATCAGCTGCCGGCAGGCCTGGCAGCGGCGGATCATGGTGGCCGGCATCGTCGGGCCCGGCGTCGGTTCCGGGACGGTGAGGCGGGGCAGCTGGGCATAGGGCGGGAGGCCGAGGGCATCCGCAATGAGATGGAGGCGGGTGTAGCCGAGCCCGCTCTTCCGTCGCAGGTGCTTCTCGGAATAGAGGCCCCAGGCGTGCGTGAGATAGAAGCGCTCGCGCACCGTGATCGGTGCCGGCAGCCGGCCGCGCGGGGTGGGCTGGGTGCGGACGATCATGCGGCCTGTCGCTCCTGCGCACGTCGGCGACGATTGTCCGCCGCGCGTTGCTGGAGGACGGCCTGACGCCGGGCCGGGGAGAGCCGCCGATACCAGCTGGCACAGGCCGCCGCGCGCACAGCGGGATGGCGCGCCGTATACCGTCGCATGTCGGCGCTCCGTTTGCGCCGGCGACATCGGGCGCACCGAAAGGCCTCGACGCGGAGGCTGCCGCGGCCGCAGTCGACGCACTCGCGCCGGGTCCGGCGCTGGCACGGGAGGCAATCGAGCAGGGTGTGGCCGGCGCCATCGGTGGTGTACCGATGGTGGGTTCCGGTG